>CAZVRR010000201.1:0-7697 GCA_964629745.1 uncultured Planctomycetales bacterium | reverse complement strand
GTCCTTGGCCTAAGCGCATTTATTGACAGTTGTTACACCCCAACTCTCCCCGTACCCGGGATGACGGCACAACGGTTGCCCTTTGCGGGGGCAGACGATCCCGCGCCGGTGCTTTCCGAGGGAAGGGCGAAAGGGCATAGACCGGGCGGGAACAGGGGAACGGTGTGCGACCCGTTCACCCCACAGAGCGCATTCGTTTGTCTGATTGAAGCGCGTTGGGATCGTCAGACTTGCAGGTCACCCGCCTGGGTGCCTTGCATGCCAAGGTTTCTGTATCGACCGGGGTGAATGGGCCCAGGCTCGCTGGAGTTTGGGTCCATTCCTTTTTTTATGCGCAGTCGCCTGAAGCTGGCCTGGCAGAGCCAGGAGGCCGGCGCTCACGCGAACGGCGGGAATGGTCGGGTCGGCGGAACCAGGGCCGGCGCCAGGTTTGGCGGCAGCGGCACAAACGCCGACCAGTCGTAGCGCAGCATGAGCAGACCGTGTTGAAAGCCGTCGAAGGCGATCGTCGGTTGCCCGCCGTTCAATTCCTCCAGCAACCACCCGGCGAAATCCGCGCCCGCGGCGATGGACAGGGGCGCACCGCCGCCGAACCGCGGGTTCACCTCGATGAACCGGATGCGCCGCTCGGGCGTGACGATGCACTGGAGCGTGACGACTCCCCGCAGTGAGGGACCGAGGCGCTCGACCAGTGCCCGGCCGGCCGCCATGATCTCCGGATCCTTGACCACGACGCCCTTGCAGACCTCCCCGGTGCGAACCTGCCAGCGCGCTCGCGGGACGACACAGCGCGGCTGACCCGCGAGCCCCACGTAGACATCCAGCGTGTACTCCTGGCCCGCGACGTACTCCTGAATGATCAGGTCGCTGTAGCGGCGCAGGAGGTACTCCAGGTCGAGGTCGTCCTCGATCTTGTTGACGCGCTGGCTGGCACTACCCGTCCGCGGCTTCGCGAAGAGGGGGTAGGCTGGGCGGGTGGCACGCAACTCCTCGGGGCTGTAGGTCCGGGGCGTGTCGATCCCATGCGCGGTGAGCAACCGGTATGTCTCGAGCTTGTCGCGACAGACATTGATCACGTCCGGCGTACCGATCAGCGGTATGCAGCCCGCGGCCTCAAACGTGGCACGGTGCGCGCTGACGACCGGCAAATCGGTGTCGGTGGTCGGAATCAGCGCCGTCACCTGCTCCTCTGTGACGAGCTTCAGCAGGGCAGGGATGTAACCGGCATCGCTGGCGGGCGGCACGATCGCGCCGCGATCCGCGCAGAGCAGGCCGGGGGCCGTCACATCGGTATCGACCGCGAGAATTCGCAGCGGCAGCCCGAGACGGCGGGCCGCCGCCCGAAATGCCTGCGTCAATTCGATGCGCCGCCCGACACACGTTAACAGGACCGTGAGCGGACCCGACCTTTGGGAAGCGTTCACCATTGGGGATAGCATCGCAGGTGGCAGGCCCATGCGCCAAGCCCTTCCCGCCGGCGTGGCGAATTGACACTGTGCCGGGCGCGGGCTAGCTTGCCTGCGGTTCACCTGTACAACTCTGCGGTATTCGCACGGAGCAGCGCGTGCCGGCTGGAACCTGGGCTGGAATCTTGCTCAGCGTGGTTGCCGCGGAGGTCGCCCCTCCGTCGGCCACTTCCTCGGCGCCCACGTCCGCCCCCGCGGCCGGGGACTTCCCCTGCTGGGTGCGCGTCACGGCGGAGGGCGTGTACCTGCGCAGCCGGGCCGACCGGAACAGCGCGCCCGTCGCGCGCCTGGAACGGCACACCGTGCTTCGCGCCACGGGCACGGAGTACGCGTGGCACCGCGTTACCGCTCCACCCGACGTTTTCTCCTACGTCGCGACGCGCTACGTGACGCGCATGTCGCCCACCGAGGGAATTGTCTCGCTGAGCGAGGGGCAGTTGCGCGTGCGCGTGGGGAGCCTGCTCACCGAGCTGGACCCCCTGCAAAGTGAGGTGCAGACACTCGTCCCGCAGGGGACGCCGGTGCAGATCCGCGAGCGGCGCGGCGACTGGTACCTGATCACGCCGCCCGCCGGGGTCGACTTCTATGTCGCCAGCGAGTACGTCGAGCCCATCACCGATGAACAGGCTCGTGTGCTGCTGGCGGGCGGGGCTGCGCCGCCGGAGGCGCCCGGTGCGGCGCCGACGACACGCCCGGTCGAGCCGGCGGAACTCAACGGGCCCTGGGGGCAGCGCCTCCTGCTGGTCGAAACTCAGATCGCGGCCGAAGCGCAGCAGGACGCCCTGGCGCAGTCGTGGACGGCCTGCCTGGCGCAGTTGCGGCCGATCGCCGCGCAGCCGGAGGAGCCGGTGGTCGCCCAGCTCGCGCAGCGCTGGATCCAGCAACTCGAGCAGCGCATCGCCGACCAGGCGGCATTGCGGACGGCCCGGGAGCTCAGTGGGTCGGCGGCACGTCAGCGGGAGCAATTCGAGCGTGAACTCGAGCAGGTGCGGCGCACACGCGCGCCGGCCGCCACTCAGCCCGTCGCCACCCAGCCGACTCGCGGGAAACCTTGACCCCGGTATAATTTCGCGCGAACCATGGGGGACAGAGAGGTGCCTGAAATGAAACTCGCACTGTGGCGCGGTCGGTTGCTCACCATCGTTGTTGCGGCGCTCGGCCTGCTGACGACCGGCTGCAACGGCCTGACGGACCAGCAGATGTCGTCGATTCTCCAGTCCGCGATCGGCACCGCGCTGAACACGCTGGTTCAAACCATCCTGACGACGGCGGCCGGCCAGAGCTGAGCACGCGCCCGCAGTCGTTCGGCGCCGGCTGTACCGGAGAACGAGCCATGTCTCGCGCTCGCTGGCTGTGCCTCATCGCTGCCATCGTCTGGCTCGGGGTCGCCGGCTGCGGGTCGCGCCGCCGCCAGGCGGTGATTGTCCAGCACCCTGAGTGGAGCTACGAGCAGTACCAGCGCCTCGCGGTTCTTCCGTTCAAGGCGAGTCGGCCGGAGGGTGCCGAAGCCGCGCGGCAGGCCGAAAACCTGCTCATCGACCAGCTCGCGGCCAACGGCGCCTTCCAGGTCCTGACGCGCAGCGACCTGAAGGACGTGCTCACCGAGCAGGATCTGGCGCGCCTGTCCGACGTGGCCAATCCGGACACCGCCCTGCCGGCCGGCATGCTCGACGTTGCGCAGGCGATCGTCGTCGGCCAGCTCACTGACTTCGACGTGAATCGGGAGAAATCCGAGCGGCGCCGCCCGCGCTACGCGTACGACCGCTACGGCCGCATGATCGTCGACCGGGCCGGCCGCCCGCGCGTCGTGGGCGAGGACGTGATCGTCGAATACCGGCACGTGGCCCGGCTCGGCGGAACGGTGCGCGTGATCGACGCCGCCAGCGGGCGCGTCCTGATGAGCTCCAGCGTCGCCCCGATCGAGAAGGAGGACTCGCGCACCGGCCAGTGGCCGGATGCCAGTCCGGAGCAGCTCGCCGGCGACATTGCGCGGGAGCTGGCGACCGCGTTCTACCGGCGCATCGCCCCGCAGCACGTGCAGGTCAAGCTGGGCGGCGACGCCCTGCTCGTGGCCGGCGGCTATTTCGAAGGCCGCTACGAGGAACTCAAGAAGGTGCCGGTCACGCAGGAGGAGATCCTGATCGTCGCACGCGGGCTGCCGGAGAGCGCCGACCGCAACGAATTCCGCCTGGCCGTCTCACCCAGGGATCGCCACGAATACCTGGCCGAGCAGCCGTTCACCTGGTCGCCAAGCGTGGGAGCGCGCGGCGAGGTGCTGCGGGTCCCCGTGGCCAGGCTGGTGGAGTCCGGCGCCACGCAGTTCACCGCCAAGCTCTTTGCGGCGGGCAACGAGACGCCGATCCTGGAACGGGATTTCGACCTCGTGGCGCCCAAGGATTGACGCCGCACACCACGTCCGGCGGCGCGCCCTATTCGACTAGGTGTCTGCGCTGATGCCGGTGCTGCCGCCCGAACCCACGCAACGCACGTTCGGTGCGCCGATCACGTTCGCGAGTTCTCCCAGCAGTTCGTCCCGCGGATCGACGCCCATGCCGTTGCCGGCCCGGATCACCGGCGTTTCGCCGTTCGCCAGCCCGATTTCAAACAGGACGGGACAGCGCCCCGCGTACGTGTGACAGATGCTGCGGACCCGCGGCAGCAGATCCAGCGTGGCGGGGACGGCGCGAAGCGACACGATCACCGCCTCGGCGAGCTGCCGCCGCGCATCCGCGACGGGAATCACGCGGTTGACGCGGATGCTCGGCTCCTCGCGCCGCGTGTCCAGCTCGCCGACGATGAACACCACGCTGTCAGGCTTGAGCAGCGAACGCACCTGGTCCAGCAGGTCCGGGAACACCAGCGCCTCGATCGAGCCGGCGAAATCCTCGATCGTCAGCACGATCATCTTCTGCCCCGCGCTGGGCCCCTGCTTGATCGCGACCGTCCGCAGTCGCGAGAGCAACCCACCCAGCACGACCGGCGGGCCGCTGCGCCTGCGGCCGCCGCCGTTGCCGCCGTTGCCGTGCCGCGCCGCCAGCGCCGGCAACCCCGCCGTGTCCACGCTGCTCAGCGCGCGCACGAGCTGCTCGTACTGAGTGAGCGGATGCTTGGTGATGTAGAACCCGAGCGTGGCCTTCTCGTACGCCAGCATCTCGGCGTCGGTCCACTCCTGTGCTCCCAGCCGCGGGCGGGGCGTCTCGGCGGCGGCCAGCCCGCCGAACATGCTGAGCTGGCCGTTGCGGCGATCGCGTTGCACGTCCTGCCCGAGCTCGAGCGCCGTTTCCAGCGCATCCATCAGCGCCCGGCGCATCGCGCCCGTGCTGTCGAAGGCGCCGGACTTGATCAGGGCCTCGAGCACGGCCTTGTTCACCGCCGCCAGGTCGACGCGCTCGCAGAAATCGAACACGTCACGGAAGGGACCGCCGTCGGACCGGGCCTGCAGAATTGCCTGGACCGCCTTGTGCCCGATTCCGCTGATCGCCGCCAGCCCGAAGCGGATCTCGCCGCGGCTTCGCCCGGCTCCCGCCGGGCGGGTCGCCGGCAGGTAGACGACCGTAAAGCCCTCGGCGCTCTGGTTCACGTCGGGCGGACGGACCGCGATGCCGACCGAGCCATCCGGCTGCCGCAGGCGCCGGCAGTCGTCAAGGTATTCCGCGATCTTGTCAGTGTTGCCGCTTTCGTACGTCAGCAACGCGGCCATGAATTCGACGGGATAGTAGGTCTTGAGGAAGGCGGTCTGGAACGCGACCAGCGCATAGCCGGTCGAGTGCGCCTTGTTGAAGGCGTACAGACCGAACTTCAGGACGTCGGAGAAGATCTGTTCCGCCACGTCGCGCTTGAGACCATTGGCCATGGCGCCCTGGATGAACGGCTCGCGCTCGGCGGCGATCATCTGCTCCCTCTTCTTCGAGATCGCCTTGGCGAGGCGGAAGGCGCGCCGCAGCGGCACGCCGCCGAGCCGGTTGACCAGGCGTGAGACCTGCTCCTGGTACACCAGGATGCCGTAGGTCTCCTGCAACACCTCGGTCATGACGGGGTGCGGCGTGTTCCACGCCTTGCCGTGCTTGCGGGCCACGTACTCGTCGATGTGTTGCATGGGCCCCGGCCGGAACAGCGCGTTGGCCGCGATCAGGTCTTCGATGCGGTTGGGGCGCATCTTCATCAGCACGTCGCGCATGCCGCCGGACTCAAACTGGAACACGCCCCTTGTGTCGCCGCGTGCCAGCAGCTCGTACACGCGGGCATCGGTCAGGTCGAGGTTCTGCATGTCCAGTTGGATGCTGTGGTGCTTGTGCACGAGCTGCACGGCCAGGTGGATCTGCGAGAGGGTGCGCAGCCCGAGGAAGTCCATCTTCAGCAGGCCGACCTTTTCGACGGTCGCGCCCTCGAATTGCGTGGTCACCTCGTCCGAGTCGGCGGGCTTGTAGAGCGGGACCAGCGTATCGAGCGGCACGTCGGCGATCACCACGCCGGCGGCGTGGACGGACGCATGCCGCGCCATCCCCTCCAGCTTGCGGCCGATGTCGAGCACCTTCCGCATGGTGGCGTCACTGTCGTACAGCCGGCGCAGCTCGGGCTCGCGCGCCAGGGCCGTGTCGAGCGTCATCTTCAGCTCTTCCGGCACGAGCTTGGCCACCCGGTCCGCTTCGGCCAGCGGCACCTCGAGCGCGCGGCAGATGTCGCGGATCGCGGCCCGCGCCTTCAACCGCCCGAACGTGATGATCTGGGCGACGTGGCCGTACTTGCGCCGGACGTACTCGATCACCTCCTGCCGGCGGTCCTGGCAGAAGTCGATATCGATGTCGGGCATCTCGTCGCGCTCGGGATCCATGAAGCGCTCGAAGTACAGCCCGTAGCGCAGCGGGTCCGCCGCCGAGATCCCCAGGCAGTACCCGGCCACGGTGCTGCAGCCGCTGCCGCGCGCCAGGGCCGGGATGTCGTGCTCGCGCGCGAAGCGCACCACGTCCCACACGATCAGGAAATAGCCCGAAAAGCCCTTGCTCTGAATGACCTCCAGCTCGTAGTCGATCCGCTCACGCAGCTCGTCGTTTAGCGCGCCGTAGCGCCGCGCAGCGCCCTCGTAGACGAGTTCGCGCAGGTAGGCGTCGGCGGTCTTGCCCGCGGGCGGCGCGAACTTCGGCGCCCAGCGCTTCGAGAAATCGAACTCGACGTTGCACATCTCGGCGACGCGCAGCGTGTTCGCCAGGGCCGCGGGATACTCCGGCAGGGCCGCCTCCATCTCCGCCGGGCTCTTGAGGTAGAACTGGTCCGCCTCGAAGCGGAAGCG
This sequence comes from uncultured Planctomycetales bacterium, assembly GCA_964629745.1. Classification (GTDB taxonomy): domain Bacteria; phylum Planctomycetota; class Phycisphaerae; order UBA1845; family Fen-1342; genus JAAYXS01. Next base: position 944 of record CAZVRR010000201.1, on the reverse strand, counting down.
CTTCTCGTCGCTGATCCGCGCCCGGGTCGAGATGCAGCAGAGCACGTCGTGGGCGGTCACGTCGTCGTGCGTGAGGTAGTGCACGTCGTTCGTAGCGAGGGTGCCGACGCCCAGCCGCCGTGCCAGGTCCGCCAGCTCCGGGTTGATTGTCCGCTGCTCGGCCAGGCCGTGGTTTTGCAGCTCGATGAAGAAGCGGTCCGGGCCGAAGATCGCCAGGTATTGTTCCGCCACCGCCTTCGCGGCGGCCGCGTCCTGCCGCGTGAACGCCTGGGGGATCTCCCCGCCCAGGCAGGTGCTCGTGCAGATCAGCCCCGCCGAGAACTCGCGCAGGACGGTCTTGTCGATCCGCGGCTTGTAGTAGAAGCCCTCGGTGTAGCCCAGGCTCGTCAGCTTCACCAGGTTGCGGTAGCCCGCCAGGTCCTGGGCCAGCAGCAGCAGGTGAAAGCTGCCCTCGCGCAAACCGCGCTGACTCTGCCGCTCGCGCCGGTCGCCGGCGGCCATGTACACTTCACACCCCAGGATCGGCTTGATGCCGGCCTTCGTGGCCGCCGTGTAGAACTCGATCGCGCCGAACAGGTTGCCATGGTCAGTGAGGGCCACGGCCGGCATGCCCATCTCGGCCGCCGTCTTGACCAAGCCCGAAATCCGACAGGCCCCGTCGAGCAGCGAATACTCGCTGTGCACATGCAGGTGCACGAAGCGCGCGGCGGCCGCGGGGCCGCGGTCGGCCGGTCCGCCTTCCGCCGCGGGGCGGGGTTTCTGCGCTGCTGCTTCTGCCCGTTGCGCTTTGCGGGACGCTGCGACCATGCGGATGCTCCTCCCACCGGACATGGTAAGGCCGGCGGGCGCGACGTTCCATCGCCCGCGGCTCGGTAGACGAGCGAGGTCCGGCGCCCCGCCGCCCGGGCCCGCCTACTGGGGATCGTGCCCGGCCGGACCCGACG
>CAZVRR010000200.1:0-7729 GCA_964629745.1 uncultured Planctomycetales bacterium | reverse complement strand
GGATGCGCCGCGATCACGTCCGCGTCGGTGTAGTCCTCGCCGGCCAGGCGGCGCCGACTGACTTCAGCGACCACCTGCAACAGCCGGTCGGATTGATGGCTGCTCATGGGGGCACGGTACGCTCCGCTCGGCCGGGCTCACTAGAAACATGGCGCTCCGACCGCCCGGCGCTCGGCGGATCGCCAGCTCCGTCACTTAGGCCCCTCGGAACGGTCGGGCGGGCGCAGGAGCTCGCGCAGCGCGACTTTTGCCCGGTAACACAGGCTGCGCACGGCTCGCTCGGTCTTACCGAGCCTTCTGGCGACCTCCGGCAGGGATTCGCCCTCCAGGTACACGAGTTGCACCGCGGCCGCACAACCCTCCGGCAAACCCGCCAGCACGTCGCCGAGCGCCTGGCACTCTTCGAGCCGGGCTGCCTGCCGGCTGGGGGTGGAATCGGAAGCTTCCATCAGTCGCAGGAGGGTGACGGCCGATTCATCCGCGGCTGCGACGTGCTGAACGCGTCCCCAGCCGCCGCCGCGCTTGGCGGACCGCCAGCGGCGGACTTCGCGCCGCAGACAGCGCAGGGCGATCGTCGCCAGCCAGCGTTCAAAGGACTCGGGGCCGCGCTGCTCAAAGCGGCCGATCGAGCGAAAGACCTCGATGTATACCTCCTGGAGGACATCGTCCGCTCCGAGGTGCGCACGGAGATCCGACGGGATCCGCGGGGCAATGCGCTGGCGGAGACTCTCCTCTGCCTCGGTGAGGAGGGCGGCGAGGGCCGACGAATCGCCGGCCACCGCACTCCGGAGCAGCGCGACGGACGCCTCGGTCCATTCCATCTGCGGTTCTCGGACTCGGCCCGGAATCCTCCGGATTGTAGTCGCGTCCCCCCAGGGCGCAGCCGGCGTGCGGCGACGAATGCGCGCCGCGGGGCACGGTCTGCGGATAGTGCCGAGCGCTCGTCCGGTCGTTGGCCATTAGGAATCCGGACGGGTCGGCGTCCTGGAACGGTCGTACCCGCATGTCTGGACCCTGCGAATGTCGCAGGCCGAACGAGACGAACGAGCCGCGGTTCGGGTGCGCGCGGCCGCCGGCCATCGGGGCCGGTACGTACCTCACCCGTGTCGAGGAGATGTCATGTTCGCACGAGATCGTTGGATGGTGGCCGTCACGCTGCTGGGTATCGCGGGCGCTTCAAACACGCTCGCCTTGAGCATCGGCTTTTCGTACCAGGGCGTGCTGCGGCTGGACGGCGTGCCGGTCAATGAGCCGGCGGACATTCGGTTTCAGCTTTTCAGCGCGGGCGCGGGCGGAACCGCGCTGGGCACCGACACGTTTCTGAGCCACCCCGTGGTCGGCGGCTTGTTCACCGCGCCGGATGTGTCGTTCGGCAGCGTGGAGGAGTTCGACGGCCAGGACCTGTGGCTGGAGATTTCCGTGCGTGTGCCGGCCGGCGGCGGCACGTATGCACCGCTGACGCCGCGCCAGCCCATTCGCCCGACGCCGTACGCATTGCAGACGCGGGGGCTCTTCGTCAATGACGGGCTCGACGTGGGTGTCGGGACGACCGATCCGCTGGACCGGCTGCACATTTCGGGCAACCTGCGCCTCACCGACCACCCGGTCCTGCGCATGTTCAAGGATGATGGCACGACGGAGACCGTGGAGCTGTTCGGTCAGAATGCGTACAACGGCGGCGAACTCCGCATCTACGCAGGCATCGGAACCCTGGCCACGTTCATGGGCTGCGATGACAGCCAGGGCGGTGTGATTCAGGCGCGCAACAACTTCGGCGATACGCGGGTGCAGATCAACGGGGAAGACAACAACCACGCCGGGCAGATTGCGGTGCTCTCGGAGGATGGGGCGAGCAGCCTGTTGCTCCAGGGGGACGAGGGCGACGGGGGAGCGTGGTGCCGGCTCGAATCCGCCGACGGCAGTGACACGGTCGTGCTCGACGGGGAGTCGTCCAACGGCGGGGGCGAGGTCAGCCTGCGCAATGACAGTTCTGAAACAACGGTGATGGTGCTGGGCGATCAATCAGATGATTCGGGGTTCGTCGGGATCCGGAACCGCAGCGGCTCGAACGACTTTCACGCCCTGGCCCTCGACGCGGTGGACTCCCTCGCGACGGGCGCCGACTTTGTGATGCGCAACAACGACGGAACCGTCACGGTGGCGCTCGATTCCCAGGACGGCACAAGCGACACAACGCCCGCGTTTCTCCAGCTTCGCGAGCGCGACGGGTCGCTGGCCCTGCAATTCGCCGGCAACCTGCTGAGTGTCCGCGACAACGCCGGCACGACGACGTGCAGTTGGAACCGCGTGACCGGCCAGAAGACCGCCATCGTCCAGACCGCGGACTTCGGCCCGCGCGCCATGTACTGCCTGGAGGGCACGGAGGTCTGGTTTGAAGACCTCGGCGGTGGCCAGCTCGAAGACGGGGTCGCCGTCGTGCCCCTGGACCCGGTGTTCCTGCAGACGGTGACGATCGACGACGATCATCCCTATCGCGTTGCCGTGACGCTCACGGACGACTGCGCCGGCGTGTTCGTCACGAAGTTCGCCGATCATTTTCTCGTCACAGAGCTGAACGGCGGCCGGAGCGACTCCACATTCGACTTCCGGATCACCGCCAAGCGTCGGGGCCTGGAGGTGTCCCGGCTGGATCCGTGGGTGGAACTCGACACGGAAGGCAAGCCCGTGGTCGAGGAGTTGCCGCGCGAGCCGGTGGACCGCTAGGCGCGCGGCCAGGCGAGCCTGGGCTACGGATGTGAGCCCTTCTCGAATAGGAGTACACAGATGAAATCGAACGTATGTGGCATGCTGGCGGCATCGTTGCTCTGGTGGACGGCTGCGTCGACCTCGGCGCAGGACTTCCAGATCGATTGGCACACGGTCGACGGCGGTGGAACCATGTTCACCGCCGGCGACGGCCTGGAGCTCTCGGGAACCGTCGGACAGCCGGACGCGGGTCGGATGAGCGGTGGCGGCTTTGACCTGGACGGCGGCTTCTGGTCCGGCGCACGCGGCCCGCTCGGCGATCTCAATTGCGACGGGAGCATCGATGCGTTCGACATCGACCCGTTCGTCCTGGCGTTGACTGACCCAATGACCTACGAAACGGCCTGGCCGGACTGCGACATCGCGGCCGCGGACGTGAACGGCGACGGAGCGGTCAACGCATTCGACATCGACGCGTTCGTGGCACTGCTGACCGGCGGCTGAACAAAGCAGCGGATCGCCGCCATGCACGAGGTTCTTCACTGGACAGAAGCCGCCCTTCTCGCAACAGAGCTTCGCGGATCAGCACGTGGGCAGCAGGGCCGACCACCGTGCCCACGTCAGGGGGCCCCGGCGACGGGCCCGCTTGGGCTGGCGCTTCACTCGTCCAGTGGGTCATTCCGCTACGATGCCAGCCGCCGCCACTGGGCTTCGATCGCCAGCAGTGCGTCCCGGCAGCCGGCCCGCACAATCACGTCGGCCAGGTGCGACAGGTCGCTCACGTTCGGATTGACCTCGATCACGGCGCTCCCCATCGCCTTCGCCACGCCCGGCAGCGCCGCCGCGGGCTGCACCACGCCGCTCGTACCGATCAGCAGGAAGACCTCGCAGCGGCGCGCGGCGGTAAAGGCGTCCTCGATCGCCGCCGCCGGCAGGGACTCGCCGAACCAGACGACGCCCGGCCGCAGCCGTTTCATGCACAATGGGCACGACGGGTCCGCACCGAGGTCATCCAGTCCCTGCGCCTGGTAATCACAGAACGTGCAGCGCGCCACGTCGAGCCGGCCGTGCAGCTCCCGCACGTTCCGCGAGCCGGCCCGGTGATGCAGGCCGTCGATGTTCTGCGTGATTACGACGAACTCGGGTACGCGCTGTTCCCACTCGGCCAGGACGCGGTGGCCGTCATGCGGCTCAATCGCGGCCAGCTCCTGGCGCCGCCAGCGGTACCAGGCCCACACCTTGACCGGATCGCGCCGGAAGGCCTGCGGCGTCGCGAGTTCCTCGGGGTTGAACTTCGTCCACAGGCCGGTCGTTTCGTCCCGAAACGTGGACATGCCCGATTCGGCCGACATGCCCGCGCCGGTGGAGACACAGACGCTGCGTGCCCGCGACAGCAGGCGCGCCGCGTCTTCGATCGCCTTGGGGTCCATCACGTCAGTGTACCGGCCGCGCCCCGCAGCCGACCAGCGTGCCCGGGCTGCCGGACCCGCACCGCTGGCGGTAGCATGGGCCACGACGTCCGGCGCGGCGACCCGCCGCCGCAGTCCACACGCATGAGGAGCCACGCTTGCCCCGCGCGCTGCGTCGTGCCGAATCCCCGGGCCGCCGGCCGGCCGCCACGCTCACCGTGCTGCTGGCGAGCGCGGCCCTCGTCGTCGTCATCGTGCACTGGCCCGCCCTCGGCGCCCGGGCCCGCACCTTCGACGACCACATGTACCTGGTCAACAACCCGCTCGTGCAGAACCCGGGCTGGGCCTCCACGGCGCGCTTCTTCACGGAGATCCTGGCGCCCTCGACCGTCGACGGCTATTACCAGCCGCTGGCGATGATCTCGCTCATGCTGGACCACGCACGCGGCGGCAGCGTCGGCGACTTGCGACCCTTCCACCAGACCAGCCTGCTCCTGCATGCCGCAAACACCGCGCTCGTCGGTCTCCTGCTGTACCTGCTGTTCCGGCAACCCTGGGTGGCCGCCCTCGTCGCGCTGCTGTTCGGCATTCACCCCCAGACGGTCGAGCCCATTCCCTGGGTCAGCGAGCGGAAGACGCTGCTGGCGACCTTCTTCGCACTGATCAGCCTCAACCTCTACGTGCTCCACGCCCGCCGGCCGCGCTGGACGCTGGTCGCCGGCTACCTGGCGGCATTCGTGCTGGCCGTGCTGTCCAAGCCCACCAGCACGCCGCTGCCCCTCGTCATGCTGCTGCTCGATTACTGGCCGCTCCGTCGGCTGAGTTGGCGCAGGGTGCTCGAAAAGACCCCGCTGTTCGTGATCGCCGCGGCGGCGTCGCTGGTCACGGTGATTTCCCAGGGGCAACGGGCGCTGCTCGAGCTGCCGCATGAGCAGTCGCCACTGCGCATTCCGCTCACGCTCTGTCACAACATCGTGTTCTACCTGGCCAAGGCGACCTGGCCCGCGGGGCTGACGCCCCACTATCCCCTGCCCGCGCCGTTCGACCTGACGCACCCCGCCCTGCGGGTCGGCGTCATCGGAACGGTGACCCTCCTGGCACTGCTGCTGCTCTCGTGGCGCTGGACGCGTGCCCTGCTCACGGGCTGGCTGATCTTCTTCGTGGCGCTCTTCCCCACGCTGGGCGTGATCGGCTTCACCAATGTGATCGCCTCCGACAAGTACGTCTACCTGCCCGCAGTGGGCCTGCTGCTCGTCCTCGCCTGGGGGCTCGGGCGCCTCTGGGACCGTTCCCCGCACGATGCCCGTGGACGCTGGACGCGTGCGGCGATCATCGCAGGCACAGTGCTGCTGCTCGTATTTGAGGCCCGTGGCGTACGCCGGCAGCTCACGCACTGGCAGGATACGGAGGGACTCTACCGCTACATGCTGACCCAGGCGCCGAACTCGGTGTCCCTGCACTCCGAGCTCGGCACCGAGCTGGCGGAGCGCGGCCGGCACGAGGAAGCCATGGCGCACTTCCAGGCCGCCCTGCAGATGAACCCCGACTCGTACATGGTCCACAACAACATGGCAACCATGCTCCTCCAGCAGGGCCGCTGCGACGAGGCGATCACCCATTTCGAGACGGCGTTGCGCCTCAATCCCGACGTGGCAGCCGCGACGTACAACAACATCGGCTGGGCCCACTGGCAGGCGGGCCGGCCCGCGCAGGCCATCACCTGCTTCGAGCGTGCCCTGGCGCTCAATCCACGGCTGCCAGAGGCCCACGCCAGCCTCGGCTTCGTCATGAGCAGCCGCGGCGACTGGAACCAGGCTGTCGCGCATTACGAGCAGGCCCTGCGCTTCAAGCCGGATTCGGCGGATGCGCACCTCGGCATCGGCAATGCCCTCGGCCGGCTCGGCCGGATCCCCGAGGCCGAGAGCCATTTCCGCGCCGCCGTCCGCCTCCAGCCGTCGGATCCGGGGGCCCGCAACAACCTCGCGCAGGTCCTGCTCATGCAGGGTCGGCTGGACGAGGCCATCCGGACCTACGAAGACGCACTGCGCATCGCTCCCGCCGACCAGCGCGCCCAGGCCGGACTGGCACGCGCGCGGGCCGCCCGCGCAGGCGCAGCCGCGGTCCCGCCGTAGCCCGGACCGTGCCGCCTCGCGCACTTTCGGCCGGCGCCCGGCCGTGTTCGCCCACAGCGCCGAAACCGGAAACCGGCCGCCCGGCGACCCCGCGCAACCACCGCACGTCCGGTTCGCATTATCTGCCCGTGTGCCGATGAGAGGAGCGAGGCCGCGGCGTCCGGCGGAGCGTACCGCCGGCACCTGGTCGTTCCGGCGGCGGAGCTGCCCGGAGTCGCGAATGGATGCGCTGCAACGCACGCTCGCCCGCATCTCCAAGCAGCTGGGGGCACTTTCCCGCTCGCAACGTCTGGCCGTGCTGCTGGGCGGCGCGCTGCTGGGCGTCTCGCTGCTGTGGCTGCTGCAATGGGCCGCCACGCCCGAGATGGTCCCCCTGCTCCCGCAGGACATCGACGATGCCGAGCTCGCCCGGGTCACTGACGGCCTGGTCGCGATGAACCAGCCCTACCAGGTGGTCGGTCGGAAGGTGCTCGTTCCGGCCGGCACCAACCGCCAGGTCGCCCTGGCCCAGCTTCAACTGCAGGACCGGCTGCCCGCCGACACGAGCGTCGGCTTCGATGCCCTGATCAAGGAAGCGAACCCCTGGATCTCGCAGTCCGAGCATGACCGGCGCTGGGCCGTGGCGCTCAAGCGGGAACTCGAGCGCGTGCTCCAGCAGTTCCAGGGAGTCAAGAGTGCGAACGTCTTCATCCCGATGGACGCCCAGCGCCGCCGGCTGGGACGCGAAGAGAGCGTGTCCGGCGCGAGCATCACGCTGGTGATGAAGGGTGGGCAGCCGGTCAGCCGCGAGCTGGCCCTGGCCGCCGCCCGGCTGGTCGCGGGCGCCGTCCGCGGCCTCAAGCTGCAGAAGATCGAGGTCATGGACGGCCAGGGCCTGAGCGTGCTCGACTGGGACAGCGAGTCCGCGGGCATCACGGCCATGCAGCGCCAGCGGCGAAAGTACGAGCAGGACATCCAGGCCAAGATCCTCAGCCAGCTCGCCGACCCGCGCGCCCGCGTCGGCGTGCAGGTCGAGATCGAGCTGACCGACCGTTCCAGCGAGAGCGAGGAGCCGGGCGACCCGGTCCCGGCCCGCGAGGAGACCACCGTCGAGGAGACGTCGCGCGTGCGCAGCGCGGCCCAGCCCGGGGTGACACCGAACGTCGCGCTCGCCGCAGGCGGCCAGGCCGCCGACGAGCGCACGTCGAAGGAGACCGCCAGCACGGAGTACGTGCCGGGCATTACGCGCAAGCGCGAGGCGACGCAGGCCGGGGGAATCAAGGAGATCTGGGTCGCGGTCAACATCTCGCGCAGCTACCTCGAACACGTCTTCCGGCAGGCCCAGCCCGACGCGACCGGCGTGAGTGAGCCGCAGTTGCAGCAGGTGTTCGAACGCGAGAAACCGCGGATCATCAGCCAGCTCACCAAGCTCGTGAAGCCGCAGGACGAGGAGCACGTCGCCGTCGACTGGTACCACGACACACCGCTCGAGCCGCAGACCGC
>CAZVRR010000199.1:1309-7785 GCA_964629745.1 uncultured Planctomycetales bacterium | reverse complement strand
CTCGATGAAAGCCCGCCACATGGTGGCGGGGTTGCGGACGCCCCATCACGCGCGCCGTCCCGACGGGACGGCATGAACGAGAGGGTAAGAAGGGATGTAAACGCGGCGCGGCGCTGTCCCAGCACTGCGTGCTGGGCTACCGTCAATGTGTCCCGTCGGGACACAGATGCGAGATGCTGGGCCACCGCTGGACAAGACGCGCGCGTCCGAGGGGCCGTGCCACGTCGTGCCACTGCCGTCCCGGCAGTGTTCGGGGACGCGGCGATCTGGCGCATGGCCGGGAAGGCAGCACGGCAAGACACGGCTCATAGAGCCGTGGCACATTCGAGCAGCGGGCGGCGGCGTGGAACACCGATGACAGCGGCGTGCTACAGAAACTGTGCCACGACCGAACGGACACGGCTCACCGAGCCGTGGCACAACGGCGACGTGCCGGGTCAGCACTCGGGGTTACAAGCAGCTCAGCGGTTTTTCATCTGCGATTCAGGGCGGCGCGGCACACAAGGGAGCGATCGAACCGGCGCGGCTGTCCGACACGGAGAAACGCGCGGGCGGCAGGAGCTTGTCATGGTCCAGCAACGCGGCCAGCGGCCGGGGGGCGGAGAAACGGGCGATTGGGTCACGCGCGAGGCCGAGACGGAGTGGCTCGAGACGCGCCACCTGGATTTCGGCCCGCCCGACCTGGGCGGCGCCGACTGGACCAACTTCGGCAGCGGCGAGCCAAACGAAGAGACCCGGCGCGACGCCTGGACCAATCGTTCGGTGACGCCGGGAGTCGGCGGCGGCGGGCACGCCGGCCGCGGCCCCAAGGGCTACACGCGCTCCGACGACCGGATCCAGGAGCTGCTCTGCCGCCGGCTGTCCGCCGACGGGCGGCTCGACTGCCGCGACGTCGAGATCCAGGTCGAACGCGGCGAGGTCACGCTCAAGGGAACCATCGAGTCGCGCGCGGACAAAGGCCGCATCGAAGACATCGCCGCCGGCCTGCTGGGCGTGAAGGAGGTCCACAACCACATGCGCGTCCGCCAGGCCTCGACCGGCGGGTAAGCCGCGGCACGGCCCGATCACCTGCCTGCTGCGGAGCGACGCCGGACCGGTGATCCCTCGATCCCTCGCGACTTGCGGTAAGATCTCCGCATGCCCGAGCTACCCGAAGTCGAGACGATCGTGCGAAGGCTGCGGCCCGCGCTGCAGGGCCGCCGGATCGTCGGGTTCTCCTCGCGCTGGCGCAAGCACGCGCACCCCAGCGTCGAGGCCGTGCGGGGCGGGATCGTCGGCCGCACCGTCCAGCATCTCGGCCGGCGGGGGAAGTGGATCGTGTTTGACTTGGCCCCCGCGGGCCACATGCTCGTACACCTGCGGATGAGCGGACGCCTGGAGTGGGCCGACGGGCATCGGCCGCGCCACGTGCGCGCGTGGTGGGATCTCGAAGATGGGCAGCGCCTGCTGTTCTGCGACGCGCGCAAGTTCGGCCGCATTCACTTCGCGACGCAACTGGCCGAGGTCACTTCCGAACTGGGCATCGAGCCGCTCAGCCGGGGCTTCACGCCCGCGGTGCTGCGGGCCCGGTTGGCGCGCCGACGCGGCCGTCTCAAGCCCCTCCTGCTGGACCAGACGCTGATCGCCGGGCTGGGGAACATCTACGTCGACGAGGCGCTGCACCGTTCCGGGCTGCACCCGCTGCTGCCTTCGACCGCCCTGGCCGCCGCGGACATCGCGCGGCTGCACGGCGCGATTCGCGCAGTCTTGCGCGAGGCGATCCGGCACGAGGGCACCACGATCGACTGGGGCTATCCCGGCGGCGGGATGCAGAAGCGACTGCGCGTGTATGGGCGCGGCGGCGCTGCGTGTCATACGTGCGGGACGCCGATCGTCTATCTCCGCGTCGGCCAGCGCGGCACGCACGTGTGCCCGTGCTGCCAGCCTGCCCCGAGCTAGGAGACCGCGTGGCGATTCAACGTGTGGGCGCAGACGTGCACGTGCGGGCGGTCGGGCCGGTCCAGGGGCGCGTGCGGCCGCCGGGTTCGAAAAGCCTGACGAACCGCTACCTCGCGTGCACCGCACTGGCCGACGGCCGGAGCGTGCTGCTGGGGCCTTCGTTCGCCGACGACGCCATGCGCATGCTGGACGGGCTCCGCGCGCTGGGCGTGAACTGCCACGTCGAGCCCGACGCACAGCGCATCGTCGTATCGGGCTGCCGCGGCCATCTGCCGGCGAGCGACGCCGACATCGATGTCGCGGGCGCAGGGACCGCGATGCGTTTCCTCACCGCGCTCGCGACGCTGGGCTACGGCCGCTACCGCCTCGACGGTTCGCCGCGCATGCGCCAGCGCCCGATCGGTCAACTCGTGGAGGGGCTGCGGGCATTGGGTGCGACAGTAGCCTTCGATGCGCGCGAGGGGTGCCCGCCCCTGAGCGTGCTCGGACGCGGACTCGCCGGCGGCGAGGTGTGTTTCGCGGCGCCCGTCTCGAGCCAGTTCATCAGCGCGCTGCTCATGGTCGCGCCGTACGCCGCCCGCGACGTGTTCGTGCGCCTGGCGGGGGACGTGCCGAGCGAGCCGTACATCGCCATGACGCTGAGCGTGATGCGCTCGATGGGCGTGGACGCCCTCGAGGCCGAGGGCCGGCGGTTCATCGTGCCGGCCGGCCAGCGCTACGTGGGCGGGATGTTCGAGATCGAGCCTGACGCGTCGGCGGCGACGTACTTCTGGGCCGCGGCCGCGATCACCGGCGGCACGGTGGGCGTGGTGGGACTGCCGGAAAGCAGCACCCAGGGCGACGTCCGGTTTGCCGGCGTGTTGCGCGACATGGGCTGCACCGTTCGCGTGCAGGGCGACGCGCTGGAGGTGCAGGGCCCCGGCGCCGGCCGGCTGCGCGGGATTGATGTCGACCTCAACGCCATGCCCGACACGGTTCAGACGCTCGCGGTCATCGCGCTGTTCGCCGACGGCCCGACGTCGATCCGCAACGTGGCAAACCTGCGCGTGAAGGAAACCGACCGCCTGGCTGCGCTCGCGACGGAACTGCGCCGCGTCGGCGCGAGAGTGGATGTCGCAGCGGACGGGCTCGTGATTCACCCGCCGGCGCGGCCGAGTGCGGCGGAGATCCGGACCTATGACGATCACCGCATGGCGATGAGCTTCGCCCTGCTGGGCCTGGCGGGCGAAGGCGTCGTCATTCGCGATGCCGCGTGCGTCACGAAGAGTTTTCCGCGCTACTTCGAAGCTCTGGAATCACTGGTCGGCACCCAGTAGGACCGGCAGGCCTCAATGCACCTGCGGCGAGGGGGCATCCGACCCGCGACTGCCCGCCAGCGCGGTCGCGACCGCCTGCCGCACGACGGCCGCCCGCGACGAGCCGCGCTGTCCGACGCCGCGCATGAGCAGCTCGCTCGTTTCATCGTTCAGGTAGCCGAGGTGTCGGTTCAGCGCCAGTTCGTCCAGCTCCTGGTCCTCGCTCGGCAACTCGTCGCCCGAGTAGCCGCCGAACAGGGTGAGGGAGGCGCCGCGCTGGGCGGAGTCGCCCAGCCGGACGATGTTGCGATCCCAGTCCGCCAGCGAGACCTGGCCGCTGCGCAGCGCACTCTGGAGATCGAGATACTCCTGGGCCAGGGTGGGGGCCGTGATGTCCGTGCCGCCGAACAGCGTGATGAAGACGTGCCCGAACGGGCGCGGCTGGCCCGTGCCGCGCTGGATGAATTCGATGAGCTGCTTGGCCAGCGTGGGCCAGCGGAGATCGCAGCCGCCGAACATGGTGAGGTAGATCCGGCGTTCGTTGCTGAGCTGGCCGCCATGTCCGCCGAAGAGGCACAGGTGCAGCATCGGAGCTCCTCGCGGGCCGGTTTCAGACTCGCCGCGACTGGGAGGGAATTCGGTCGGGCGGGCCGGATATTCGAGCGAACTAGCCGGGCCGGGCCAGGGGGGGCAGCTTTTCGGGCCGCGCGGCCCGGGCGCGGACCAGGTAGGCTTCGAGCCAGCCGCGCGTCCGGTTGGGGTGGGCCAGCGCGAACAGGATCGCCTCGTGGTCGAGGCTGTTGACCCGCTCATTGGCGGCCCGCAAGGCGTCCATGTTGATGCGCAGCGCCACGTCGACGGGCATCCGCTCGGGGTTGATGTCGATCCCGAAGTAGCCGCGGAAGCCGTGGAGCTTGAGCGTGTAGAGGGCAGCCTCGAGCTGTTCGGGGGCCACGACGCCGACGTTCAGGTCCTGGTCGTAATTGCCCAGCGGCTGGCTGTTCCAGTGCGTGTGCGCCAGGCGCCCCTCGGCCAGCGGCCAGCTAAAGGCATAGGGCAGGTCTTCGAAGCCCATCAGCACGTGCCCGACTTCGGGGTTCATGCAGCACAGCTTGTGGCCGTCGGCGAGCAGCCGGCGATTCTCGGCGTGCCGGAGCAGGGCCTCCACGTCGCGGCCCAGCAGCACGCCTTCGACCGTGGTGCCGTAGAGAATCCGGCCGCGCGGCTCGTAGGGCTTGGGCTCGAAGGCGATCCGCACGCCGGGCACGGCGTCGAGTGCCTCGGCCAGTCCCTCGGCGAAGCGGGCGCGCATGGCGGCGAAGTCCTGCCCGAACGGGTTCTCGTACCCGTCGATTCCGGGCCAGACGATGGCGAAATCGGTGTGCAGCTCGCGGTTGAGCTCGAGGGCGCGGATGGTGCGGTCGATCGCCGCCCGGCGCGGCGCCGCCAGCGGATTCGACAGCGAACCGAATTCGAACTGCTCGTCCCAGAACAGCAGCGGGATGACCGTCAGCAGTCGGATGCCGGTGTCCGCGGTGAACTTCCGCCACAGGCCGAGGTTCTCCTCGTTGATCTCGTTGGGATAGTGCGCTTCCAGGGCGCTGAGCCCGTAGCCCTTCAGGCCGGCGGCGATGGCCAGGCGCTGCTCGAGATTCCGCGCGGGCCCGTAGGTCGTGTGAAAGCGGCTATTGGGGGGAGAGAAGTACCAGATTCCGGCGGAGAACTTCAGGTCGAGCTCGAAGGTCTTCAGATGCTGGAGCAACTCGTCGGGCGAGCGGCGGGTGGCCTGGGCACGCAGGTCCTGGAAGGGCATGGCGGACTCCAGTGTCGTAAATGGATCGGGCCGCGGGGCATTCTAACAATTATGGGGCGAGGCGCCGCCCGCCGGAGCCGACACGGGCTGGTGGAAACGCCCGAATCGCCGCACGTCCCCGCGCGGTCCGCGTGCAGAACCGCTTCCGGCGCCGGTGGGGCGCATGGTAGGATGGGTTGTTCCCGGAGGTCTGATTCGATTACGCAAAAGGAGCCTGCACGTGCGTAGATGGCAAGCGCTGGGAGTGGTGGTGTTGGTCTGCGCGCTGGTCGGCGGGGTGAATGCCGAGTCGGTGCGCTACGACGGGCACAAGGTGGCGCGGGTCACGGTGACCACGGCCGCCGAGCTGGACCAACTGCTGACGATCACCGATGACGTCTGGACGGACGAGGCCCGGACGGGGCTGGTCGATGTGCGGGTGAGCCCGGCGCAGCTCGAGCAGCTGCGGGCTTCGGGCCTGCCGTTCACGATCATGGTCGGGGACCTCCAGGCCGCGATCGAGCTGGAGCAGGAGGGCGGCCGCGGCACGTTCGACCAGTTCCTCAACTATGACCAGATCGTCGCGTATCTCACCGAGCTGGCGACGCTGCGGTCGGATCTGGCCCAGACGTTCGTCATCGGCCAGACGATCGAGAATCGCGACATCGTGGGCATTCGCATCTCGGGTCCGGGCGGCGGGACGAAGCCGGGCGTGCTGTTCCACGCGGCCCAGCACTGTCGCGAGTGGATCACGGTTCCGGTCGTGTTGTGGCTGGCTGACAAGCTCATCAACGAATACGACACGGATCCCGAGATGCAGTTCCTCGTCGACAACCGCGAGTGGTTCCTGGTGCCGGTCGCCAACGTGGACGGCTACGTGTACACGTGGACGACGGATCGCATGTGGCGCAAGAACCGGCGCGACATCGAGGGCAGCTCGTGCTTCGGCATCGACCTGAACCGCAACTGGGGCTACGGCTGGGGCGGCGGCGGTTCGAGCGGCGACCCGTGTTCCGAAACCTACCGCGGCGCGGCGCCGTTCTCCGAGCCGGAGACCGCGTGCCTGCGCGACTGGATCAACGCGCATCCGAACATCATCTGCTACATCGACCTGCACAGTTACGGGCAGATCATCTTCTACCCGTTCAGCTACGCCGACGTCCTGCCGCCCGAGCCGGACTTGGGCGAATTCGCCGACCTGGTCGAGACGATGCACGATATCGTGCTGGGCGTCCACGGCGTGTATTACACCTACGGGCAGGGATTTGACGTCGTGTACCAGGTGAGCGGCGCGTCGCGCGACTGGGTGTACGGCACCGCCGGCCGGTTCGCGATCGGCGCCGAGCTGCGCGACACGGGCAGCTATGGCTTTGTCATGCCGCCGTCGCTGATCATTCCCCCGTGCGAGGAGATGGCGCCGGCGCTGTTCCACTGCGTGGAGGATGTCGGCG
>CAZVRR010000199.1:0-1299 GCA_964629745.1 uncultured Planctomycetales bacterium | reverse complement strand
CGGCGATCCGGCCCGCATCACTGCGCCCGCCGGCGGGCAGGTCTTCACGGCGGGCGACGTCACGAACATCACCTGGCGCGCCCACGGCGGCGGCTTCGTGACCGGCATCGATCTGTACTACTCCGTGGACGGCGGCGTCACGTTTCCCTACCAGATCGTGACGGGCGAGGCGCACGACGAGTCGTACGAGTGGATCGTGCCCGGCACGGCCACGACGCAGGGACGCATCAAGATGGTCGTGCACTTCACGACCGGCTACGTTGCGGAGGACATCTCGGACGCGGATTTCACGATTCTGCCTGGCCCGGCGGTCGTCCACAGTTTCCCGCTGGACTCCGATCCGGGCTGGACGACGGAGGGCTTGTGGGCCTGGGGTGACCCGGCGGGCGTGGGCGGCGATCCGAACTACGGCCATACGGGCAGCAACGTTTATGCCTACAACCTGAACGGGAAATACACGAACAACATGCCGCGTTACAACCTGACGACGCCAGCGCTGGATTGCAGCAACGTGACGGACACGGAGCTGCGCTTCTGGCGCTGGCTGGGCGTGGAGGCGTCGAGCGCCGATCACGCCGGCATCGAGGTGTCCAACGACGGGTCGAACTGGGTCACGGTGTGGGAGCACAGCGGTGCGACGGTCGCCGAGACGGCCTGGACGCAGCGGACGTATGACATTTCCGCGGTCGCCGACAACCGGCCGACCGTGTACTTGCGGTGGGCCATGGGGACGACCAACGGCACGTTCACGTACTGCGGCTGGAACCTGGACGACATCGAGATCATCGGCACGGTGACGGAGCCGCAGTTTGAGCCGGGCGACCTGAACTGCGACGGCGCGATCAACGCGTTCGACATCGATCCGTTCGTGCTGGCGCTGACCGATCCGGCGACCTACGCCACGGTCTATGCCGACTGCGACGTGGACCTGGCGGACATGAACGGCGACGGCGTGGTGAACGCGTTTGATATTGACCCGTTCGTGGAAGCCCTGACGGGCTGAGCCAGGTCGACGCTCGACATCTGCAGCGTGATCCGTGCCACCGTCCGCCCTGGGCGGTGGCACTTTTGTCTGTGGATTCGACGAATCGAGGGATCCCGTGCCATTGCTCTGTGAGCAGCGGGACATCGTGTCACTGCTCTGTGAGCAGTGCGGGTCTTTCCCCTGATCGCGGAGAAGGCACTGCTGGAACAGCAGTGGCACCAGAAGACACTGCTGATAGAGCAGTGGCACCGGAACCCGTGTGGGTCATCGTGCATCGTGCCACTGCTCTGTGAGCAGTGCGGGTCTTTCCCCTG
>CAZVRR010000198.1:0-7802 GCA_964629745.1 uncultured Planctomycetales bacterium | reverse complement strand
CGCGATCTCATAATCGGCAAAGCGCCCGCGACCATCCTCAAGCAGGCCGCGCGGCCCGTCGCGGCGGTTCTGGCGAACGGGCGGGTGACGGAGGCGCTGCGCCCCAGGGCGCGCGAGGCGACGCCGGCGCTGTCCGCCGGCGCGCGGGCGGCGGCAAGCGGCTACCTGTTCTTCTGCGTGAACGGGGCGGGATTGGGACACGTGACGCGCTCCCTGGCGATCGCGCGCCGACTGCGGCGGCTGGATCCCGCTGCGCCCATCTACTTCCTCTCGTCGAGCCAGGCGCTGGACGTCATCTCGCGCGAGGGGATCATCGCCTACCATATTCCGTCGTTCAGCCGCTACGGCGACGCGCTGCGCACGAACGAATGGAGCACCCTGCTTCAACAGCAGATCCAACTGATCGTTGACACGCACCACCCCGGCGTGTTCGTGTACGATGGCGTATTCCCGTACCGCGGAATGCTCGACGCGATCCAGGAATGCAACTTCCTCCACGCCGCGATGGTCCTGCGGCTGCGACACAAGCACGGACGGCTGGCCGAGCTGGCGGACCAGCTCTCCGTATTCCACGAGCTGATTTTCCCGGGCGAGGCGGGCGCGGTGGGTGGGGTCGCCGAACTCGCGCCGCCCGAGCTGGCGCGGCTGAACTGCCGGCTGGTCGAACCGATCGTGTATCTCGACCGCGCGGAACTGCTGCCGCGTGACGAGGTGCGGGCGCGCTGGAACGTGCCGGATGAGAAGAAGCTGGTATACGTGCAGCTTGGCGCGGGCAACATCAATGACACGGACGCCCAGCTCGAGCAGGTGCTGGGCATCCTCGGTGCGCGGCCCGACGTGGTGACGGTGCTGGCCGAGTCGCCGATCGCCACCAAGAGCTACGCCAACCGCCCGAACGTGCACCTGCTGCGGCACTATCCCAATTCGCTGTTCTGTGCGGGGTTCGACCTGGCCATCACGGCGGCGGGCTACAACACGTTCCACGAGCAGATTCACTTCGGCGTGCCGTCGATCTTCCTGCCGAACCAGGACACGCGCACCGACGACCAGTGCCTGCGGGCCATGACGGCCCACCGCGTGCTGGCGGCCATCGCGGTGCTGCGACCTGACGATCTCGCGGATGCCGTCCAGCGCGCGCTGACCGACGAACTGGCCCGGACGCTGCGCGACAAGGCGCGCGAGCTGGTGCCCGTCAACGGGGCCGGCACCGCCGCCCAGCACCTGCTGGCGGTCGCGGGCGGCCGCAGCGTCGCGGCACGCAGCACCGGCGTGCTGACGTGACGGACCGCGGCGCCCCCCTCACGGCCTTTCAAATCTCAAGTGCGTTCGCGCCGGCGGGCGCGTGGTTGAAGCGATCTGCGGCGTAGGCCTGGCCGCAGTGCTCGAGCAGACCTTGCCACCAGTCCCGCGGTGAAGCCACGGATTCGGATTGCACCGCGTACCGCGCCGCAACCTCGCGTGCCACGCACAGCGTCCACGGCGCGACCTGCGGCGTCAGTCCGTGCTCCAACCCACCCGGCTCCGTCAGTTTGCCCAGCGCCAGCCCCGGCACGTAGAGCGTCGCATGGGCGTAATCGGTCAGGTACGCGGGGCCGTACGTGTCCGCCGGATGCAAAGCCACGATCCAGTCCGCCCGGGCGTGCTCCACCGCGGCCGCGAGCGCTGCGCCCCACGTGGGTCGCGTCACCGCGTCGTTCAGTCCGGGCCGCACGGCCGCCAGCAGCAGGGACTTCTCCGTGTACGCCTGGCGCTCGAACGTAGCGCGGGCCGCCGCGATATCGTCCGCGCTCTCCACGCAGGCAAGCATGGCGAGCCTGGCCGGCGCGAGGGGCGGGCGCGCCGGCCCAGCGGCGTCGAGAATGGCCTGGAGGCGGTGCGTGTACGTGTGCGCGTGGAATACGCGCCGCCGGCCCAGCAGGGACAGCCGGGCGCGGTACTCCTCGTCGCCCAGCAGGCGCTCGAGATGCCGGCGCGTGGTCGTCTCGTCGTTGCTCAGCAGCACCACGTCGCCCAGCATCTGTTCCAGGCCGAGCGACCAGGAACTGATCACCGGCGTGCCGCAGGCCAGCAGCTCGAACACGCGCCGGGCGAACATCGTCGGTGAATCGGAGACGCTGTTGATGTTCAGGAATACCTGGTAGCGCTTGTAGGCATCCAGCATTTCCGCGTAGGGCAGGGAGCCGCGCAGCGCGGCACGATACGCGGGCGGCCAGTGGTAATTCGGGTCGGCGCTGCCCGCGACGCGGTCGAAGATGTGCAGCCCGAAATCGAGGGCCGGGCGCAGCACGACATCGGCGGCGCCGCGCCGGCCGTGGTGGCGGTGCTGGTACCAGGTCCCGGCAAAGCAGACGGAGCCCGCCGGCGGCGCGTCGCGCAGCGGATTGTGCAGGCGCGGCTGGGCGGCAAACGCCAGCGGGCGCACCCGGTCATGGCCCAGCTCGCGCACGTAGGCCGGCACGCAATTCGCATCGGAGGTGAAGACCCAGTCGAAGAGACGCGCGGCCGGCAGGAACACGTCAAAGTTGGGCGGGTCTTCCTTGTTGTAGAAGACGGTCGGAATGCCGCGGCGCTGACACCACGCCACGACATCCGGCAGAACGTAGCCGCTCACCTTCGCCGGCCACGCCCCCAGCTCGCGCACCTGGTAATGCCAGCTTTCGCCCGGGCCGCGCCAGCAGGACTCGACGAGCAGCAGGTCGGGTGGATTCTCCTCCAGCACGCGCCGCCAGTCCGCCGGCGTGAAGGTGTAGACCTCGGCCTCGAACTGCCAGGCCCACCAGGAGAACTCGTCGGTGAGCGCGGCGATCTTCAGGTCGCGGCGTCGGCGCAGCTCCGGCGGCGCCAGGCCGAACGGTTCCGCGACCAGCGCGTGCGGGCGGAAGGTCGGGCGGGTGAGCGGCACGGGCTCGGCGCTCGGCACGGCGTCGGACTCGCGCCGGCGCTCGGCGCTTTGGCGAAGACCGCGCAACAGCAGCCGCCACAATCGGCCGGGCAGCTTGAGCGTGTCGCGAGACGGGTGCAGCGCCCGCACCACTGCATCGCCGAGCTGGTAACGCACCCCCTGCTGCAGCCGCGTCAGCTCCGACTTGTAGAAAGCGACCTCGCCGCGCAACTGCTCGGCACGCTGTTCGGCCAGCCGGCGCCCCTGCCGTTCGAGCTGGAAGTCCTCGGCTGACGGGGATTCGGGCATCGTGAAACTCGGGGCCGCGCCGGGACCGGCTCGCGGGCGGGCTCATTCTCGACATGCCGCGGCGGAGCCGCAAGGACGCGGCGTGCCGCTTCGTGCGTCAACTCACGCTGCGCAGCGCCTGGGCCAGGTCCGCCACGAGGTCGTCGGCATCCTCGACGCCCACGCTCAGGCGCACCAGGCCGTCCACGACGCCGATGCGTTGGCGCACCTCGGGCGGAATCGAGGCATGGGTCATCGTCGCCGGATGATTGATCAGCGACTCCACGCCGCCCAGGCTCTCGGCGCAGGCGAAGAGTTTCGTAGCGCCGAGAAAGCGCCGTGCGGCGTCGAGCCCGCCGCGCAGGATGCACGTGACCATTCCGCCCGGCCGCGACATCTGGCTGCGCGCCAGCACGAAATCGGGGTGGGCCGGCAGGCCGGGGTAGATGACGCGCTCAAACGCCGGCTGATCGGTGGCCCACTCGGCAATGCGCTGCGCATTTTCGCTATGAGCCCGCATCCGCAGCGCCAGCGTCTTGAGCCCGCGGTGCGCCAGGAAGCAGTCGAAGGCGCCGGGCACGCCGCCGGCGGCATTCTGGTAGAAGCGGATCGGCTCGAGCGTGTCGGCGCGAGCGGCGACGACCGCGCCGCCGATCAGGTCGGAGTGCCCGCCGATGTATTTCGTCGTGCTGTGTACCACCAGGTCGGCTCCCCGCGCGAGCGGCTGTTGCAGTGCCGGCGTGGCGAACGTGTTGTCGACGACGAGATGGATCGACCCGGCGCGGCCTGCGGCGGCCGCACGGACGGCGGCGGCGACGGCCTCGATGTCGAGGAGGCGCAGCAGCGGATTCGTCGGCGTTTCGATCCAGACCATGCGCGTC
This sequence comes from uncultured Planctomycetales bacterium, assembly GCA_964629745.1. GTDB lineage: Bacteria > Planctomycetota > Phycisphaerae > UBA1845 > Fen-1342 > JAAYXS01. Next base: position 3,752 of record CAZVRR010000198.1, on the reverse strand, counting down.
GTGTCATCGATCAGTCCGGCGAGCGCGGAGGCCGTGGGCTGATCCGTGTAGCGCGGCACCAGCCCCCAGGGGCGGAAGACTTTCTCGAACAGCCGGTAGGTTCCGCCGTAGAGATCGCTGAACGCAACGATGCTGTCGCCCGGGCGCAGCAGGGCCGCCAGCAGCGCGGTCGAGGCGGCCAGGCCGGAGGCGAAGGCAGCGGCCGAGGCGCCGCCCTCCAGGGCCGCCAGGCACGACTCGTAGTCGCGGCGCGTCGGGTTGCCGCTGCGGGAGTACTCGAAGCCCTTGTGCACGCCCGGCGCGGCCTGCGTGTACGTGCTGGTCACGTAGATCGGCGGAACGGTCGCACCGGTGGCGGGGTCAGGAGCCTGGCCGGCGTGAATCGCTTTCGTGGCGAACTGCATGGCTGTCACCTGTTGCGCCAGAGAACCCGCGAGGACTGCCGCGTTTTCCCTTATTCCGCGGCGCCATTCCAGAACTCGACCAGGTCGATCCGGGTCAGGATCCCGGCAATCTTACCGGCCCGGCGCACCAGCACACCCGTGCTGCCCGACATGAGCAGGCGGTAGACCTCGTCAAGCGAGACGTGTTCGTCGGCTTCGGGCAGTGGGCGGGCCATGACCTCGCGGAGCTTCAGCGCCCGCCGGTCGCGATTGTCGTGCAGGAGGCGCGCCAGCGTGACTTCGTGAACGGCGCCGACGCCGCGCTCGTTTTCCAGAATCGGGATCTGCGAAATGGCCCGGTCACGGCACAGGTCGATCGCATCCTGCACCGAATGCTCGGGGGTCAGCGACTGCAGCGGACGCGACTTCTGCATGGCCAGCGCCTCGCCGGCGGTCGCGGGCCGCTGCGACACGCCGAGGAAACCGCTCTGCCGCATCCACTCGTCGTCGTAGAACTTGCTGAGGTAGTTGCGGCCGGTGTCGGGCAGGACGGCAACGACGAGATCCTGCGGCGTCAGCCGCTGTGCGTAGCGCAGCGCCGCCGCGACGGCCGTGCCCGCCGACCCGCCGACCAGCAGGCCATCCATCCGCGCGAGGTTGCGGGCGGTGGCGAACGACTCCTGGTCCGAGACGCGCACCCACGCATCGACCATCTGGCAATTGAACGTCTTGGGCGCGTAGTCCTCGCCGATGCCCTCCACCTTCCACGGCTTGGGCGCGTCGCCGGAGAGCACGGAACCCTCGGGATCCGCCCCGACCACGCGTACCTTGGGATTGCGTTCCTTCAAGTACTTGCCGACGCCGGAAACCGTGCCGCCCGTGCCGACGCCGGCGACGAAGCACGTGATGCGGCCCTCGGTCTGCTCCCAGATCTCGGGGCCGGTGGTGAGGTAGTGCGCATCGGGATTGGCCATGTTGGTGAACTGGTCGGGCCGCCAGGCGTGGGGGATCTCGTTGGCCAGCCGGTTCGCGACGCCGGCATAGCTGTCGGGCGAATCCGGGGCGACGTTCGTCGGCACGATCACGATCTCGGCGCCATAGGCCCGCAGCAGGCTGATCTTCTCCTGGCTCATCTTGTCGGGCAGCACGAAGATGCAGCGGTAGCCTTTCAGCGCCGCCGCCAGCGCCAATCCCACGCCCGTATTGCCGGCGGTGGCTTCGATGATGGTCGACTGGCCGGGAACAATCAGCCCGTCGCGCTCGGCGCGCTCGATCATCGCGACGCCGATGCGATCCTTGATGCTCGCGCCGGGATTGAAGAACTCGACTTTGCCGTAGATCGGACAAGGAGCGCCGGCGGCCGATCGCTGGAGCCTGACGAGCGGAGTGCGGCCAATCGTCTGCAGGACGCTGTCGTAGGTCCCGAACATGGGCTGCCTCGTTGACGTTTACCCTTCGACCCGGCCCGACAATCCTGATCATACCAGACTGGATGGTGACTTCCGGCGGTTGGCGCGGTTGACGCGGCGGCGAGAATGGGAGCGGTATGCCTGCTGCACGACCCACCAGCTTCCACTCGAATGTGATCCGCCGGCTGCTGCTCGGAGCAGCCTGCCTGGCCATGGCCGCCGGCGGCGCGGCGCAACATCCCCGCCTGCTCGTGAACGCCGAGGACGTGCGGCGCATCCGCCACGCCTGCGGCGTCGGGATCGGGACGGACGGGCCGCCGCACGCGGGTCGCTTCGGCCGCTGTGCCGCGGAGTACCGGGCGCTGCGCTCGTACATGGTCGCTCACGACGGCTTCGACCTGCTGCCCGGGGAAGTCAGCGCCGCCGCGTTTCTCTACCTCGTCGCCCCCGAAGATCCGCGCGCGGGCTCACACCTGCACCGGGTGGAGACGGCCGTGGCGGGCGCGGACGATCCGACGCGCTTTCCGCTCGAACTGGTGCTGGCCGCCGACTGGTGCTGGGATGCGCTGAGCCAGCAGAGCCGGGAGCACCTGCTGCTCACGTTGGCGCGACGCGCCCAGCCGCTCACGCCGGCCGACAGTCCGCTCGAGCCGCGCGAATTCCAGGAAAAGCTCACCGCACTGGCCGCCGCGCTGGTCTTCGAGCAGGCCGGGCAGGCCGATCCCGCGTGGCGCACCACCCGCAGCGAAATCCTGGCCGCCGCACGCGAGTACTTCACGACGACCTTCCCCGTCTTCCTCGCCTGGCGCGGGCTGGCGCCGACCAGCCCGGCCGCCGGCCCGTGCGAGGAGAGCCAGGCCGCCTGGGCCATGGAGCTGGCCCGCCACGCGCTGCCGACCGACCCCTGGGCTGCGCCGGCTCCGACGGTCGGCCGCTGGCTCGAGCACTACCTGTACGCCTCGTTCGCCCACCCCGCCCTGCCGCACGCATTCCTCCGCGACGACAGCCTCAGTGCGCCCCTGCTGCCGGTCGCACGCTGGGACGAGTTGCAGCCGGTGACGGCGCACCTGATCGCGGCCCGCACGCACGATTCTGCGGCGGCGTTCATCGCCCGACGTGTCGAGCGCGCCATGGCCGGACCGACCGCCGATCCGCTCGCCGCACCATGGCAGTGGGTCCCGCTGGCGCTGGATATTTCCGCCGTTGGCGACCTGGACCTCGGCGCTCTGCCGATGGCGCGGAATTTCGGCGGGGCCGTGGCGCTGCGGACCTGGGACTCGGACGACGAGAGCGGCGTGTGGATCGAGGCCGGACAGCCGCTGTTGCGGCCCGGCCAGCATTTTGACGCCGGGCATTTCCTGACGTACGGGCGGGGCCGGTTGCTCGTGGCCGGCGGCGATCATGTGACGCACGAGGCGACGCCGAGCAAGGGCGGCCAGCAGCGACTGGGCACGCAGCCGTTTGCGTTCGAGCAATACGCGGCCGGCACGATCGCCCACAATGCGCTGCTGTTGTTCGACCCGCTCCGCGCGCCGCGCTGGTACGGGCAGCCCTACGCACCCGCGGTGGGGCAGCGGCTGGTGGAAGGGATCTGCCGCGATTTCACCGGCGCGCTGGAGGGCCACGTCCGACAAACAGCCCGGCAGCTCGCGTACGGCCAATCCGCATCGACGGCCTACCTGGCGCTGGACCTGCTGCCCGCGTACGACGGTGGGCTCGCGACGGCGTATACGCGCGAATTCGTGTTCGTCGCGCCCGGCGCCCTGCTGTTGATCGACCGGGTGGTACCGCTGCGCAGCCGGGCGGAGCCGGTGCTGCTGTTCCAGTTGCCGAGCCGCCCGCTGGTGGACGGGGCGCCGTGCAGCAGCGCGGCGCGGCGGGCGGGCAACTCCGAGGACGCCGGCGTGTGGTCGATCGACGGCGCCCGGGAGCTGCGCTGGACCGACGGCGACGGCGTCAT
>CAZVRR010000197.1:0-7839 GCA_964629745.1 uncultured Planctomycetales bacterium | reverse complement strand
GCGGCGGCGCGGGCATCGCGCGCCAGGCCGCCGAGCGCTTCCCGCACCGCTGGGCTGGCCCGCTCACGGCCCGCGAAATCGTCGCCGCGGCCCAGGCTGGCGATCCGGACGCCCGCGCGCTGCTGGACAGCGTGGCGGAGAACCTCGGCCGCGGGCTGGCGCTGCTTGTCGACGTGCTGAATCCCGAGCTGATCGTCATCGGCTCGCTCGCGGTGCGCCTGGGTGAGCTCCTGCTGGCGCCGGCGCGACGGGTGTTGGCCCGCGAAGCGCTGCCCGACGCGGTGCGCGCCTGCCGTGTCGTGCTGGCGCAGCTCGGCGAGTCGCTGGGGGACGTCGCCGCGCTCTGTGCCGCCATCGCCGCCCGCGGCGGCCCGGAGCAGAGCAGATTTTCCTAGACACGCCCGCAGTCGGCGGCGACAATTCCCGCTCGGGCCGAACGAACTGTCAAAAACATGGGAGCGGAACATGCGCGGAATTCGCAGTGGGCTCTGCGCCGCATCCGTCGCGGCGCTGTGCGTGATGTCGGCGGCAGGTGGGGGCGAAACGTGTCAGCATGCGGCGGGCGCCGCGTCGCCGGAGATCCAGGCCGCGTTCGAGAAGCTCAAGACCCTCGTCGGCGAGTGGGAACTCGAGAGCATGCAGTCGACCGACGAGGAGCACGAAATGCAGTCGGGCAACGTGACCTACCGCCTGACCGGCGGCGGCAGCGCCCTCGCCGAGACACTCTTCCCCGGCACGCCGCACGAGATGATCACGATGTACCACCTGGACGGCCCGGCGCTCATGCTCACACACTACTGCGCCCTGGGCAACCAGCCGCGCATGCGCGCGGAACAGGCGACTGACGCGAACCGGATCGAGTTCACGTTCGCCGGTGCGTCCAATCTCCGCTCGCCGCAGGACGGGCACATGCACGACCTGACGCTGAAGTTCGTCGACGCGGATCACCTGCAGGCCGTGTGGACATTTCACGAGGGTGGCGAGAACAAGGGCGTGACGACGCTCAACTGGAAGCGCAAGCAGAGCTAGCACAACACTCCGGCGACGGTCCTCGCTTCGCGGGTGGTCCGGGCGCCCGGCCCGTCGGCGGCCGGGATCCGCGCACCACCCGCTCTCGGCCGCAGCTACTTGTCCGCCAGCAGCGCCGCCAGCTCGGCGAGCTTGCGTTCGGCATCGCTGCGCGAAGGCGGCGCGACGGGCCTGGCCGGAGGCTCGCCGGCCGCGGGCGGGGCGACGGGTGCGGCGCCGGGCTCCGGCGTGTTCATCGCGCTGCGATCCTGCCGCCACCAGCGGTCAATGATCTGCTCGGCGTCACCGCCGCTGCGGCCATCGCTCCACAAGCCGAAGAAGTCGACGTCGCCCGAGCGCGGAAGCTTGGGCGGCATGTCGATCAGCGTGCGCATCGGCATGAGCACGCTGTCGCCGATGACGAACCCTTCGCCCGGCCGCATGCTCGGCAGCAGGCTGATCAGGCTGCGGAACTGGTCGGAGACCACGCGGGCGGCGTATTCCTGGTCGTCGGGGTTGTTCATCCGCATCAGGACCATCGAGTTGCACTGGCTCAGGATGGTCTCGGACAGCTCGCTCGGGCGTTGCGAGACGACCATCGCCGACACGCCGTACTTGCGGCCTTCCTTGGCCACCTTCTCGACCGCGTCGCGCGCGAACATCCTGGTGCGCCGCTCGCGCCGCGGCAGGTAGTTGTGCGCCTCCTCGAAGACGAGCAAGAACGGGCGGCGCACATCGTGCGGCGACCAGAAGTTGAAATCGAACAGCGTGCGCGTCAGGGCGGCGACCGTGATATCGACCACGTCGAACGGCAGGCCGGACAGGTCGACGATCGTCAGGTTCTTGCGCTGCCCCTGCTGGCCGAGCATCTGGCGGATGACCGCCGCCACGCTGCGGCTCAGCGCCCCGGGGCTGCCGTTGGCGGTCAGGACGCCCGCCAGGTCCGGGTTGCGGGCCGCCTGCTCGAACGGTCGCAGCAGGAAGTCGTAGCGCCGGTCGTTGAGCCGCGTCTCGACCTGGTTCACCAGCCCCAGCAGCCGGCCGTAATACGTCGCGTGCGGCACTTCCCCTTCCGCGTTGCCGCGGTTGAACTCCATGCGCTTGGTGAGCAGGAGCTCCTCCTGCTTGTCGTGGCTGAGCTGGCGGAAGGGCAGCCGCGCGAACGCGTAGCTCTCACTGCCCAGCACGAAGCGCGCGTCGTTCATGTTCTGCGCGTAGTTTCTGAGCCGGTCGATGCTGTAGTACACGGGCGTGTCCACGCTGTACTCGGACAGCAGCCCGAGTTCCTCGGCCGCGGCGTGCTTGAGCTTTTCGAACGCGGAGCGCAGGAAAACGATCTGCGCGTTGACGTTCTCCGCGTTGTTCGTGTCGACGAAGAGCTGCTCGAACTCGTCGAACCGCAGCATCCAGTAGGGCATGACCAGGTTGCGGTCGGAGAGGTAGGTCACGTTTGGCAGCGGCCGGCCCTCGTCGTCGCTGAACGCCGCCAGGTATTCGCCGTGCAGGTCGAAGAGCACGATCTGCGTGTGCGGCAGCTTGAGGGCTTCGTGCAGGATCTTCGCGGTCGTGACGCTCTTACCCGAGCCGCTGTTGCCCATGATCGCAACGTGCTTGGCGAAGAACTCCTTGCCCAGCACGCGCACTTCGAAGTCGGTATCGACTGCGAAACGGCCCAGGGCGAACGAGCGCCGCGCCGTCTGGCCGCCGGCCAGCTCGTCGAAGCAGCCGAAGATCAGCTCGAAGTCCTCATCGACCCCCAGGCGCACGGGATCGCCGAGCGTCGGGTATTCGTTGACGCCGCGGCTGAAGCGGCCGTTGCGCACCGTGCCGAGCAGTTGCACGGTCATCGTGATGCGGCGCGGCCCGCCGGGATCGGGCAGCGGCTCGAGGTCGCCGGCGGCCCCGACGCGCGTCACGTAGCCGATCAGCATGAGCCGCCCGAGTGGCAACGTGACGTAGGTCCCCAGGCGACCCACGCGGTACGTCGTGCCGTGGTAATCGATGCACAGATTCGAGACAGTAATCTGGACGTCGACGCAATCGCCGTCCACCGCAATGACGTGTCCGATCTTCAGCGGGTCCATGCGCGCACTCCGGGCCACCCCCACTGGAATATCGACCGGCGGCGAGGGGGAGGACATCCAGGTGCGGCCCTCCGCGACGACCGCCCATAAAAAAGGCCGCGCTGAACGGCGGAACAGTGCAGGGAGGCACGTAAGCGAACAGGACCGTCCGCCCAGCCGCTCGCGCAGAGGCAACCAGGCGGTTACGGGGAATCCGAGTCGCGCCGGCGCGCGCCGACCGGGGCGCTACCTCCATGCCTTTCCTCCCGGCACGGCGCGCCAGGAAACATGCAAATCCACGTCGTCCCATCGGGACGGCACGGAGGTAGCCCAGCACTTCAGTGCTGGGACCACGGAGGCGATCGTTGCCCCCGCGTTTTTCCAGCCGTCCCATCGGGACGGCGTGAGATATGCATCTCGGTTTCGCGCCGTCCCGATGGGACGGCAATACGTGGTAAGCGGGCCGTCGGATCCCACCACTGCGTGGTGGGCTTTCATCACGGCGTCCCTTTGGGACGCGCGTAGCGCGTCGCTCCGGGATGCGCGGCGGGGGAATCGGGCGTTACGGTTCCGCCACGGCGCAGCGGGCTTTCATCACGGCGTCCCAGCGGGACGCACGGGAGGGAATCGAACGTCGCGGTCCCGCCACGATGTGGCGAGCTTTCATCACGCCGTCCCAGCGGGACGGCATGGAGGTAGCCCAGCACTTCGGTGCTGGGACCACGGAGCGGCGATCGTTGCCCCCGCGTTCTTCCGGCCGTCCCATCGGGACGGCGTGAGATTCGCATGTCAATTCCGCGCCGTCCCTTCGGGACGGCAATACCTGGGTAAGGTGGCCGTCGGATCCCACCACGACGTGGCGGGCTTTCATCACGGCGTCCCTTTGGGACGCGCGTAGCGCGTCGCGATGCGGCGCGCGAAAAAAGAGCGGCCGGCCCCGGGGGGCCGACCGCCGAACGCTTCACCGAGGGTGAGCGACGGGGTTCGAACCCGCGACCCCGAGGACCACAACCTCGTGCTCTAACCAACTGAGCTACGCTCACCGTGGACGGAATACTTATTCTACCGCCCGCGGCAGCGCCGTCCAGCGCCGCGTGATTTCGCCCTGCACCGCGGGCCGATAACGGCACGGGGGCCGTGCATCACGCGGACGGTTCCGGCCGGCGCGACGCCCGGCGTGGCGGCGCAACTACTCCGCACGGCCGATGTAGATCGCCTCGTCGTCGTCCGTGAACTTGACCCGGAAGACGGCCTCGTCGCTGTCGTTGATGATGCTCGAGCGCGCCGGGCGGTCCTTCTCGGGCAGCGAATCGGCCTGCACTTCGGCGATATCCGCCACGGGCAGGTCGGCCCCCGCGTCCGCGAGCACGAGCAGCTCGTCCCCCGTCCAGAAGGCCAGCGCCAGCAGCTCGTCGGCGCGGGTATAGGGGACCACGGCGTGGCCGAGGTTGTTGATCGCGCCGACGTCGGCGCCCCAGATCACGTCGACGCCGGTCAGCTCCGTCGGCAACGTTTCCGCGACGCTGACGGCGGCCGTGCGGTCCATGACGTAGGGCACGTCGCCCACCAGCGCCAGCACCGCGCCGCCGTCGCTGACACCCGACAGCAGGACGGTTGCGGGCTCGTCATCGACGCTCAGGATCGTCCACGCGCCGGCGGCGAAATCCCAGAGGAGCACGGAGTCCTGGGTGTCGCTGCCGCTGATGAGCGGCGCCTGGAGCGCGATGTGGTTGTTCTGGCTGATCGCCACCGCGCCGTAGAAGTCCTCGTCGCCGACCACGGTGCCGGCGTCGAGGCCCTCCCACTCGGAATCCGGGCGGTCGTCCACGACACGGTACACGGTGTCGCCGACGCGCATGTACAGCCCGTGCGTGCCGGTGCCGTTGTCGTACGCGCCCTGGAAGAGCATGCGGCCGTTGGGGGCGAGCGTCGTGTTGGGTGAGTAGATGTAGAAGATCGCGTCCGCGTCCTGGTCCGGTACGCCGGGCTCGGAGTAGTCCTCGTCAATCGTGCCGACCGGCGCGAGCAGCGTGACCACGATGCCGTCTTCGCTCGTGACGATCACGCGGCAGACGAGCGTGCCGGAGAGCATCGGGCTGAGCGAGGTGAAGCGGGCCTGGAAGAGGACGGCCCCTTCGTCCGAGCGTCCGATGTTCGAGAACGTGATGAGTGACGCAGTGGAGGAGACGCCGATCGCCTCCGCGACGCTGGCCGCATCGCCGACGCGCAGCAGGCTCTCATCCGACGCATTCCAGCGGAACAGCGCGCGGTTGCCGGGGCCCGAGAAGCGCGAGACGAACAGCAGGCGCCCGGCACTGCTCCACGCGATCGGCTCCTGGAACAGGATGAAGTTCGACAATTCCTGGTAGGGGCCGAAGGACTCGGTCGTCACGTCGCCGGGCGTCGCGGCCGGCACATCGAAGTTTCCGCTGTCGTCGACAACGACCTGCAATTCGCCATCGGCCCAGACATACAGCCCGGCGAGGCCGTCGCCGCCGGCGTGGCGTGCCCAGAACGCTACGCGTCCGTCGGCGTCAACGATGGGGCTGCTGAAGGTGGTGAAGGTGCAGCCGGCCGTCTGGCCGGGCACGGCGTCGCCGGTACGGACGATTTCGTCCCAGCTCAGCGCCGTGGGCGGGGGATCCTCGCCCCCGACGTCATCGCCGCCGTTGGTGTTCGTGTTGCCGCTGTCGTTCGCGTTGAGGTTTTCGATCCCGCCGCCGGGGTCGATGGTGCCGCCGTTCCCATTCGACGAGTTGGTGTTGCTGCTGCTGTTCGTGTTGGTGTTCGCGGTGTTGTTGTTGCTCGTCCCGTTGTCGTTGGCGGTGGAGTTTTCGTTGTCGTTGGTGGCCGGGGTCTGCGGGCAGCCACCCAGGCCGAGCGTGAAGATTCCTGCCATGGTGAACAGCAGGACGCAGAGTGCCGCAGTTGCGCGAAGCGGAAGGGGCAGGAAACCGAGCATGAGCTTCTCCTGGCCGGAAAACGGGTGCCGCCCGGGCGCTTTGGCTCGGCGCCACGAGTGTATCACTGTACGGCTGCGGGCAAGATAACCGCAACTCTACCATTCACTTATCGGTGGTCCGTCCGATTCGGCTGGACCCGCTGCTACCAGGGTGCATCTAGTCCGATAAGCTTCGCCAGTCGCCGTGCCTCGGCACTACGGCCGCTCAAGCGTATACCGCGTCAGTGCCGCGCAGGTGCCGGGGCCCAACGGCCACGTTTGCTCGGCGACGATTGCCTGGCCGCGCGGCGCCAGCCAGTGCGCCACCCGGGCCTCGTCGGGTCCAAACTCCCGTCCCGTATAGGTTAAGAGCCAGTCCAGCGGTTCGCTCGCCGGCGCGTGGATCAGCCAGCGCAGCCGGGTGCCCGTCTGCCACTCGAAGTAATAGCGCAGCGACTGGTGAAAGCGGGGTCCGTCCGGCGGGCCGTAGGTGCCGTAGGGCGGGTTGACGACGCCGACGACCACGCCCGGATGGTAGCTCGCGATCAGTTCACGAATCGCCTGGCGGTGGCGGGCGTCCTCCGCTGTCTTATATGGTCGCCAGATGTCCCGCGCGATTCCGCCCGCAGCCAGGAACAGCAGCGCACCCCCCAGCAGGGCTCCCGCCGCTTCACGTACGCGGATTGGACGAATCCGCTCCAGGACCGCCGCCAGCCCCGTGCCCGCCAGGAGGCAGACCGCCGGCGCCAGGTAGATTGAAACGCGAATGCTGCCGCCGTAGGGATAGCGATGCAGTGCGGCGGCCAGTAGCGCGGGCACGAGCGGGGCCAGCAGTAGCCCCAGCAGCCTGCGCCGGCGCGCGTGCCACAATGCGGCGACGCCGATCACGACGAGGGCCAGTGTGCCCGCGCTCCGCCCGCTGTCGCCCCCGACGGGGTACGCGAGCATGTTTCCCGTGTGAATCTGGAGGACCCATTTCACCAGCGGCACCGGCGCGAGTGACGAAGGGAACGAGTCGCGCCAGTACTCCTGCAACCAGGATCCGGCGGCTTGCTGCACCTGCCCCCGCGCGCCCAGCCAGTAGAACAGGCCGAAGCTCGCGGCGACGACCGTCACGTACACGAGCCAGGCCGCCACAGCGTGCCGCGGTTGCCGCGCGAGCGCCACAGCTCCGACCGCAAGGCCGATGCCGCCGGCGACGAGTATGGCGGGGTAGCTGAGCCACACGCCGACACCTGCCGTCGCCGCGGTCGCCAGTGCGCGTCGCCAACTGGTGGGGTGCATCAGCCATGCGTGGGCGGCGACGAGCTGCACGGTGGCGACCAGCAGGTCCGTGGCGTAGGGCTTGGATTCGCAGGTGTGTCGCACGAGGGCGTACGAGACGGCGAACAGCGCAACAGCCAACGTGGCCCCGAGCGGGGTGAGCGCTGTCCAGGCAAAGCGGGCAAACAGGACCAGCGCCGCTGCCCCGGCCAGCAGTGGGACCAGGCGCAGCGCGTACTCGCCGCCTCCCAGGGCGAGCAGCGCGGCGCGCTGGGCGAAGAGAAACAGCAGCGGCGCGACCTGGGAGTATTCGAGCGGCGCCAGGAGTTCCGACCAGCCGCGGTGCAGGATGTTCAAGTTCAGGTAGGCTTCATCACCCCAGAACGGGAAGCACAGGGCGTAGCGCATCAGGCGCCAGGCCAGGCCCGCGACGACAAAGACGACGAGCCAGCGGCACAGGATGTCGCGCCGGGCGGGTTCAGGCGCGGCGACCGGCGCGTCGGCGGACCACTTGCTGGCGGAAAGCGGCATCCGGGCGAATGTACCCGCCCGCGGGGCCCGGGC
>CAZVRR010000196.1:0-8045 GCA_964629745.1 uncultured Planctomycetales bacterium | reverse complement strand
GTGGGGCACGAAATCCGGCCGCGACTGCGACAAGCTGGCGCTGGCCGCGACGCCCACCCAGCCGGCGACTACGATCAACGGCCTGCTGCTGGCCGACGCGGTTGCGAACTTCGAATGCCGTTGCGCCGGCGAGCTGGCCACCGGCGACCACGTGATCTTCGGCGCCCGAATCGTGGCGGCCCACGTGAACGCCGACGAGAAAGTCCGTGGGCTCTACGCGCTGGGCGGCAACCGGCTGGGAGGCCTGTGACCGCGGCGGCGGAGGCAATGCGATGCGTACCGTGCTCCTCGTATCGCTCAGCGTGCTGCTGGTCCTGAGCCAGATCGGCTGCGCCGCCTGCGGGTGAGCCGGCCGCCGGCAGCAGCGCCGGTCGGCGCCTTCGCAACCCAGCCGTGCGACCACTGCTCCCCAGGAGCCCGCGGCGCCCCGCGCACCGCTGATCCCCTGACTTGATGCGCGTGCGCCTCGTTCCGGCGGGATCCGGCCCCCCCTTGCACGACAATCGGGTGCGGGGGTACGCTGCAACCCACATCCTTCGAGAGGAGGCCCGCAGAACATGAGCGCGCAGGTCAGCATCAGCCCCGATGGCGAGTCGTTTCCCCTGCCCACGCCCGACCAGTACCCCGCCGAATTCGAGCGGCTCCGCCGGCTGACGGACGAGCAGCGGGCGGCGGGCCGCGAAATCGTGGTGGTCGTGGGCGTGGGGTTCGTGGGCGCCGTGATGGCCGCGGTCGTCGCGGACAGCCGCGACAGGAAATCCGGCCAGCACTGCAAATTCGTCATCGGCATGCAGCGGCCCAGCCCGCGCAGCTATTGGAAGATCGAGTTGCTCAACCGCGGGTGCTCGCCAGTGAAGGCCGAGGACCCCGAGGTCGACCCGCTGATCGCACGCTGCGTGAACCAGGAGAAGACGCTGGTCGCGACGTACACGCAGGAAGCGCTGCGGCTGGCCGACGTGGTCGTCGTAGACGTGCAGTGCGACTACGTGAAGGCCGAGCTGGGCAACCTGCGGACCGGCTCCGCCGACATGGCGGCGCTGGAAAAGAGCCTCGCGACGATTGGCCAGCTCATTCCGCCCGGCTGTCTCGTGCTGATCGAGACCACCGTCGCGCCCGGCACGACGGAGTACGTGGCCTACCCGATCCTCAAGAAGGCCTTCGAGAAGCGCGGGATCCAGACCGAGCCGCTGCTGGCCCACAGTTTCGAGCGGGTGATGCCGGGCCGGCACTACGTCTCCAGCATCCGTGATTTCTGGCGCGTCTGCGCCGGCGTGAACGACGAAAGCCGCCGCCGCGTCGTGAAATTCCTCACCGAGGTGCTCAACACCGAGAAGTTCCCGCTGACCGTGATGGACCGGCCGCTCGAGAGCGAGACGACCAAGATCGTCGAGAACAGCTACCGCGCCACCACGCTCGCCTTCCTCCACGAGTGGAGCCTGTTCGCCGAGCGCAACGGCGTCGACCTGATCAAGGTCGTGAACGCGATTAAGATGCGGCCCACCCACAACAACATGATCTTCCCGGGCCCCGGCATCGGCGGGTATTGCCTGCCCAAGGACGGCGGCCTGGGCATGTGGGCCTACAAGCACCTGATGGGCTTTGAGGATGACATCTTCACGCTGACCGAGGCGGCGATCAACACGAACGACACGCGCGCCCTGCACGTGGCCGAGCTGGTGCGCGACGCGCTGCGCAACATGGGCAAATACGTCGCGGCCAGCAAGTGCGTCGTACTCGGCGCGGCCTACCGCGAGGACGTCGGCGACACCCGCTACTCCGGCAGCGAGCTGGTCGTCCGCAAGCTCGCCGAGATGGGCGCGGAAATCGCCATCCACGACCCATACGTCCAGCGCTGGTGGGAGCTGGAAACCCAGGACACGTACCCGGCGCCGGGGCAGAGCTGGGCCCGCTTCTTCCGCAACCAGGAGCATCTGAAGGACGCGCGCATCGAGCCCGAACTCGCCGCCGCCCTGAAGGACGCGGACGCCGTCGTGCTCGCCGTGCGGCACGAACCCTACCTGCGGTTGTCGGCCGACGAGGTGGTCAAGATGGTCGGCCAGCCGGCGGCGATCGTCGACTGTTTCGGCATTCTCGACGACGCGAAGATCCGCCGGTACTTCGAGCTGGGCTGCGAGGTGAAAGGCCTCGGCCGCGGGCACGTGAAACGCATCAAGGACACGGTGCGCCGGTAACCGCGGCGGCGTTCAGGCAGTCGCCGGCGTTGTGACCGGCTGCGTGATGATGCAGGCGTCCTGCACCGAATGCCCGAGCAGGCGTCCCAGCGCCACCTCGCGCCCGCTGCGCTCCGGCGCGTCGGGACGCATCACGATCAGGCGATCGCGGTGCTCGCTGAGCGCCACGAGCAGGTCGTCGGCGGCCCACGCCCGCCGCACCGGCACCGGCGTATCCATCAGCCGCGCCACGACCCCTTCCTGCGTGTAGATGCCGCACACGCCGCCACTGCCGGCGGGGACGACCAGCTCGAGCAGATCGGTCCAGCGCCGCGGCTGGATCGACTCGAAGGGGGCGGCGGCGCGGTGCACGACGGTCCAGCTCGCCGGACGGTCCACGTGCGTCGAGACCAGGTCGCCGGCCGCGGTGCCCGCGTAGATCGTGTGGCCCTCCACCGCCAGGCACTGGATCTCCCCGGGCGCGGCCGGCATCAGCTCCTGCGATTCTTCGCTCGGACGCAGCAGGTGGACCGTGTCGTCGGCGGCGAACAGGATGCAGCCGTCGGCGGTTGCAGTGACCGCACGAATCGCACGCGGCACGCCGGCGATCGGCTTGAAGATCTGCTCCGTTGCGTCGGCGCCGTCCAGCGGCCAGCTCCAGACACCGAGCTGCGAGTGCGAGGCGTAGAGCTGCTCCCCCGCGATCGCGGCCGCATTGAACCCCGTGCGCGGCAGCTCGTCGCTCGTCACCGCGAAGCCCTTCGTTACGGTGCCGTCGGCCGCGGACACCTGCCAGACGCCGCGCGCCGCGCCGATCAGCAGGGCTCCCCGCTGCTCATCGAAGCTGATCGACCGCAACCCGCCGTAGCGCTGCTCCAGGCTCAGGCGACGCGCAATGCGTTCGGGAGTCGCCGGATCCAGCCAGAGGCACTCGTTGCCCACCACGACGGCCACCGCGACGCTGGTGCGCCGATCCGGCGTGACACGCCACAGGCTTTCGAGCAGCTTGCCGCGTTCGACGGGCGTCAGGGCCGGCAACAGCTCATGCCACTGCAGCGCTGCGCCGGCCTGTGTCGCGCCCTGGATCTTCTCCAGCAGCTCCCGCACGTGCCCGAGACGTCGCTGCGTTGCAGCGGCCGCGGCCTGTTCGAGCACGGCGCGCGATTCGACCTGCGCCACGCGTGCCGCCGTCTCGCGCTGGAGGCGTTCCTGGCCCGCCAGCGTCGGGCTGGAAAATCGCGCGGTGAGCAGCCGTTCCAGCGTCAGGCCCGCGGCGAACGTGAACCGCTTGAGTTGCCCGGACAGTTGCGCGAACAGGTCGGACGAGACATCCTCATGCACGAGCTCGGCGGCGGGCCGGCTGCGGATGAAGCTGCGCAGTGCGGCCAGTCCGCCCGCGTTCTGGACGCGGCGTGCCAGGCCATCGAGCGTGACCACCCCGGCTTCCAGCAGCGCATGTTTCAAACCCGCCAGGTCGTCCGCGCGGGCCTCCCAGCGCACGAGCAGTTCGCACGTCGCATCGGTTTCGTGATCGTCCGCCGACACGACTCCCTGCACCGCCAGCGGCACAACGAGCGGGCGGTTTCGCACGAGCAGGAGCTGCTCGTCTCGCTGCGGCCGCGGGTCTTCGCCGGACGGCACGAAGCGCCGCCGGCCATCGGCGCGCTCGAGCAGCGCCATCCACTTGTCGGGAATCAGGGTGGCGGAAAGCAGCGACCGCGGCCAGTCGTCGCCCGGCACGCACAGCGCGACGATCGTCTCATCCGACAGGCGTTGCAGGATGTTCGCGGACATGCCGGCCTCGGTGCAGCACGGGCGGCCTCGCCAGCGCCGGCGGATCGGCCCACCCGGCCACTCAACTGACGGTGGCGGCCCACTCCTCGAATTTTTTGTGATCCTTGGCACCCACGGACGGCGGAGTGGCCTCGAGCGCCGCCAGCAGGTCAGTCATGGTGATTTTACGTGGCTCGCCGCCCGCGACCGCCTCCAGGAACGGCAACGTGGCGGCCCTTCCGCCGACGGCCTTGATATCGGCACCGCTGTAGCCGTCGGTCTTTTCAACCAGGGCCGCGAAATCGACGTCATCCGCCAGCGGCCGCTTGCCAATGTAGATCTCGAACAGCTTGAACCGGGCCTCGGGATCGGGCAGCGGCACGTACACCTTCGCGTCGAACCGCCCGGGCCGCAGCACCGCCGCATCCAGGCTCCACGGCTCGTTGGTCGCCCCCATGAACAGCAGCGCCCGGCCGGCCTTGCGGTCGAACCCTTCGAGCTCCTGGAGGATCTGCGGCACGACGCGTTGCATGACGGTCGAATCGGACGAGCGGCGCCGCGGTACCAGCGCCTCGATCTCGTCCATGAAGATGATGCTGCGCGGCTCGGCCTTGGCCGCATCGAACAGCTTGCGCACGTTCTGCTCGGCTTCCCCGACCCACTTGCTCATGATCTGGGCGGGGCTGATCACGAACATGGCCGCGTCGACCTCCGTCGCGACGGCCTTGGCGATCATCGTCTTGCCGGTACCCGGCGGGCCAAACAGCAGCAGGCCCCCGCCCACGTCGATGCTGTAGTGTTGCGCCAGTTCCGGGTGCCGGAACGGATAGATCATTTTCAGGTAGATTTCCTGTTTCACGTCTTCCAGGCCGGCGATATCCGCGAACTTGATGTTTGGCTTCTCGCGGATGATCCAGTCGTCCGCCCTGGCCCCATCCTCCTCCTCCGCCCGCGCCCGGTCCCGCCCGCGCGGCCCGCCGGCCGGCGCCCCGCCCCGCCCGCGCCGCTCGCAGTCCATTGCCAGCTCGATGAGCTCGCGGGCATAGCCTTCCTGCTCGGCCCGCTGGACCAGGTCCTTGTTCGACTCCGCCAGCTCCACCATGCATTCGGCGGCCTGGATCAGGTACGGCCGGGCGGCAACGTAGTCCCCCTCGCGCACGGCCGCGAGGCCCTTGTCCTTGAGGCGCTTGAATGTGGCGAAGGTGGCGGGCATGGGGCTCCTGCTTCAGCGGCGCCCGTCCGGCGCCGGCTGGAATTCTACTACGAGCGGCCGGTGATCCGAGGCGGTCGACGCGACCGGCCGGGCGGCGGCCCGGACCTGCACGTCCGGCGTGCAGAATACGTGGTCCAGCGCCAGGGCCGGAGTGCTGCTCGGAAAAGTCGGGGCGGCGTCGCCGGCCGGGCGCAGGTGCTCGACCAGCCGGGCAAACGGCGGCGCCTCCGGCAGCGTGTTGAAGTCGCCCGCGAGTACCGTCGGTTCGCGCCACCCGGCGGCTCGCGCCAGCAGGTCCTCCCAGTCGCGCTCCCGCGCCGCGGCGGTGCGCCGGATATGAAGCTCGTCCGCCTGGTACGTGCCGGCCAGGTGCACGCACACGATCGCCAGTGCATGGTCGCCGCACGTCGTCCGGGCCGAAACGGCGTAGTTGCGTTCCTCGGCGGTGGACAGGGGCTCGGTCTGCGTCAACGGCGTGCGGCTCAGGATGGCCAGGCACTGGTTGCGCGCGGCGTCGAGCGGACCGCCGAACGAATACGCGTGCATGTCCAGCGCCTCCGCGAGGGCGCGCGTCTGATTCGGCACCGCGCTGTCGCCGCGGGGCTCGATCACCTCCTGCAGGCAGAGCAGGTCGGCGTCGATCCGGCGCAACTCCGCGATCACCTGGTCCACCCCGGCCTCGCACTTGTGCACGTTCCAGGTGACCAGGCGCACGGCATCGGCCGGACGCGTCGCGGGCGGCCCGGCCGGCGCCCCGGCGGCACCCGCGCCGGGCGCGGAGACCACGGATGTGATCGCCAGAACAAAGACCAGCGCGTGTAACATGAACCGGCTCCCCGAGGCACGAGAACTCCGGCGCGCGGCAGCGGGCGGCCCTCTGCGCCGGGCTACTTTGTTTCCTTCTGGTCCGTCGACTGGCCCTTCAATTCCGCCAGTTCCGCGCGCAGGGCGCTCATCTGCTGACTCTCGCGGGCGGCCTCGACCTGTTCCTCGGCGGCGATCAGCCGGTCGATTTCCTCGTCGCTGATGGCCTCCGCGGGTGCGGCGCTCACGTCGGCGGCGGCGCCCTGCTCGATCGAGTCGAGGAACATCTGCATGCGTTCTTCCATGCTCTGCGACTGCATCATCGCCCGTTCCCAGTCCATCTGGGTGCGCGTCAGGTCGGTCTCGCCGAACAGCCGGCTGACCTCGCCGGCCATCATCTTCATGGCGCCGGAGAAGTCGGCCATGGCCTCGGCCTGCCGCTTGTAGAGCAGCGCGCCCTTGACGGCGAGCAGTTGGCGCTCGAGCAGCTTCTTGATCGTGGCTGTCTTCTTGAGCGAATTACGGATGAACTGGTACTGGGCCATGTCGCCGATCTGCCGCGCATGCCGCGCGTTGCGGACGAACTCGTCGCTGAATTTGTTCTGCTCGACGATGGCCTTCTCGATGCGCCGGATGCCCTGGCGGATCTTCATGTCGCGCTCGAGGCGGCGCTCGTCTTTGGATTTAAACAGACCCATCAGGCACCTCCGCTGTGGGCGGTGATAAGGTGATAAGGTGAAAGAGTGACAAGCGCATCACGGGGCACCCTCGTGAACAGCGGGCGAATTGAGGAATTTTGGCCCAGGCATGGACTTCGCGGTGTGACGCAAATGCCGGATGTACAACTGAAGGCGACGGGAACAGGATTCACACTTTGCGAGCAGCCAGTCATAGGCCCCTGTATCCAGGAGACCGACATCGTGCGCTGTGATGATCTGGCTGCGAAGTTCACCAGCCGACCCCTTCGCAACGTAGCAGAATTCGAGCTGCTGGCGTCGCGTGCCGCGTTCGAATCCCTCCGCGATGTTGCTGCCGATACTGATCGCCGCACGTTTCATCTGGTCGGAGAGGGGACGATCCCCGTGGAGTTTCTGCGTTTCAGCCGCCCGATACACACCACGGGCGAGATCGCGAGCTGTCTGCCAAACCTCCAGATCTTCAAACCGCTTCGCACCCATGACACAGCCGCCGCGCTTAGCACCTGATCACGTTATCACCTTATCACCTGTCACTCCGCCGCCTGTCTCTCCCGCACCCGGCGCTCCGCCTCGTCGAACGCGGCGCCGGTGTCCTTGATCAGGCCGGCGTCGAGGTCGTTCCAGATGCGCAAGAGCTCCTGGGCGGCGGGGGAGACGCCGGCGGTGGCTTCGTCCGCTTCCAGGCCGGCGCGGAGGATCTCGTCGAGGCGCTCCTGGTACAGCTCGGCGCTCACGCGGTCGTTCTCGATCAGGCGCTCGATCAGGGCCAGGTCACCCTCGCGGATCAGGGGACCGGACGCTGCGCCCGTGCGGGCCGTCTGGCCCATCTCGCGCAACATGCGCAACCGTGAAACGGTCAGCGACTCCTTGCTGCGAATGTTGAGGTGGCGCGAGACCATCATCTGCTCGGTGTGCAGCAGGTCGTACTGCTGGGCAAACGTGCGGCGCAGCTCGGGCGTCTTCTCCCGGGCCCCCTGCTCGATCAGCTTCTGCTTGTCCTTGGCGAGCTTGCCGATGCGGGCCTGCATGCGGTTGCGCTCGTTCTCCAGCAGCATCTCCAGGGCCCGCAGCTCGGCGACGCTCATCGTCGCGAGCGTCTTGCGCTTCGTCGTCAGCCACTCGAAAAAATTCATGGGCAGAAGCTCTCCGCTTTCAGCGGTCCACGATGCGCATCCGGCCAATGCGCTGCGCCGGACCTGCACTTGCGACCTTTCGCGCGATCACCGGATCGTTTCCAACGCTCAGCGACTCACGCACGCTCAGCGACTCGCGACTGCTCACCCTTCCCACCTTCCCACCTTCCCACTTTCCCACTGTTTCAGCCTACCTCGGGTCGGGCCGCGTCCTTCTGCCCGCCCGCCGCCTCCGCCGCACGGCCGCTGCGCT
>CAZVRR010000195.1:0-8127 GCA_964629745.1 uncultured Planctomycetales bacterium | reverse complement strand
CGCTTGCCGCCGGCGAGACGCTCGCACTCGTCGGCGAAAGCGGCTGCGGGAAGACCACGCTGGCGCGCACGATCCTGCGGCTCATCCCGGCCGCCGGCGGCCGCGTGCTCTTCGACGGGCAGGACGTCTTCGCCCTGGGCGGGCGCGAATTGCGCCACATGCGCCGACGCATGCAGATGGTCTTCCAGGACCCCCTGGGCAGCCTCAATCCGCGGCTCACCGTCGAAGCGATCGTGGGTGAAGCGCTCATCGCGCATCGCCTCGTGCACAGCCGCGCCGAGCGGCGCACGCGCGTGGCGCGCCTGCTCCAGCGCGTCGGGCTCGCCGCCGACGCGCTCCAGCGCTATCCGCACGAATTCTCCGGCGGACAGCGGCAACGAATCGGCATCGCGCGGGCCCTGGCCCTCGATCCGCAACTCGTGATCTGTGACGAGCCGGTCTCCGCGCTGGACGTGTCCATCCAGTCACAGATCCTGAACCTGCTCGCCGAACTGCAAGCCGAACGCGGACTCAGCTACCTGCTCATCGCGCACAACCTGGCGGTCGTGCGCCACGCGAGCGACCGGTCGGCCGTCATGTTCGCGGGCCGCATCGTGGAACTGGCCCCCACCGCCACCCTCTTCGCCCACCCGAGCCATCCGTACACCCGCGCCCTGCTCGCGGCGGTCCCGCGACTGGACGCCACCGGGCAACGTCTTCCCGGCGGAATGCCGTCCGACACAGCGGGCCGCGAGACGTATGAGGCCGCCGCCCCAACCGGCTGCCCCTACCAGCCGCGCTGTCCGTTTGCACAGGCAACCTGCCAGGAGCAGCGACCGGAACTCCTGCCCCACCCCGGGCTGGCCACCGGCCATGCCAGCGCGTGCCACTTCGCCGGAGAGCTCCCGGCCTGACGGTACGCGAGCGTTTGTCGGCGTCCGGCGGCGCTGCTACGCTGCCGTCCATGCAGGATCGCGGCCACTTACTGACCGAACAGCACAACCCGTGCTCGGCGCAACTCGATGCCGTCGCGCTGCCGGAAGCCTTCGACATTCTGAACCGTGAAGACGCCGGTATCGCCGCCGCGGTTGCACAGGCCAAGCCGCAGATCCTGGCGGCCATCGGGCTGATCGTGCCGCGGCTGCGCGCGGGCGGCCGGCTCTTCTACGTCGGCGCTGGAACGAGCGGGCGGCTGGGCGTGCTCGATGCGGCGGAATGCCCGCCGACCTTCCTGTCCCCGCCCGAGATGGTGCAGGGCGTCATCGCCGGCGGAGACGCGGCGCTGAAGCGGTCGGCAGAACACGCCGAGGATGACCCGGACGCCGGCGCCGCGCAGATGAGAGCGCTGGGCGTGCGTGCCGCCGACGTCGTGTGCGGTATATCGGCGGGCGGTACGACTCCGTTTGTCCATGGCGCGCTCCAGGGTGCCCGGGCCGCGGGAGCCGCCACCGTGTTCCTCGCGTGCGTACCGGCCGCCGAGGTGCTGGACGAGGCCGACGTTTCGATCCGCGTGCTGACGGGTCCCGAAGTGGTGAGCGGCTCGACCCGCCTGAAGGCGGGGCTGGCGACCAAGATGGTGCTGAACATGGTCAGCACACTCACGATGGTGCAGCTCGGCAAGGTCTACGGGCACCTGATGGTCGACGTGAACGCGCGGGGCTGTGCCAAGCTGACTGATCGTGCGATCCGGACGACGATGGCGGCGACGATGCTGGACCGTGCGGCCGCCGCCGCCCTGCTCGAGCGTGCTGCCTGGCACGTGAAAACCGCGATCGTCATGCACCACCTGGGGATCGACGCCGACGCGGCCCGGCGGCGGCTGGCCGCGGTCGACGGGTCCGTGCGGCGCGTGCTGGGGACCTAGCGTGCGGGTCGTGCTGCTCGTCACGGATCTCGACCCCGGCGGCACGCCGCAGCGCCTGGCGCGCCTGGCCCGCGGCCTGCGTGACGCGGGCGTGGACGTGCACGTGGGCTGCCTCGCGTGTCCCGGCGCGGTGAGCCGCGAACTGGAGAGCGCGGCCATCCCGACGTTTTCCTGCGGCGCTCGCGGCCCCCGTGATCTGCTCGCCCTGCTGCGGCTGACGCGACACTTGCGGCGGATTGATCCCGACCTTGTGCACGCCACGCTGCTGCACGCGAACGTGGCGGCACGGCTCGCCGGGCTGATGCTGGGGATTCCCGTCGTAACCGCCAGCGCCACCATCGAGGTCGAGCGCCGCTGGCACAAGACCGTTGAGTGGCTCACGAGCGGGCTCGACCGCGGACACCTCGTATCCAGCCAGGCCGTCGCGGTATATGCGGCGCGCGCCTTTCGCCGTCGGCCCGACAGCATTCACCTGATTCCCCCGTCGCTCGAGCCGCCGGCGGACGCGACGGTTCGCAGCCCGGTCCGCGCCGCCCTGGGCATCGGCCGCGCTGACTTCGCTGTTCTCTGGGCCGGGCGGCTCGACCCGGTCAAGCGGATCGAGATCGTGCTCGACTGCGCACGCATGCTCGCCGACCGCGGCGCGCGCTTCCTCATCGCCGGCGACGGGCCGCAGCGCGGGCTGGTGGAGCGCGCGGTGCGCAGCAGCGGCGACACGGCGGTCCAGTGGCTGGGCTGGCGCGAGGACCTGCCCGAACTGATGCGCGCCGCGGATGCTTTCGTGTTCCCGTCGCTCACGGAAGGCATGCCCAACGCCCTGCTGCTTGCGATGCAGTGCGGCCTGCCGATCGTCGCCAGCGACATCCCCGTCCACCGCGAGTTGAGCGGGCCCGCCGGCCGCCTCGTGCTCGTTCGCGAGCCGACTGGCACGGCGTACGCGGACGCACTGCGCCGCCTCCGTGCCGATCCCGCCTGTGCCGCGCGACTCGGCGCCGCCTGCGCCGCCTGGGCGACGAACGCGCTGGATCCGGCGCGGACGATCGACGCTACCCTTGCAGTCTACCGCCAGGTATTGAACCACCCCCGGTGACGGCGCCGCGGCGGTGCGGGGTGAAGCTAGCGCGCTGATGTATCGAAGATCGCCAGGCGCCGGATGAGCGGCTCATCCGCTGATTCCAGCACGCGCAGGCGCACCGCGCCCGCCGTGACTGGTGAGAAGCGGTCGATCTTCTTGTGCCCGATTGCCGTGCCGCGCGCCAGCTCCCGCCATTGCCCGTCCACCTCCCCCTCGAAGACATAGTCCCTGACGCGTTCACCGCCCCGGGCGATGTCTTCCATGAGGATTGCGTGATCGATCCGCGCCGGCGGAAGCAGCGCCATCTCCACGACCACGCCGCGCCCCGTTGTCTCGGCAATGCTCCGGCCGAACCGCCGCCTGATCTCTGCCGCGAACTCTGCGCCGCGCTGCACGTCCGCTTCCGGGATTCGCCCGGTCGGATCGGGAGTGTGGTTGAGCAGCAAGACGGCGCCGTGGCCCACGCTGCGGTAATACATGTCGACGAGCTGTTCGACGCTCTTGAGCCTGCCCGCGTTCTGCGAGTTCCAGAACCACGTATCACGGAAGCGAGCGTCGCATTCGTTGGGCAACCACGCCGTGCCGCGCGGATCGCCGTCCGCCGCCGTGGCCACGCCCGACTCCGCCCGGTCCTGCCGCACGGCGTTCCACGCGGGATACGGGGCCACGCCGTCTTCGTTGCCGACCCAGCGAATCGTGGCGTGAGGTCCCTGGAAGACTATGGCCTCGGGCGCGTACTGGGCCAGGATGTCGCCCACCGGCACCACGATGCTCCCGTCGAACCACACCTCGAACACGGCCCGCTCGCCCCGCGCCGGCCCGAGCACCGCCTTGAGCAGCGACAGCACCTCGGTGAGCTGCCGACGGTAGAGTTCGTTGTAGCGCTCCTGTGCCTCGGGCGTGGCACAGCGTCCGCCACCTTCCGCGCCGTGCTTGCGGTCCGCGGGCGAGAGGTAGACCCCCAGCCGCATTTCACGCTTGCGGCACGCTTCGGCCAGCTCGGCCAGGATGTCGCCGCGCCCGCCGCGCCAGGGCGTGCTGCGGACACTGTACTCCGTCGTGTCGGTCTGCCAGAGGCAGAATCCGCCGGCGTGCTTGGCGACGAAGACGATGTAGGCGGCGCCGAGCGCCTCGGCGGCGGCGACCCACTGGCCGGTATCGAGCTGCTGCGGGTCGAAGCGCGTCAGCGGCAGGCTGAGGTCGTCGTACTCGCGATCGGTCCAGGTGTTCGGTGCGAAGTGGATGAACATGCCGACTTCGCAGTCGTGCCAGGCGGCCTGTGCGGGCGTCGGCCGGGCCGGGGTGCCCGGATCGCCGCCGTGCGCCAGGGCGCCGGCCAGCAGCGCCAGCGCCGCCGTCACGAAGCGCCGCACGTGGGACCTCCGCGTCGTGGGTCCGCTTATTCGCCCGTATCCTGTCCCTCGGTCGGGAGGCCGACGAACGTGCACTGCACGCCCTCGGGCGTCGTCGCAATCGTCCCGATCGAGATCGAGGAGTATTCCAGCATTTTCCGGTTGCGCGCCTCGTTCGAGAGGTCCATGCCGCCCATCTGGAGCGCCCCCAGCAGGCCGCCGGCCAGCGGGTCGGCGCTCGGATCGGCGCCCAGCTTCTTGTGCAGGTCGATGAGTCCGCGCATGAACTTCTGCTGGTCGAAGTAAAAGACCAGCCAGGCTTCCTTGGGCACCACGCGCCGGGCACGTCGGAACTCCGCGGTCTCCGCCAGTCCGCCCGCGGTCGCGCCGCTCAGGACGCCCTCAACCGCCTTCGGATTGCCGAAGAGCACACGGTCGCTGGAGATTGCCAGGTGGAACGGCACCGGCAGCATGGGCAGCGGAACCGGGTAGACGGGCGTGCCGCGGATGTCCTGCGGCGCGCCGACGCCGGGCAGGAGCTGCGTGAGCATCCGCGTCACGGCGTCGCGATTGCGGTGGCCGAGCGTGATCAGCGCGCGGAGCGAGTCGGCTGCCGCCGGTTGGGCCATGGCCAGGGAAATCGTCAGCGGTCCGGCCAGGTGGTCGATCAGGTCCTTGCGCAGGTTCACCGTCTGCTCACCCAGCGGGAGCTGCTCCATCCAGACGCGCGCCTGCTCCGCGCTCTCCGGATCGCTCGCCGCGACCATCTGGAGGATCTCGTCCGTCAGCTTGTTCGGTTCCAGGTTCATCGAGAAGAACGCGCTCGTGTCCGTCGACATCCACTCCGGCGGATCGATCGTGGCGTTCGGGCGGCTCAGCAGCTTGGCCAGGCCGCTGCGCTCCCCGCTCATCAGGAAGAGCAATTCGACCTTCAACTCGTACGACTTGGTCCCGATCCGTGCGTGCCCAACCAGGCTGCGCAGGCTGTCGGCCCCCAGGACCTTCATCATTTCGCGCTGGTCCTCGTCGGTGCTCTCGGCCCGCGCCAGCTCGAAGATCCGCGGCAGGTTCACCAGGAAGCGCACCTGGCCCACCGGCTTGAGACTCGTCAGGAGCATCCGGTGGGCATCCGAGTCGGCCAGCCGTTCGCCGTCTCCCGCTAGCGCCCGCTTCACGGCTTCGGCGGTCGGCGCGACGATCAGCCGGTCGCCCGCCAGGCACAGCGCCAGGTGCTCCGGCAATGTCTCGAGCGAGAAGAGCTCATCGAGGGCCTGGTCGACCATCGCCCCCATGTCGGGCCCCATCGTCATCCCGGGCCCGCTTTCCTCCTCCTCGAAGTCGAAGTCGTCCTCGCTCTTTTCCTCGGCGGGCGTGGTATTCAGCACGTGCACGGTATGGGGCCCCGCCGAAACCGCCTCGTAGTTCGTGGCCCGCGCCTTCAGCCGCCCCAGGGCCGCATTCAGGTATTCCTGCATGAGCGCGGTGTCGCCCACCGCAGCCAGCGCCACTGTTTCCAGCGCCTCGGCCGTCGCGCCGCGCGGGGCCGAGACGTAGATGGCCAGCGGCCCGGCGAACGGGTTTTTCAGGGCATCCGGCTGTACGTCCAGCAGCGTCGCAATGCGCTGCTTGAATTTCTCCGCGCCCAGCGCCAGCGGGTTGGCCATGCCGGGCATGTCCTGCAGTTCCTTGTCCTTGAGCTGCTTGTACCCGCTGGTCTTCTGGACGTCGCGCCACAGTTCTTCCGTGTCGCTGATGCCCAGGTAGAACACCGCTTCGCCGGGCACCCACTGCGCCGGGTCGACGGACGGGCGCGTCTGCGTCGCTGACTGGGCGAGCGCCAGGCCGGCCAGTTGAGCCAACGTGAACCAAGTGACGATCAGACGTGTACTTCGCATGTGCTTCCCTCTGCGCGCCCCCGAATCCCTGGCGCCATGGCGGGCGCCCTGCTATCTGTCGATCTGGCCCTCGCCGCGCTGGAGCGGCGGCGCTTCCGACTTCTGTCGCGGCGACGGCTGCAGGTACCGGTACCCGGCTTCCGAGCTCTCGCTGTTGTACGCGAACGCGTCGCGATTGCGCAGGAAGTCGATCACGTAGCGAATCGGAATCGCGAAGCCGAGCCCTTCCCCGAAGGCGATCTTCCACGTGTTCACGCCGATCACCTCGCCGCGCGCGTTGAACAGCGGACCGCCGGAGTTGCCCGGGTTGATCTGCGCCGTGGTCTGGACGTAGGTGATACCCTCCTCGGCGCGGTTGCGCTTGCTGACGATGCCTTCGCTGACGCTGCGCTCGAGCCCCATCGGGTTGCCGATCGCGAACACCGCGTCGCCGTCGCGCACGTCATCCCGTTCCGCCAGGTAGGTGATCACCGGCTCGTATCCCTCGGGCAGCTTCACCTTCAACAGCGCCACGTCGAGCACGGGATTGGTGGCCACGATCTCCACGTCCTCAAACTTATCGCGCCGGAACTCGCTGCCGACCTTGCGAAACACCGTGACGGCAATCCGCGTCTCGCCCTCGATCACGTGGAAATTCGTGATCAGGTGGCCCTGCCGGCTGATGAAAAATCCGCTGCCCAGCGCGCTCGGAACCGATACGAGCACGACACCCTCGCCGAAGCGCTCGGTGAGCTGCTTCACGCTGGCGACCGGCAGCCGGGCCGTGCTGTACAAGTCCTCGGTGGCCCGGGCGGTTTCGGCGCCCGCGTCGGCCGCTTCCGGGGCGTCTGCATCAATCCCCAGAATCTGGCTGCGCGGAATGGACACCAGGTCGAACCCCAGGTCCACGACCACCCGGTCCGGGTATTCCCGCAGAAGCGGCGCAGTAATGCGCTGACCATCGCGCAGGACGACCACCTCGGCCCGGACCAGCGCCGGCACCATGACCCCGATCCCCAACAGGAGCACCACGCGCCTCACCATGCGGCATTCACTCCCTGGCGGCCCGCTCGGCCAACCGCGAGCGGCCATGGTAGAAGGCGGCCGCGGCCCGCACAAGCGGCCGTGACGTGACTACCCGGGCGCGCTACCATGTGCCGGTCATTTTCGGAGTCATTGCATGTCCGACCCAGCGCCGCGGCCCCCTGCAACTGCGCACGACACGCTCGCCGGTCCCGGGCTGCTGATGGGGTTCGTCTCGGCCGGGCTGTTCCTGTACGTCGGGTTCGTCCTGGGTCTTTCCGGCATTTCCGAACACCCGCTGTACAACCATGCAACCGCCGCCTTCACCTGGGGCGCCCGCATCGTGGGCATCGGGCTGCTGATCACGCTCGGCCTTGAACTGCTCCGCCTGCCCGCGGCCGCCCTGCTCGACCTCCTGCTCTCGACCGCCGCAACGGCCGGCTGCCTCGCCGTCGGCGTGATCTGGATCTACTACGGGGATTCCCAGGGGTACCTGCTGCTCCTGTTCGCGGCCGTGAACGGCAGCGCCACGCACCAGGCGTGGCAGCGCTGGCACGCCGTGCGGCGTGGGCACACCGCGTCGGAGCCGTGGAATTCATGAGCCACCCCGACCTGGCGCGCTATGCCCGTCAGATCGTGTTCCCGGGGCTGGGGCCGGCCGGGCAGCAGCGCCTCGCCGCCGCCCGCGTGCTGCTCGTCGGCTGCGGCGGGCTGGGCTCGAATCTCGCCAACCTGCTGGTCCGCGCCGGCGTGGGCTTCCTGCGCATCGTTGACCGCGACGTCGTCGAGCTCGACAACCTGCAGCGCCAGATGCTCTTCGACGAGCAGGACGTCGCCGACGGCCTGCCGAAAGCACAGGCCGCGGCGGACCGGCTGCGCCGCATCAATTCCACGGCACAGGTGGAACCGGTCGTCGCCGACGTTCACCCCGGCAACGTTGCAGCACTGAGCAGCGACGTC
>CAZVRR010000194.1:0-8136 GCA_964629745.1 uncultured Planctomycetales bacterium | reverse complement strand
CATTCGCATCGCCTGCCCGCCGGGCTGGATCCCAACGATCCCACCGCGCTGGGGCAATTCATCCAGCAGATGATCAAGCGGCATCGCTGGACACACAAGCGCGCGGTGGTCGACATCCCGCGCGACCGCGTGGTGATCAACCGCCTGAAGCTGCCGCCCACACCGGAGGCGGAACTGGCCGCGGCCGTGCGGTTCCAGGCGATGAAGGAGCTGCCGTTCGCGCCGGAAGAGGCGGTGGTCGACTTCGTGGTGCGCGAGCGCAACGAGCAGGGTCTCGCGACGGAGGTCGTGCTCGTCGCGGTGACGAACGATGCCCTCGGCGCGGTACAGGCCACGTGCGAGGCGGCGGGGCTGGAGCCGGTGCGGATCGGGTTGCGGCCGTATGCGAACCTGATCAGCGTGCAGCACCTGCCGGGCCTGGCGGCGCAGCGCGTGCTGTTCGTGGACGTCGGTCCCGTGATGAGCGAGATCGACATCATGGACAGCGGAAAGCTGTCGTTCGCGCGGGCGGCGAACGTGACCATCCCGTTGCCGGCGGACGCGGCGGTCGAGGATTCGCGGATCAGCACGTTCGACAACCTGGGCGGCCTGGCGGACACTGATCCGGCGGTGGTCGAGGCGACGAACCTGCTGGCCGTCGAGATCACGCGCACAATGCAGGCGTACCGGGCCGGCGAGCCCGACGGGGTGATCCAGGAGATCGTGATCGCGGGCGGGACGGGGATCGAGGCGAACCTGGCGCGCGTGGTCAGCCAGCGGTTCGGGCTGCGGGCCGCGCTGTTCGACCCGACCGAGGCGCTGGGCGTGTCGGCGGACCAGGCGTTGAAGCTCCGCTCGTTCGCCGCGGCCCTGGGGCTGGCCTGGGGCCTGAGCGAGGCCGGCGCGTTCGAGCTGGATTTTCTGAATCCCAAGAAGCCGGTGCCGGTGCAGGAGGTATTCCGGCGCCGCGTGCGGATCGCTGCGCTGAGTGCCGCGGCGGTGCTCGTGGTCGTGCTCGGCACGTACGGCGGGCTGTACTGGCGCAAGTACCAGGAGCTCGAGCGCGCGACGGCGAAGTCGGAAGAGCTGCGCAAGGAGCTCAAGAGCTACGTCACGCTCAAGCACAAGGTCGAGGAAGTGCACGAGTGGCAGTACGAGTCGGTGTGGCCGGAGGACCTGTTGCGCATCACGGAGATGGTGGTCCAGCCGGGGCAGGACATGCTCGTGCAGCAGATGTCGTTCGACTCGCGCGCGGCGGCGATCAACCTGAAGAAGGTGCTCACGACGCGGCAGGACGTCGCGTTCGACTTCGTGAACCGGCTGAACGAGTACGTGGAGGCGGGCCAGCGGCTCTACCTGGCCACGCTGGGCGGGTGGAAGACGGGGCAGCGCGGCAAGTTCGGCGGAGCGATTGACGTGCAGATCAAGCTGGAGCGGCTCAAGGCGCACCTGGAGGGACAGGAAGCGCGGGCGAAGGCACGCAAGAAGGAACTACAGACCTTCCGCTGAACAGGTGACGCATGAACGCACGCGAACGCAAGCTGATGACGATCGTCGGGGTGCTCGGCGCCGCGGGAGCGCTGTGGCTGGGGATCAACTTCGCCCTCATCAAGCCGTGGAAAAACCTCGAGGACAAGATCAAGGCGGAGCAGGGTCGCGCGAAGGACCTGCGCGGGAGGCTCGAGCTGGCGCGCCGCGCCGAGCAGGACTGGCTCGACCTGGTCCCCATCTCGCACAACGAGCACCACGCCGGGAACCGCTTCCGCCAGGACCTGACGGCGCTGATCGAGAAGCACGGCATGCAGGATGACTACACGATCCGGTCCCTGCCGGAGCGCAAGCTCAAGAATGGGTTCATGGAGGTGCGCATGTCGATCCAGGCGCGCGGCAACCTCCAGCAGATCGTGAATTTCCTGTGCGACTTCTACGGCCGCGGCTACCTGGCGCGGCTCGACCAGGTGAACCTGACCGCCGAGGAGACAACGGGCGGCGGTGCGCGGACGGTACTGAGCCGGCGCCGCGGGCGGCGCCCCGCGCCGCAGGTGTCGGAGCGGACGGAGCCGACGGTCGGACCGGAAGGCCCGCGGATCAGCGTCACCGTTTCCGCCACGGCGCTGGTGCTCGAGGATGCGAGATTGTTCGGCCGCGACCTGGCGCAGCGGACGATCGATACGGCGGAGGCGGATGCGGAGGGCCTGCCCAGCCGCCTGCCGCGCGAGCGCGACGAGTACGCAATGATCTGGGAGACGAACATCTTCAAGCCGTACACGCCGCACGTCACGAAAATAGAACCGCCGGTGGACACCCAACCTGTTACCAAGCGCACAGATAAGGAGTCGGTCGTCGTTGCCGCGACGCCGCGGCCGAACAAGATGGTCGTCGGTCTCGGGTCCAAGGACGGCCAGCTGGCGGCGTACGTGCGCAACATGGATGACCTGACGGCCGAGCTCGAGAAGGTGGCGATCAACGAGCCCATTGACGACGGGACGCTCGTGCTCGTCGTGCCGGGTGGGATGGTCGTGCAGGTGGCGGACCGGGAAAGCGCCGGCACAGAGTACAGGTACTACTTCTACGAGCTGGGCGAGACGTTCGAGGCGCGCGAGGAACTGGATCCCGACGAGCGGCCGGACGTCGCCCAGAAGCTGGACCTGGCGCTGGTGCGGTAGCAGGTTTCGGAGGCGCGGCGGCGCAGTACAACCCCGCCGGCCGGCCCACGGGTCGGCCGGAGCAACGAATCGGTGGTCCCGGCATTGCCGGGACCGCGGCGCGCCAGGAGATTGCGGGTATAACAGAGGGACGCGAGACCCAGCCGGGGACTCGAAGCTCTTGAAGAGGTACGACTTATGACGCGGCAGCTGATTCTGGTCCGCGGCCTTGTGCTGAGCGTGCTGGGCGCCGGGTTGCTCGCCGGCCCGGCGAGCGCCCAGGAAACGCCGGCCACCCGCCCGACACGTACCCGGCCGCCCGCCGTCCGGCGGGACGCGGCACGGCCGGCGACTCAGCCGTCCGGCGAAGACATGAGCGAAAAGCTGCGCCGGCTCCAGGAGCTGCGCAACCAGGCGCAGGCCGGCGGTGAAACGCCGGCAACGGCACCGGCCGGCGAGGTGGCGGCGGAACCGGAAGCGCCGGAACCGACGCCCGAGACGTCGCCCGCGGCCGCGCCGGAAGCGGAGGACGGGTCGTCCCCGTCGCTGGAAGAGCTGGCCCGGCGCGCCCGCGCATCGACCCAGGAATCCGGGGAAGAAACGCCTGCCGAGGAAGACGAGGATGAGTTCTACGGCCCGCCGTGGGCGCCGGCCACGCCGACCGAATTTCGGCAGCCGGCGACGCGGCCGGAGCGGACCAAGCGCGACGACGCGAAGCCGCCGGTGAGCAAGGCGACCGGTGCGATGGAGTGGTTCCAGTTCAAGGCGATGCCCTGGGAGGACGTGATCCGGGAGTTCGCCGGGCGGATCGGCAAGCCGCTGATGAACATCGAGGAGTTGGCGATCGGGGGCGAGCTGACGTACGAGAGTGACCGGCAGTTCACGAAGGAAGAGGCGATCAACGAGCTGAACCTGATCATGCAGATGGTCGGGTACCGCTTCGTCGAGACGGAGCACCATATCTACGTTCTGCCGCTGAGCGAGATGCCCCCGAACGTGCCGGTGGTGGACACGTTCAGCTCGCGCGAGGCCTTCGAGGCGGCCGACCTCCAGCCGATGGACTACGTGATCGTGTACGCGCTGGTGAAGGATCAGCCCGCGCGGAAGGTGCAGTACGCGTTCGAGACGATGGTCCCCGACTACATGACGGTGATGGCCATCGAGGACAGCAACCAGCTCAAGCTCGTCGGGTGCGTGAAGGACATCCAGAAGGTCTTCGCGCTGATGGACAAGATCCAGATCGACGAGAACGATCCGCGCGAGATGCGGATCTTCCAGATCGAGACGAACGCGCGCGACATCGAGCGGATGGTGCGCGAGATCCTGGACCTGGGCGGCGGCACGGCGACCGCCCCGCGGGCGCGGATCGAGCGCGACACGTCGGGGCGTCCGCGACTGGCCACGCCGGCGGAGCCTTCGCCGGCGCAGGTGAGCACGGATGTACGGATGAGCGCCGACGAGCGTACGAACACGCTGATCGTGCGCGCCACGCGCACGAAGCTCGAGGAGATCCAGAAGCTGATCGAGCAGATCGACAAGCGGCCGGACCTCGAGTTTTACACGAAGGTCACCGAGATCAAGAACGCGAACGCGACCGAGGTGGCCGACCTGCTGAACAAGATCCTCTCGCAGGAGCAGGGCCAGGCCCGGCAGCCCGACTGGCAGCGCATCCGGCAACAGCAGCAGCAGCAATTGCAGGCGCAGCGCGGCCGGCGCCGGCAGCAGCAGGTGCAGCCGCAGATGCAGGCGCAGGGCGCCACGCCGGAAGACCTGCTGGGCGAGGGCCTGTTCGAGCGAGCGAAGAAGACGATCCGCATCGCCGCCGACGAGCGGACGAACGCGCTGATCGTCTACGCGAACAAGGACGGCCACGAGCGCGTCGCGAACCTGCTGGTTGACATCGACAAGGCGCAGCCGAGCAACCTCCAGATCATCCGGCTCGAGCACGCCGAGGCAGCGGTCATTTTCCCGACCGTCAGCCAGATCGTGCAGAACCTGGCCACGTCGGCGCGGGGCAAGGCGCCCAGCGTGGTGCTGGACGAGGCGAACAACCAGTTCTACGTGCTCGCCGAGCGCGAGCAGATGCAGCAGATCAGCGAGGTCGTGACCAAGCTCGACGTCGCGACGCCGGAGGCCAACCGCCACGAAATCGTGCTGAAGAACCTGGCGCCGAGCCGGGTGGCGCAGCTCGTTCAGCAGATGCTGGCGTCGGGCGTGCGGTCGACGGGCGGGGTGACCGCACCGGCGCCGACGCCGGCGTTGCGCTCGCCGCGCGGGCGGACGCTGCC
The DNA here is from genome assembly GCA_964629745.1 of uncultured Planctomycetales bacterium. GTDB lineage: Bacteria > Planctomycetota > Phycisphaerae > UBA1845 > Fen-1342 > JAAYXS01. The sequence goes on along the minus strand of CAZVRR010000194.1, from coordinate 3,224 downwards.
GCAGCGTCCGGGCGCGGGCGGCACTGGCAGCCTCAATGCGGACAACATCGAGATCATCCCGCTGGACGAAGCGATGCTGCTGATCGTGTACTGCTCGGACGAGCAGTGGGAGAAGGTGGAAGAGACGATCCGCCTCTGGGACGACGGGGCGGTCAGCGGCACGCCGCGGCTCGAGACGTTCGCGGTCGCGGAAGGCGAGCCGCAGGACATCGCGGCGACGCTGAACGGTCTCTATCGCAACGGCTATTCGCACCCGGTGCTGGGCAAGTCGAACGTGGTGATCCAGGCCGAGGGGCCGGAGATCCTGGTCTACGCGATCCAGCCGGCGATTGACGAAATCGCGGGGCTGCTGGACGTGCTCGACCGTCAGGACAGCATGACGTACGAGGTGCTGCCGCTGGTTTACGCCGACGTGGCGACCGTGGCGCAGGCGGCGCAGGCGCTGTTCGGCGGCAGTGGGGGCGTGGGGCGGACGGGCCGCGGCGGTCCCGGGCAGCAGATGGCGGCGCCGACGCCCGGCGCCGGTCCGCTGATTCAGGCCGAGACGACCACGAATTCGCTGATCGTGCAGTGCGACCCGGCGATGCTGGAGCGGATCAAAGACTTCGCCATGGAGTGGGAGCAGCGGGCGGCCGGCCAGACGCCTGAGCACAAGATCTACCAGATGCAGCACGCGTCGGCGCAGGAGGTGGCGCAGGCGGTGTCGTCGATCTTCGCGACCGTCCGCACGCGGATGGGCGGTGCGGCCGTTCCGGGACAGGTGAAAGCGATCGCCGCCGGCGGGCAGGTCATCGTCGATGCGCCGCGCGAGAAGATGCCCGACGTTGACGCCTTCATCGCCCAGCTCGACAGCCCCAAGGGCAACGAGATCATGGTGAAGACGGTCAAGCTGCCCGGGGCCGACGTGATCCAGGTCGCGCAGAGCCTGACCCAGACCGCCCGGACGATTCCGCGCCCGGACCGGCTGGTGGCGACGTTCATCCCCGACGCGGCGACCGAGTCGATCATCGTCAGTGCGCCGAGCGACATGATGCCGCGCATCGACGAGTGGATCGGCACGTTCACGTCCGCCGCGCAGGACCTGACCCTCGAACGCCGGTTCTACAAGGTCACGAACGCGGACGCGGGATACGTGGCGGACCAGTTGCAGCGGCAGCTGGCGTTCCAGCTCGGGCAGCAGGGCAAGGTTCTGGCCGGGCGGGTCAACGTCAGCGCGGACACGCGGCAGAACCAGGTGATCGTCAATGCGCCGCGTTTCGTGCACCCGATCGCGGCGGACCTGGTGAAGGGGCTGGACCAGGTGGCGGCGCGGCCGGTGCCGACCCGCACGATCGCGCTGGCCAATGCCGATGCCAGCCTGGTGGCACAGATCTTGCGCCCGTACTTCGACAACAAGGCCCGCCAGCAGGCCCAGAACAAGTCCTATACGCCGGTGACGCTGACGCCGGACACAATCACCAATGCCCTGCTCGTCTACGGCGGGGACGACGACGACCTGGCGCGGCTGGAAGACGAGATCGGGCGGATCGACGACGCGGCGATCGCGGCGGAGCTGGCGCCGGTCACGATCGAGCTGAAGAACGCCGACCCGAACCAGGTCGTGCAGCTGGTCAACTCGATGTTCGGGGCCGGGGGCCGCGGCCAGGCCGGCCAGAGCCGGCAGCAGGAAGTGCAGGCCCAGGTCAGCAACGGCATGCTGGTGGTGCGGGCGCCCAAGCGCAAGCTGGAGGAGATCCGCGCCCTTGTGGCGTCAATCGATGCCGACACCGACCAGGAAGTCACGATCCGCACGTACAAGCTGACCCAGTTGAATGCGACGGCGATTGCGGCGCAGGTGCAGATGTTCCTGCGCTCGGTCGCGCCGGTGCAGCGCAGCGGGCAGATCCAGCCGGCGGCGTTCGCCGAGCCGAACACGAACACGCTGGTCGTGCTGGCGCCGGAGAAGGACCTGCCGATCATCGAGGGCCTGCTGGCCAAGATGGAGGACGTCGATTCGGGCGAGATCGTGCACATCATCCAGCTCGAGCAGGGCGACGCGACGCAACTGGCGCAGACGCTGTCGCAGCTGGTCGGGCCGGCCGGGCAGGGCCGCGGCGGCGCGCCGACGGGCGGTCGGATGGTGCGCGTCACGTCGGATGCGGCGAGCAACTCGGTGATCCTGGCAGGGCTGCCGCAGGACGTGGCGGAGCTGGAGGACTACCTGCGCGAGCTCGATCTCAAGAGCGTGACGATTCCGGAGCTGCAGATCTTCCAGTTGCGCCACGCAAGCGCGGCGGACCTGGCGGAGCAGCTCACCGGGATTCTCGGGGCCGGCGGCGTGCGCAAGGGCGCGGGGCCGTCGGACGCCGTGACGGTCACCGCCGACGAGGCCTACAACCGCCTGCTGGTCACGACGAACAAGCGGAAGATGCGGCAGGTCGAGGAATTCGTGGCGATGCTGGACGCGGCGCCCGAGCGGCCGGACGACCCGATGATGGACACGAGCGGCCGCAAGCTCTACATCGTCGACATCGGCCGTGGCGATGCCTGGGACATTGCGTGGGACGTTCGCGAAATGTTCCCGGACGTGGAGCACAACGGGCCGGTGATCGAGAGCGATTTCTTCGGCGAGTACATCAAGGTGAAGTGCCGGCCGGAGGAGATCGACCAGATCGTGTCAGTGATCCGCGAGTTCGAGAAGTACGCGCGCGTCGAGACGAAGGTGATCACGCGCAAGCTGCGCGGCAACCAGCAGAACATTCTGGAGTACTTGAAGCAGCGCGACGGCGGCGAAGGCCTCCAGATCCAGTTCGCGCCGGAGAGCAAGGCCGAGACGCTGGTCGTCAAGGTGCGTGAAGAGGGTGACGAGCCGCCGGCCGTACGCGAGAAGCGGGAACGGGAGAAGAAGAAGCAGGAAGGACAGTCGAACCCCGCGCCCGCGGGGGCCAAGCGCAGCGATTCGCGCGGCGACGTTCAGCCGTTCCAGCTGGGCCTGCCGGTCAGCGTGCTGTTGCTGGCGGACCTCGACACCGACCTGTTGCAGGACCCGCCCGCGCCGGCGACGCGCCCGGCGCGCGTCCCAAAGGTATTTACCCCCGAACCGGCACGGCCGACGACGCGGAGCGCGGCCGCCGAGCCGGCAGCCCGCAAGGACCAGGCAACCGCGACCCAGCCGCGGCCGCTCCCGCCGGGCGTGCGGACGGCGGATGCGCCGGCCGGCGCCAACGGTGTCAAGAAGGAACCCA
>CAZVRR010000193.1:0-8154 GCA_964629745.1 uncultured Planctomycetales bacterium | reverse complement strand
CAGGCCAGTCCCGCCAGCTACTGCCCGGCGCCGGCCAGGTCGGACTGGCCGGGATCACGCGCCGCTGCGGCGTGTCGTCGCGCCGCGGGGCGGCGCCTGCGAGTTCCGGCCGGGATGCGTGCCGGCGTTCGAGCCCTGCCGGCCGGTCGCAATGATCACGGATGGCCGGGCTGGTCGTCCGCGTTCGGCTCTGCGGGCGCGGGCGTCTCGGGCACCTCCACCGAGGGCTCGGGCGATGTACCGGTCAGCTTCTGTTCGCGTCTGGCAGCGGCTTTCTCGGCCTTGAGCTGCTTGCGCTCGTTTCGCCGGGATTCCCGTTGCCGTTTCTGGACCGAGGGGCGCGACTTGTTGGACACGACAGCTCCTTATTCGAGCAGGGGGACCTTAGGGGGTCACATTTGGACGACGCCACGGAGCGCGGTGCCGCCTCGGCGGCACGCCGCTCCACGACCATGCGCTGATCGTCAGGGGCGATCCGCCACACGCGCCTGCACGTGGCGGCACGGTATCAGGACGAACGCGCCGCACGCGTGCGACGCGCAGCCGGTCTGCGGGTGAGGAGTGAGCATCCGCGGATTGTACGTGCCGGCGCGGACTTTGTCGCGGCGGTTCTGAAATCACTGTCTGTGCCGGGTGGCCGCCGGGGAAGAAACGAGCTGGCGTTCGAGGTCGTGCTTGCATCCGGCGCGCGGCGGCGATAGCATGCCAGCCGACGTCAGGTGAACCGAGGTTCATGTGCGTCGTCGGATGGCTAATTAAAGGGCAGCCCGCCGTCCCGGCGGGAGGCCTGTTGACGAGTGAGCCGACGTGGATGAGTGCCTCCTGGCATTCTCCGCGTCGGCTTTTTTTGTGCCCGCCGGGCGCACGGCAAGCCCGGCCGCACGGACACCGCACGGATGGATCAGCCGCGGGTAAGCATGGCTGGGCAGATCGCAGAGGTTGCCAAGGCCTTTGAGCGGGAGCGCACCGGGCACGCGCCTCATTCGGTCACGGTTGTCCTGAGCGACGATGCGCTGGTGATAACTTTGCACGGAGCCTTGTCCGAGGCGGAGAAGGCGCTCGCGCGCGATCCGAGCGGAGCCGCCAAGGTGCAGGAGTTTCACCGCCAGCTCTTCGCTACCGCGGCCGGCACGCTGCGAGAGCAGATCGAACGCATCACGGGCGTGCCGGTGCGCGAGGGCACGGCCGAAATCGACCCGGCGCAGGGGACCGTGGTACGGGCGTTTGCGGGCGGAACTATCGTGCAGGTCTTTCTGCTCGCCGGCCGCGTCGCGACCGACGTGTACAGCAATGAACGGACTTCGCCCCAGTCATGAACGAGATCGAGAAAGCTGCTTTTCGGAGGAGAGGGAAGCGGGGCGCGGCGGGTCGGAGCGCCGCCAGTCCGGGGCACCGACCGCGCCGCAGTTTTCATGAAGGAAGGCGGTGAACCATGCTAACCGTAACGAAGTCAGCCCTTGGCCGTCTGTCGGATCGCTTGTCGCGCCGCGAGGCCGCCGATGACGTGGCGCTGCGATTTACGCGGCTCGACGGCCGCTGGAAGCTCGGGCAGGACCAGGTACGTCCCGGCGACGTCAAGTTCGCGCACGACGGTCGCAACGTGCTCTTGTTGGACAAGGCCGCGGCCAAGGCCATGGCGCACATGACGCTTGACGTCCGCCAGACCGACGCCGGTCCGCGCCTCCGGCTGCGCCGCGCTGCGGCACGGGACGAGTGACGCATGGAACTCCCACGGCGCGACCGTGACGATGTGTACCTGCCGGATGGCGCTTTCCGAGAGCGTGTGGCGGCGTTGCGCGAACTGCGCGACGCCCACGATCTCGCCATCGGCATCATGTATGCGTTCGATTTTCGCACGCGCATGCTGCCGTTCTGGTATGCCGACAAGCGCATGGCGCCCTGCTCGGTCCGGTTGCTGGGCGACGCGCTGCACGAGGCCGGTTTTCGCAACCTGCGCATCGTGCTGCAGCAATGGTCGCCCAACGTCCGACCCAGCCGGATGCGGCTCCAGGGGCGCCGGCTCGACATCCTGCTGGTCTCGGCCATGCAGGTACACGCCGAAAAGGCCTGGGAACTGATCCGGGACGCGCACTCCCTGGGCCCCGACCGCCCGCTGATCCTGGCCGGAGGTCCCAAGGCGATCTACGAGCCGACCGACTACTTCGAACTCGGGCCGGGGCCGGGAGTGGGCGCCGATTGCGTCGTCACCGGCGAGGCCTTCGTGCTGCTGTCGCTGCTTCATGAGATTCTGTCGCAGCGCCATCCGCACCAGACGCCCTTGGCGGCGTTCGAACGGATCCGCCGGGACGGTAACCTGGCCCGCATCCCCGGGCTCGTCTACCTGGCCACCGCCGAACCCGCGGAGCGCCCGCTGGCGGTCAACACGGGCGTGCAGCGACTGCTGCGCGACCTCGATGAGCTCCCGATGCCCGATGCCGGCTATCGCATGATCGAGCCGCCGCACCGGCGCTCCACGCTCGCCGCGGCCCCCTGCCCGGCCGGGCGCGTCGGTCGCCTTTCGCCCATTTCGTCGGTGATCTCGACGCAAGGCTGCCGGTTCAACTGCTCGTATTGCCCGATTCCCGCCGTGAACCAGCGCACCTGGCGGCACAAGAGCCCGGCCCGTCTGGCGGCGGAGATCGCGCACGTCCACGAGACGTTCGGCATCACGAACTTCTTCAGCACCGACGACAACTTCTTCAACAACCGGCAGACGGTCATCGACCTGATGACGGCGCTGGCCGAGACGAAGGTGCACGGCCGTTCACTGGGACAGTCCATCCGGTTCTTCACGGAGGCCACCCAGTTCGACGTGTACAAGAACCGGGATCTGCTTCCGCTGGCCCGCGCGGGCGGCCTGCGGGCCATCTGGTTCGGCATCGAGGACATCACGGCAGAACTCGTGAACAAGGGACAGTCGGCGGGCAAGACGGCCGAGCTGTTCGCGCTGCTCCATCAGATCGGCATCGAGCCAATGACGATGATGATCCACAGCGACAACCAGCCGCTGCGCTCGTCGCCGGGTGATCTGTCGGGGCTGCTCAACCAGGCGCGCTACCTGTTCGGCCAGGGCGCCGTGACCTACCAGTGCACGTATCTCGGGCCCGCCGTGGGCACGCGCGACTTCGAACCGGCCGCCCAGGCGCGGGCGATCTACCGGTACGTGGGCGGCCGCCCCGTGCCGCAAGCGTTCCAGGACGGCAATCACGTCGTCGCCTCCCAGCACCCCCGGCCCTGGCAGCAGCAGCTCAACGTGCTGCGCGCCTATGCGGCGTTCTACAACCCGCTCAACACGCTGCGCGTGCTGTGCGGCCGACGGCGCACATTGCGCTCGAAACGCCTGAAATTCCAGCTCGTCGGCCAGATTGGGCTGCTGCTGACCGCCCCCCGCATGATGGCCTGGGCCTGGCGTCTCAGGCGCGGCCCGATCCAGCGCTATCCGGGCCTGCTTCCGGCGCGCATTCCGATGATCGACGCTGCCAGCGGGCAGGAGATCAACTGGGCCATCCAGCACGTCCCGCTTGCGGCGGAACACGCCGCAGGGACACGTGCACCGGACCGGTCGCCTGCGCCGGTCCGTGTTCCGTTGGCCCACTCCCGGCGCGAACGGTCCGCCGGTCCGGAGATCGTTGCGAGGTAAACATTCTGACGACGACCATACAGGACAGGCGTGCGGACGGGGGCGGCGGGGCGCTCAAGTTCAGCGCGGATGAAGGACTCCGCAGCGCGCTTCGCGCGCGGGTCGACGAGCATTTCGCGAACCTCGGGCGAGGCCCGCGCGGCCACTGGCAGATGCACGCGAAGGGCGCCGTCATGCTGGGTTGCCTCGGCGGCGCATACGCCATGCTCGTGTTCGGCACGGCGAGTGTGTGGCTGGCCGTGCCGCTCGTCGTGCTGCTCGGGTTGGCCCTGGCCGGCGTCGGCTTCAACATTCAGCACGACGGCGGGCACGGCGCCTTCTCCGAGCGGCGCCGGGTCAATCAGCTCGCGGCCGCGACGCTGGACCTGCTCGGCGCCAGCTCCTACGTCTGGGCGCGCAAGCACAATGCGATCCATCACAGCTACACGAACGTGACGGGCCATGATGACGACATCAACGTCGGATTCCTGGGCCGGCTGTCGCCCCACCAGCGCCGGTTGCGGCTGCATCGCTTCCAGCACTGGTACCTGTGGATCCTGTACGGCTTCCTTCCGGTCAAGTGGCACCTCTACGATGACTTTCGCGACGTATGTACAGGCCGGATCGGGCAACAGCGTTTCCCCCGGCCCCGCGGGCGCGACCTGCTGATTTTTGTCGCGGGCAAGGCGGTCTTCGCTGCGCTGGCGTTCGGGCTGCCAATGCTCCTGCACCCCTGGTGGCTCGTGCTCGTGTTCTATGGCGCGGCGTCGTTCGTGGAAGGGATCGTCCTGAGCGTCGTGTTCCAACTGGCGCACTGCGTCGAGGAGGCCGACTTCCCGCTTCCCGCGCCGGACACCGGCCGCATGGACCGGTCCTGGGCGGAGCACCAGGTGCAGACCACCGTGGACTTTGCGCCGCGCAACGCGCTCCTCACGTGGTACGTCGGCGGCCTCAACTACCAGGTGGAGCACCACCTGTTTCCGCAGATCTGCCACATGCACTACCCCGCGCTTGCGCCACTGGTCGAACAGACCTGTCGCCAGTTCGGGTTGCGGTATGCCGTGAACCCGACGCTGCGCGCCGCGGTCGGGTCGCACTTCCGCTGGTTGCGCCGCATGGGACGATCCGGGACGGCCGAACGAAACGCGTTATCGCAGTGCGACGAACAGGCCACGAGAGAGCTCCGATTCGTCTCTACCTGATAAACCCGTCCAACCCGCTGGTGTGCCTGACCCGCGTGTCAGACAGCCGGTGGAATCGCTATCGGGTGTGGAAGCCGCTTGGCTTGCTGGCCGTGGCGGCGCTGGCCCCTCCCGGGTGGGAGATCACCGTCTTTGACGAAAACGTGCGTGTGCCCGATTACGCCGGCCTGCCGCGCCCGGACCTGACGGGCGTGACGGCGACCGTCCACCCGGACGATTTGCATGCTCGCTGCGCAAGGAAGTCCGGCGGCGGGCGCCGCGCCAGCCCGGCGACCCCTCCACCATCTCGACGGTTTGACACGGGAGGGCCCAGCAGCTACGATTCGAGTGCATCCCGTGGAAGTAACAGCCATTGGAGCACAGCCAGGTTCCGATGGCTTTGAGCGGCGCGACGCGCGTCCGACACATTCGCAGCCTGGGGTCCTTCGAAGAAGGTTTACATGCGTTTTGAAGATCTGCGGCTCACGGAGCCGCTCCTGCGTGCAGTGCGCACGGCAGGCTACCAGACCCCCACACCCATCCAGGCCGGCGCGATCCCGCACGTGCTCGCCGGTCGTGACGTGCTCGGCTCGGCGCAAACGGGCACCGGCAAGACCGCGGCCTTCGCGCTGCCGATCCTCCAGCGCTTGCAGCGGCGCGCCGCGCGCGAAAACCCGCCGCGCGACCGCATCCGCGCGCTGATCCTGTGTCCCACACGCGAGTTGGCCCAGCAGATCAGCGACAGCTTTCGCACGTACGGCCAGCACACGGGCGTGCGGCAGGCTGTCGTCTACGGCGGCGTAAATCAAACCTCGCAAGTCCGCGCGATTCGCGCGGGCGCCGAGGTGCTGATCGCGACGCCGGGGCGGCTGCTCGATCTGCTCAACCAGCGGCTTCTGTCCCTCGCCCGCGTCGACATCCTGGTGCTGGACGAGGCCGACCGGATGCTCGACATGGGCTTTCTGCCGGACATCCGCCGGATTCTCCCGCAACTGGCGCAACCGCGTCAGACGCTGCTGTTCTCGGCCACGATGCCCGACGAGATTCGCAAGCTCGCGACCGACATCCTCGATCACCCGGCCCTGGTGCAGGTGGCGCGGGTATCGTCCGCGGCCCCGACCGTCGCGCACTGGGTGTACCACGTCGAGCCGCCGCAGAAGTTGCCGCTGCTCACACGCTTGCTGGCCCGCAGCCCGCGCGACCGGGCCCTCGTGTTCACGCGCACCAAGCATGGCGCCGACAAGCTCACGCGACATCTCCTGCGGGCCGGCGTCCGCGCCGCCGCGCTGCACGGCAACAAGAGCCAGGGCGCCCGGACACGGGCCCTCGCCGACTTCCGCTCCGCCCAGACTCCTGTGCTCGTCGCGACCGACATCGCGGCCCGCGGACTCGACGTCGACGACATCGCCCGGGTTTTCAACTATGACCTGACGCCGGACCCCGAGACATACGTGCATCGCGTCGGCCGGACGGGACGCGCGGGCGCGACCGGCACCGCGGTCAGCTTCTGCTCTTCGCAGGAACGGGCGAATCTCCGCGGCATCGAGCGCCTGCTGGGCAGCGCGCTGCGGGTTCCGGCGGACCGCACGGATGCGGCGGACGGCAAGCACGCCCCGTTCACGCCACGTCGGCGCGGTGTCACCGAGCAGGCCGCCGCCGTGCATCTATAATCTCCCTTGGTCGCACGTGGACCGGCGTCAAACCCACGCAGAATGGGTTTTCGCAACGAACAGTGTGAGAACATGAATTCGCGGCTCTACGTGGGCAATCTGGGCCCCGCGATGACGAGCGACGAGCTGCAGGCGCTGTTCAGTTCGCATGGAACGGTGACCTTCGCGCAGGTGGTCGCTGACCGCGACAGCGGCCGGAGCGAAGGGTTCGGGTTCGTGGAGATGGCGACCGCGGAACAAGCCGAGGCCGCCGCCGCGGATTTGAACGGCGCCCGCGTGGGGGACCAAGTGCTTGTCGTGGAACTCGCGCGCCGCCGCCCAGGCGGTCGCGAGCGCGGGTTTCACGGCGGACCCCACCCCTGGAGCGCGCAGGACTAGCCGCGCTGCTGTCTCACACGTGGCGGCCGCCCGGTTTCAGGATCTGCGGCCGGAGCGCGTGCCTAGCCAATGACGGGAGACGCCGCCCGGCGTCAATCAGTGCTTCCTGCCGTCGCGAAAGACCGGCGGCTGCGGAAGTGTGAAAACCACGATTTCCTCGCCCGACGCGGTGCTGATGTCGTGGTGCAAGCTGACCGGCGTAACGCCGGTGATTTCGTGCACCATCTTCTCCAGCACGGGCCGGGCCGTTTCTATCAGTTGCGTCCGGACCTGTTTGAGCAGGTCGCGACCGCGTTCCGCCGGCAAGGAGCACGCGAGCTGCTGTTCGGCCGCCGTAAGCACACCCTGCAGGCGAACGACCAGGAAATCGCCGATCAGGTGCGTGCGGATGTCCTTGGGCCCGCGTCCCATGTATTCCTGCTCGAATCGCCGGACCCCCTCGCAAACGGCCGCCTCGATTTCGCCCTGGGTCTTCATGACGATCTCGCTCATGAGGGGCACGCAGGTCGTGCTCACGCTGCGCCCGGGCGGCCGCCAGCGCCCCACCGAGCGCGCGGCGCAAGCATGACGGTCATGTCGCCGACGCCCTTGGCGACCCTGACGCCACGGTCTTATTCTCCCCGCATCCGGGGGTGGCGTAAAGCCACGTTCCCCCTGTGTGCGAGCGAGCGCGACAATCGTCACGATACTTGAGCAGCGCGTGGCTGTTTAGCCGTGCGGGAGAATTTGGGGCCCGGCGCGTCGACCTGTGCGCCTCGGAGATCACCAGCCGGCTTGTTCGCCCTCCAGCTCGCATCCCGTGCGGACGATTCGGCGGGTACAGCACCTACGCAGCGGGCGATCACTTCGCTCTCAACCGTGCCGCATCCATGGCCGCCCGGAAATCGCGTTCGTCTGCAGGCGACATCGCCTGGGCGTTTCGCGGTACCCGCAGTTTCGCGATCGCTTCCCTCCATGCTTCCGGGAAGCTCGTCCGCCTCCCCTGGGAATCGGCTGCGAAGCGGGGCAAGTCATATTCGTGCTCAGTCCATCCATAGATCACATGCCGATCACCCCGCAACACCGCGATTTCGCGATAGCCAGCGTCGGGCGGTGCGTAGATGCCGGGTGGAAACCGCAGTAGATCCAATATTCGATTACAACGGCGCCCTGGCACGCCGCCTCCTGTTCATCCACGCCGGGACGCGCAACGTATTCCTCTGGCCGGTAACGTCCCCAGTTGCCGCACGCCTTTCAATCTCGAGGTCGCTTCACGGGCAGCCCACATTCTGGGCACGTACCGGATGTATTTCCCGTCAAGTTATAA
>CAZVRR010000192.1:5130-8168 GCA_964629745.1 uncultured Planctomycetales bacterium | reverse complement strand
TGCCGGCCACGCCTGCTCCGCCGCTGACAGCGCGCCTGCCAGCAGGTCGGCGGCGGCCGCCGGCGCGCCGCGCTCCAACAATACCTCGGCGACCAGGCGAACGCTGCGCAGGGCGTCGGTTTCGTCCGCGCCCGCCTGCCCGCGACGGATCGCCCACGCCGCCCGGTACGCCGATTCGGCCTCCACCAGGCGGCCGGTGGCGGCGAAGACGCCGCCCAGGCCCTCGAGCGTCGCTGCCACCTGCGGGTGATCGGAACCCAGCGTCGCCTCTCGCAGATCCAGGACCTCGCGCAGCAGGGGCTCCGCTTCGTCGTAGCGGCCCGCATCCGCGAGCGTCACACCCAGGTTATGCCTCGTCGTCAACAGCACCGGATGATCCGCCGCCAGCTTCCGCGTGCGCGTGACCAGCACATCGCGCAACAGCGCTTCCGCCTCGGCGTAGCGCTCCTGAATCCGCATCACGGCGGCCAGGTTCTCCGCGATCGTGAGCGTCGTCGAATGTTCGGCCCCCCGCGTGCGCCGGGAGATTTCCAGCAGCTCGGTCAGGGCGTCCCCCGCCCCACGCACATCGCCGCGCGCGTACAGGATGACAGCCAGGTTGTTCAAGCCATCGGTGTATTGCGGGTGCTCGATCCCGCCCAGTGCGCGCTTGATGTCAAGTGACTCGCGCACCAGTGCCAGCGCCCCGTCCAGGTCGCCGCGCTTGCGCCGGAGCATGCCGAGATTGTTGAGCACGCGCGCGACCAGCAGGTTGCGCTCCCCCAGCGTGCTGCGCAGCATCGCCACCGCCCGTTCGTACAGCGGCTCCGCGGCCTCCAGGGCACGGCGCTCCACCAGCGTGCCCGCCAGGTTGCTGAGCGAGGTCGCGACCGCCGGGTGCTCGGGCCCGTAGAGCTGCTCATGCAGGGCCAGCACTTCGCGCTGGAGCGTCTCCGCTTCACCGGTGTCCCCCTGCGCCCGCCGCAGCAGCGCCAGGTCGTTCAGCGAGTCGGCGACGTCGGCATGTATCCGGCCGTGCACGGCGCGCCGGATCTCCAGCGCTTCGCGCGTCAGCATTTCGGCGGCGGCCAGCTCGCCCCGGTCGCGTTGAATGCCGGCCAGGTTGTGCAGGGCCAGCGCCCGCGTCAGGTTGCGCGGCTGCTCTCCCAGCGCGGCGATCACCGCCCCGAGGAGTTCCTCGGCCGCGGCCGTCTGCTCGTCCTCGCGCAGCACGGCGGCCAGTTGCGTCATGGCGAGGAGGGTCTGCGGCTGCTGCGGGCCGAGTTCGCGTGCGAACAGGTCGCGCGCCTGGGCCAACTGCACCCGCGCTGGCTCCAGTTGGCCCAGGCCGGCATAGCTCTGTCCGAGCGCCTGCCGAGCCGCCGCCTCCACGAGCGGTTCGCCCGCAAAGGCCCCGACCTCCACGTCCAGTTCCGCCGTCCGCAGGACGTCCGAGACGCGCAGGTCGCGGCCCCCACCCAGGTAGGGGTTCGCGGCGGCGAGCGTGCGGACCAGGAAGTCACTGACCGCCGCGGACTTCGCCGCCTCGCGCGTCGCTTCGCTGGCCGCGACCTCGGCAACCCGCCGTTGCTCTTCCGCCACGCGACCTTGTGCCAGTGCCTGCTGCCAGAACGTAAGCGAAGTGACGAGTCCGCCGACGGTCGCCAGCACCGCGGCGGCCGCCAGCGCCGCCAGGGCCCGGTGTCGCCGCACGTGCTTGCGAATGACGTATACCAGCGAGTCGCGCTTGGCCGCGATGGGTCGCCCGTCGCGATAGGCCTCGAGATCGCGCTGCAATTCACCGGCCGACTGGTAGCGCTGCGCCGGCTGCTTGCGCAGGCAGCACAGGATCAGCGCGTCGACCTCGTCATCGATGGCCCGGTTGTGCGCGCTGGGCCGGCGCGGCTCCACCTGGCAGATGTTCGAGAGCACCTGGCGCATGCCCGTGTGCACGTCGTAGGGAAACGTGCCGGTGACGAGCTGGTAGAGCATCACGCCCAGCGCGTACACGTCTGTTCGTACATCGGCCTGCGCCGACTGCCCATCCGCCTGCTCCGGACTCGCCCACGGCAGCGACCCGATGAACTGTCCGGTTTCCGTGCGCAGCCACCCGGCGGAGTCGTCCGCGTCGGGATCGGCCAGCTTGGCCAGTCCGAAGTCCATGACGTGCGGCGTCCCGTCGAGCCCCACCCGCACGTTACTGGGCTTGAGATCGCGATGGATGATTCCGCGCACGTGCGCCGCGTGAACCGCATCACACACCCGCGCGAACAGGGCGAGGATCTCGCGCACGGCCAGGCGCCGCGAGGTGACCCACTGGTCGATCGCGAGGCCGTCGATGTAGTCCATGATGAAGTAGAAGTGACCCGCGGCCGACCCGCTGTCGAGTACGGAGACGATGTTGGGGTGCCGCAGTTGCGCGAGAATGCGTGCCTCGCGCTGGAAGCGCGCGACGTTCTGGCTGCTCGCCAGCGCGCCCTCGCGCAGGATCTTGATCGCGACCAGCCGCCGCGTGCCGAGCTGCACGCCGCGGTAGACCACCCCCTGCCCGCCGCGCTGAATCTCCGCCTGGATGTCGTAGCCCGGCAGCGCGCGCCGCAGGACCGTCGCCGCGTCGGATGCCGGCGCACTCGCGGCGGCGGCTGAATCGCTGCGCCCCTCGCGTGCCTGCGCTTCGCGGCGCGCTTCCGCGATCCAGGCGTCGTGCCGATCAGGCCCGCCCTGCCGGCGTGTGAGTTCGTGTTCGCGCATCATCCGAGTCCTGAACGGCCGCGGCCCGACGTGTCACGCGTACAACCGGGAGGCTCCCCTCAGCTCCGCGTCTCGAGAATCGCGGATGCGCTGCCCAGCCGCTCCCGCAGCGACTTCAATCCCCGCCGACACAGCCCGTGCAGCGCCCGCTCAGTCCGGCCCATTTCTGCCGCGGCTCGGGCGGCGGACCAACCGCAGAAACGCGTGAGCCATAACGCCTGCCGATAGTGTTCGGGGAGCTCGGCGAGCGCCGCTTCAACGGCCTGCACGGCCTCCTGCCGGGCGACGCACCGGCTCGGAGTCCGACC
>CAZVRR010000192.1:0-5120 GCA_964629745.1 uncultured Planctomycetales bacterium | reverse complement strand
CGGATGCGCTGCCCAGCCGCTCCCGCAGCCGGTCCTGCGCGCGGGCCCGCAGCATGTGCACCGCCCCGGGCGACTTCCCGCTGCGTGCGGCGACCTCCTCGATCGAAAGCCCTTCCAGGTCGTACCAGCGCAGCACGTCGGCGTAGCGCTGCGGCAACTCGGCGAGCGCGGTCTCCAGGAGTCCCAGCGCCTCGCGCTGCCGTAGCGAGCGGCTCGGCGTGCCATGGTCGGCGGCCAGCACGTCGTAGAGATTCGACAGAGATTCCTCGGGCGACCGTGCGATCCGCCGTGCGGGCGGCAGTTGCTTCTGCCGCTCGAGCCCGCGGATCGCGTCGCGCAGGTTGTTTTCGGCAATCCGCCGCAACCAGGCGGCGAACGCTTCCGGCCGCCCGGGGTCGAAGCTGTGAATCCGCAGGAACGCCTCGAGATAGGTGACCTGCATGACGTCCGCCGACTCCAGCACGTTCTGCCAGATGCGTCCGATCTGCAACTGTCGTTCGACCGCCGGTCCGTGTTCGCGCAACAGGGATTCCAGGGCTTCCGCATCGCCGGCCACCGCCCGGCGCACCCGATCGTCGTCCGCAGGCATGTCGGCCCTCACTACACCCGCAACCAGTATAGAGGACCGGCCCGCGTTATGCCGCGTGAATTCCGGACACGACCGGGCCCCGACCTGACCCCGGCGGGTCAGGCGGGCCCGGCCGACGCTTCGTCTGTCGGCGGTTAGGTGTGCCACAGGTGCGCTACCAACGCCGGCACGACCAGCCAGGCGACGCCCTTGACGGCGAGGAAGAGGATGCCGGTCACCCCGATCTGCTTGGCCCAGTTCCGCGCCGCCCCGTTCGGCCGGCTGCTGGCGACCAGGGTCGGTGCGCTGGCGTCTAGCCGCGTGATGTCCGGGGCCGCGTCGGCGGCCGGCGGGCGCCGCCGCCACGGGCGCGGGATGAGCATCGGGGTGCGCCGCCGATAATCGGCGTACGCGGCCCCCAGGTGCCGCAACAGGTCGCGCTCTTCCAGGCGTGTGCCCATCAGGATGTAGCCGGTCACCAGCAGGGCAAAGAACAGGTGTCCCATGGTCATGTGCGGCGTCGCCCAGAACGCGATCATGAAGCCGAGCATGAGCGGGTGCCGGACACACTTGTAGACCGAGCGCTCGACGAATGGGTGTTCTGCGTACGGCCGCCCGCGGAAGTACAGCCAGACCTGGCGCAGGCCGAACAGGTCGTAATGGTCGATCAGGAACGACGAGTAGAACACCAGCCCCCACCCCAGCGCCGCGAGCGCCAGGATCACCCCGCGCGCCCATGCCAGCTCCACCTGCCAGACGGTCCCGCCGATCGGCCGCCACTGCCACATGACCAGCGCCAGGCACACCGATGCCATGAGCACGAACGTGGAACGCTCGACCGGCTTGGGGACATACTGTGTCCACCAGCGCTTGAACGCCGGCCGCGCCATGATCGTGTGCTGCAGCACGAAGACCAGGAGCAGTCCGGCGTCGATCAGCAGGGCTGCGCCCAGCGCCGTCGGCGTTCCCGTGTCGATCGTCTTGGGCACGAAAAAGCCGCTGATGAAACCCATCGCGTACGTGAATGAGACAAAGAAGGCGGTATACGCCAGGCCCCCGTAGGCGAGTGCCATCGTTTTCCTCATGGCGAGGTCCTCCAGCTCGTCGAACCGGCCACCGCCGGCGCCGTGCCGACCGGGTGACTTCAGGGCTTGATGCGACGGATGGGCCAAACCTTCACGCAGCCGCGCGCGGAATCGGCTGGCCCCGCAGCCAATGTGAGATGACATTCCTGTCAGGTTTCCCGTGCCACTGCTGTTCCAGCAGCGTCTTCTCTTCGCCCGTTTCCCGGTGCCACTGCTGTGTCAGCAGTGTCTTCTTTTCAACCTGGGATGGTCGGAGAACCGACGGACACTGCTCACAGAGCAGTGGCACGATGACCGACAGGTCTCCCGTACCACTGCTGTGTCAGCAGTGTCTTCTCTTCGCCCGTTTCCGGTGCCACCGCTGTTCCAGCGGTGTCTCACTTCGGTCGGCAGATGCCCGGTATTTTCGAGTGTTGCCTACGCGATCCGTTCCCGTCCGCCCAGGTAGGGCCGCAACGCCGCCGGGATGTTGATACTCCCGTCCGCGTTCTGATTGATCTCGAGCAGCGGGATCAGGATCCGCGGCGAAGCCACGATCGTGTTGTTGAGCGTGTGGCAGAAGTCGGGCTTGCCCGTATCTGCGCGCCGGTAGCGCAGGTTCAGGCGCCGGGCCTGGAAATCATGGAAGCGGCTCGCGGAGTGGGTCTCGCTGTAGCAGCCGCGGCTGGGCATCCACGTTTCGATGTCGTACATCCGCACCTTGCCCTGCCCCATGTCGCCGGTGCAGACCTCCACCACGCGGTACGGCAACTCGAGCGCCTGCAGCACGGCCTCCGAGTTGCTGAGGATCACGTCGTGCCAGTGCGCCGACTCGGCGGCATCGGCGCGGCATACGACGACCTGCTCAAGCTTGTCGAAGAAGTGGATCCGATACAGTCCGCGCGTGTCCTTGCCCCCGGCGCCGGCCTCGCGTCGAAAACACGTGCTGCGCGCAAAGAACAGCTTCGGCAACTGCGCTTCGTCGAGAATCTCGTCGCTGTGCAGCCCGGTAAGCGGCACCTCCGACGTTCCAACCAGGCTCTGCCCGTCGCGCTCGCAGAGGTAGACTTCCTCGCGATGCAGCGGGAAGAAGCCCGTGCCGTACATCAGCGCGTCGTTCACCAGCACCGGCACCGTCATCGGCGTGAAGCGCAGCCGCTGCGGCTCGCCCACGCTCCCCGCGCCGGGCGCGGGCGGAAACTCGCGCTGCAACATGATGTCCCAGGCCAGGCGCAGCACGGCCTCGTGCAGCATCGCGCCCAAGCCCGTCAGGACGTAATTCCGCGAGCCGGCGATCTTCACGCCGCGCTCGACGTCGAACAGTCCCAGCGCCTCCCCCAGCGCGACATGGTCCCGCAATTCGAACCCGTACGCCTCGTTCGGCCGCGGGGTGCCGATGCGCCGCACCTCGACGTTGTACGATGCATCCGGGCCAACGGGCACAGCCGGGTCGGGGATCTGCGGCACGAGCAGCATGAGCGCAGCCAACTGGGCCTCGACCTTGGCGCGCTCCTCGTCGATTTCCTTGAGCCGCGCCTTTACCTGCCCCATCTCTTTCGACAGGGCCGCTTTCTCCTCCTTCGGCGCCTTGGCGATCCGCTCGCCCGTGACGTTCTGGCGGTGCCGCAGCTCGTTGAACTCGGTCTCCAGCGCGCGCCGGCGGGCATCCACCGCCAGCACCTGGTCGATGTCGACCTGCATGTTCTTGTCGCGGACGGCCTTCTTCACCAGGTCCGGGTTATCCCGAATCAGCTTGATGTCGATCATGACTGCCTCGTTCCGCGCGGACGCGCGAAGCGGCAATTATAGGTGGACGCCGGCGGCGGGGAATGGCGCCGCCGCCGGACGAATCACGGCTGCACCGCCGGCTGCGTGGCAGGCCGCGACTGCGCCTCGGACGCACTCAGCTCGCGCGCCACCGACTCCGGCGTCCAACCGAAGCAGTTGAACCACCGGGCGTGGCCGACAAACGCGGCCAGTTCCGCCGGATCCACGGAGCCGCCCACGCTCCATGGCTCCCGGATTCCGGCCTGGAGCCGGTCGGCCACGGCGGACGGTCCGTCCAGCTCGAGCAGCAGCGTCACGCGTGCGCGCTGCACCACGCCCTCGAACTCCGCCGGCTCAACACGGCCTTCCTTCACCCCCTCCAGGCGTTGAGCCCACGACCGCGCCGCGCCCGCGAGCTTTGCCGGCTCCGACCGCTTGCGCCATGTGACCCAGTACTGCGGTGCTCTCAATCGCACGTCGACAGCCCAGCCGGCCGCCTCACCGAGCAGCCACGCCAAGGCATGCAGCGCCTGCGGTGAGATTGAATCGGCAGGACAAAAGAGCTCGATCTTGATTTCGCCGGAATTCGGCTCGTCGACGAGCGGCCAGCAACTGAACATGGACGAGCCGGTTGGCGAGCGCCTCGCGGCCGGGCCGCCGGCAGGCTGCCAGTCCTGCCAGCAGTCGGCGATCGCCGCGAACACGTCATCCGCGGATACATCCCCCACCGCGATCACATCGACGCCGCGGAACCGGCTCAGCTTTTCCGCCTGCCGGAGGTCCCCTTCCACCCACAAGGCCGGGTATTCAGCTACGGGCCACCCGATCAGCCCGGGCGGCGCGTGCAGGCGCGTGTCGGCGGTCGCCGGCCCATCCCAGCGCGTACCGATCGATCCGAGCTGTTCGATCGTTTGCACGAAGTGGGCTTCCGAGCGGTTCGGCCGACGGATCAGCTCGGCCTCCAGCTCGATCAGCGGTCCGACTGCCTCGACCCCGCCGCAGCCGGCCAATCCCTCCCGCCGCGGCACGAGAGTAGGCCACAGCTCTATGCCGTGCACGGTAAGGTAATCACGGAGCTGATCGACCGAATGCGACTCGCTGCCCAGCGCTGCAAACAACCCCACCGGGGTTTCCGGCTCGTCGAACTCCGGCAGCGTGCGAACGACCACGCCCGCGGCGCCGGCTGTTCGGCAAACCATTGCGCGCACGCCGTTGCCGAAATCGCGCGTTTCGACGGCGGGCGTCTTGCCCGGCTCGCTCACGGGCGGCACCGAGGCGTTCGGCGACGGCCGGACCGCCGCCGGATCGGCCGTGCGAGTAATCTGAGCCCCGGATTTCTGCCGCGCTACGACGCGCCGCGTCTGTTCCAGGAACGCCGCCGCCTCCTGCATTTCCCCCACGCGCACGCTGTCGATCGTCGCCGCGGTAAAGTCGCCCAGCTGCGCGTCGCCGCCGATGCACTCGTACCAAGCGAGCTGCGCGGCCCGCGTGCCGAAGCGCATCCGCGGCCGCAGTTCCGCGTGCCGGGCCAGGGCCCGCGCGCGGTCGAACGCGATCTCCGGCGGAATCTCGGTCGCGGCCCGGTGCAGCTCCTCGCGCACCGCCGCAATCACCTCGTCCGTCATGACGGGCACGTGCAGCACGAGGATTCCTGCCTCGGTACCGGCATCGAGCTGCCACTGCGGCGGAAACCAGCCCCGCTCCGCCAGGCGCAGTGCGAG
>CAZVRR010000191.1:0-8202 GCA_964629745.1 uncultured Planctomycetales bacterium | reverse complement strand
TCGCGATTCTCGTCCAGTGCCGCGCGCCGGGTCGGCCCCAGCCCCGCCAGCAGCTCCACCGGGTTGTGCCCGCTCGCCGCCCACAACACCGGATCGATTGCGGCAAAGAGCTGCTGGGCCGCGGGATCCCAGGTCCATTCCAGGTCGAGCGCGAACTGCGCGAGCCGGGCACTCAGGTCCCGGGCCGCGCGCTGGTCCGTCCGGCGGGCGCGAGTTCTCATGGAGCACTCCCTCGAGCGGGCGCAGTATACCGCGGCAGCGGGAAGCCTCAGCGCAGGCGTTGATAGGTTTCGGCCAGGCGGTGCAGGCGCGCGGCCAGTGTGGCGGACAGCGCGCGCGGCGGCATGCGCCAGGCCCAATTGCCGCGGGCCTGCCCGGGCGTATTCATCCGCGCCTCCGCCCCCAGTCCGAGCACATCCTGCGCCGGAATGATCGCCAGGTTGGCCACGGACAGGTACGCGAGGCGAATCAGATCCCAGTGCAACTCCTGGCCCCGCGTGCCGAGGTAGCGCAAGAGGCGCTCGCGCGGCGTCAGGCCGGAGTCTCCACGCGCGCGGCGTGGGGACTTCAGTTCAGCCATCCACTCCACGGCCGTCGCATTGTCGTGCGTGCCGGTGTAGACGACGCAGGTCTGCGGATATTGATGCGGCTGGTGATAGCGGGCCGTCGTGTCGTTGCCGAATGCGAACTGGAGCACGCGCATCCCCGGAAACCCGAACTCGTCGCGCAGCGCCAGGGCCGCGGGCGTGACGTTCCCCAGGTCCTCGGCGACGAGTTCGAGGCGCCCCAGCGCGCGGCGGATCGCGCCGAGCAGCTCGCGCCCCGGCGTCGGCAGGTAGCGCCCGCGCCGTGCGGTCTTCGCCCGTCCCGGCACGGCCCACACCTGGTGAAAGCCGAGGAAGTGATCGATGCGCAGGGCGGCGAACTGCGTCAGCGCGCGTCGAAACCGGGCGATCCACCAGGCGAAGCCGGTTGCGCGATGCCGCGCCCAGCGATAGTGCGGGTGACCCCAGAGCTGCCCATTCCGGTTGAAATAGTCCGGCGGCACGCCGGAAACGACGCGCGGCTGTCCCGCGGCGTCCAGCGCGAACAGCTCCTGGTGGGCCCACACATCCGCGCTGTCGAGGGCGACGAAGATCGGTACATCCCCCAGCCAGGCCACCCCGCGCCGGGCCGCGTAGTCGCGCAGACTGGTCCACTGCTGGTCGAAGGCAAACTGGATGAAACGGACCAGCTCGATCTCCCCATGCAGTTCCCGGCGCGCGGCGCGCAGCGCGGCGGGCCGCCGCAGGCGCAGGGGTGGGGGCCAGTCGAGCCAGCGCCGCCCGCGCTGTGCGCGGCGCAGGGCCGTGTAGAGGGCATAGTCGTCGAGCCAGTCGCGGTGGGACTCGCAAAAGGCGGCGTAGCTTCGCGTGCGCGGGCCGCCCTCCGCCACGAAGCGGGCATGGGCACGCCGCAGCAAACCCAGCCGGAACCTGGTTGTCGCCGGAAAGTCGACGCACCGCTCCGGCCACCCGTCCGTCGACGCCAGTTCCGCGCGGGTGAGCAGGTTCTGCGCGGCGAGCAACTCCAGGCTGACCAGCAGCGGGTTGCCGGCGAACGCGGAGTACGCGCTGTAGGGCGAATTCCCCGGCCCCGCCGGCCCGGTGGGCAGCATCTGCCACCAGCCCTGTCCCGCCGCGGCCAGGAAGTCGACGAAACGCCGCGCCGGCGGACCCAGGTCGCCGCAACCGTGCGGGCCCGGCAACGAGGTCGGGTGCAGCAGGATGCCCGCCCTGCGCTGCGCCAGGGAAAACCCGGTGTTCATGCGGCCAATCTACCGCGCGCGGAACGGGGCGGCACCGGGGCGCAACAGAAGAGCCGGTCGGCGCCACGGGTGCACGGACCGGCTCGCACGGTCAGACGCGGACTATTCAAGCACGCCGCGGAGCCTTTCGTAGAGCTCGGGCTTTTCTTTGCGAAGCTCCTCGGCGTTGCGGAACTCATGGCGCTGCGGACCGTCGCCGTCATCCACGGTTACCGTGATGTGGCCGTCGTCGCCGATCTCGAGGGACAGCGACTCGCGGCGCGATTCGCTCCGGCCGGCCGCGGCGCCGTCCTGGTCGGAACGTCGCTTGATCTCCACGTGCAGCTCGCGCGCCGCCTCCGCCGCCTTCTGGGCCTGGTCGTAGGCTTCGCGGGCACGCTCCAGCGCCGACTGCAACTTGTGCTCTACTTCCGCCTGGAACTCATGCCGCAGGGAGCCGAGCCGATCGAGCTCGGGGCGAACGACGTGCCAGTTCCCATGCCCGTGGCGGCGCACGTTCTCGCTGTACAGTTCCCACGCCTGCGGGTCGGCGCCGCGGAGTTCTTCCTCGTTCTCGTACACCGCCGACTGGCTCTTTCCGCCGGGCTCGCTGCGCTCGACGTGGATCTTCCCGTCCTCCGTGCGCCGGATGCTCATGGTCTTTCCATCATCGTCGCGCTGAATGCGGATTTCGACGCGCACCTCGCCCGGTTCGTCTGCATCGCTCCAGTCGTCCGGGTCGACTTCGACATGCACGTCGATGTCTTCGGGGAGGAACTGCTTGAGCCAGTCCGGGTCGGTGTAGTGCTGGAATTCCTTCAGCGCGTCCGGCAGTTCGCGCATCGGCCCGAGATCCTCGAAGATCCAGCCGCCCGGACCCGGACGCAACCAGCGGCCGCGCACCCTGAAGTCCTGGTCGACGAGATCCTGATCGTCCTCGTACTTGTACTCCCAGTCGTCCTCGCGCGGCCGGGCGATCGGCGTGATTTCCAGCTTTTTCTGCGCTCCGCCGCGCACCACGACGATCTCCACGGGCGCTCCGGCGCGGGCCGCCTGCACCGCCTTCACCAGGTCGTCCCCGGTTGCGAGCTTCTGCCCGTCAAACGAAAGCAGCACGTCATAGCGTTGCAGGCCCGCGCGGTCGGCAGGACCGTCGCGCACGATGTTGCCGATCATCAGCCCTTCCTCGCCGATGTGGGCCGCGAGGGGAGCCGGAATCGGCGACAGCCGCACGCCGATCCACTGCGCGCCCGCGTTGTTGCGCGGCTCGACGACTAATTCCGGGCGCAGACGAATGACGTCCGGCGGAGTCGGCGGGGCCGGTACCGCCGGCGGGGCGGGACCACGCCGTGGCGGATCGGGCGCCCGGGCGGGCTCGGCCTCGATGAAGATCGGCCGGTGCGGGGCGCTCGGGGCGCTCCGGGCAGCGCCGAGCTCGGGCCGGTCGTGTGAACCCGACGCGAACGACACCGTCGCGCACTGCGCGAGGCTCAGCAACAGGGGCAGAGAGAAGTTCAATCCTGCGATCATGGGCCTACTCCCACGAGGCGCGCGGCGCGGGCACGCCCGCGGCCGGTGCAACTTAGAAATCGCTCTCGAGTAACACGGACTGTGTCTGAATCTGGTCCATCTCGATCAACAGGTACTCGCCGGGCCGATCCGCGGGGATGATCAGCCAGTTGCGCTCCGTGCTGCGCAGCCGCAGTTGCGGGCGCTCGTACGACGGATTCACCTCGCGGACGACGTCGCGCGGCGTGACCGGCGCGAACCACGATCCGGCCGGCGCCACGCCGGCCTGCTGCGTCAAGGGGCGATCGGTCGTCGCCGCCATTCGCAGCGGGGACGTCCACACCGCCAGGATCAGCGCCGCGGCCGCCGCCAGCGTGCCGAGCTGGCCGATACGTCGCCACAGCGAGCGCGGCTTGGACGTCGCTTCCGCGGGGCGTCCGAGGGCGGCCCGCATGGCCCGGCCGATTTCCCGATCCAGGTCCGCCGCCTCCGCCACCAGTGCCGCGACCGCCGGATCGCTCTGCATCCGGGCGTGCAGCTCGCGGCGCTCGCGCACCGTGGCCTCGCGGTCGAGGTAGCGGGTGATCAGGCGTTCCAGTTCGGGCGACGTCATGATTCGACCTTTCCCTGCAGCATGTCACGCAGCAAGCGCCGGGCACGCACGAGGCGTGTTTCCACCGTTTCCACCGGCAGGCCCAGCAACTCGCCGATCTGGGCGTAACTCCAATCCTCCAGGTGCCGCAGCACGAACGGCTCCCGGTACAGGGCCGGCAGCGATTGCACGGCTTGCAGCAGCGTGGCCTGCAACTCGCGGCCGACCGCTCCGCCGCCCGGCAGTCTGACGCGTTCGTCAGCCGGGTCGGGCACGGCTTCCAGCGGTCCCGTGCGCGCCGCACGGCGGGCCCGGGCCTCGCCGGCGTCGATCGCGGCATTGCGCGCGATGCTGTGCAGCCAGCCGCGGATGGCCCGGGGTTCCTGGAGCCGGTCCAGCCGTTCCCAGGCCTGGGTCCAGGCCTGCTGCACGATGTCGTCGACCAGGTCCGGGCGCCCCGTGATGCCGTAGACCACGCTGCGCAGCCACGAGTCGTGCTCGCGGACCAATCGATCCGCGGCCGGCCGGTTGCCACGCTGCACGTCGGCCACGAGCTTGTGCAGCGCCTCGCCGTCCAGGCTCACGCTCGTCACCGGATGAACAGACGGCTGTGCGGGCCGGTCCATGGCAAAAAAATCCTTCCCGACGCGCTGGCACGCCCCGGCCGGCCCGGCGTACACGGGCCGCGATTGAACCGGGGGACGTCTATTCGTAGTATTCGTCCCGGCCGCTGGTTCATTCTGGGAGCCCTGCCATGCCGCTGCCGAAAGTGCTCCGCGACCTGCTCAGCCTGCCCACGGCTACCTTCGTGGAGACGGCCGTGCTCGACTACATCCGGCGCGCCTGCGCCCGGCTCAAGAGCGTGAGTTGCCGCACGGATGAGTACGGAAACATTATCGCACATTATCGGTATCGGCCGCGGGACGTGACGCCGCTGATCTTCGCCGCCCACACGGACCACCCCGGCTTCGTGGCGCTCGAGATGGTCGACCGCCACACGGTGCGGGCCGCGTTCCGCGGGGGTGTCGCGTCGTCGTTCGTGGAGAACGCCGACGTGCGGTTCTGGACCGGCGGACGCTGGAAGGACGCGCGTGTCGTGGAGCTGACGCGCACCCAGCCGGCGCCGCGGTTCGGGGCAGGGGCGACGCGCCCGGAGGAGGCGCTACTGCACGTCAGCAGCCCCGTCGAGCGGCGTGCACCGGGGATGTGGGATCTGCCCGGTCCGGAACTGGTCGACGAACACGTCCGCGCCATCGCGTGCGACGACCTGGCCGGGGTGGCCGCGATGCTCGACCTGCTGCAACGCCTGAGCAGGAAGCAGCTGCGGGCGGAGGCGTACTGCCTCTTCACGCGCGCCGAGGAAGTCGGCTTCATCGGCGCGATCGGCGCCGCCCGCGGCAAGTCGGTCCCCACCGACCTGCCGATCGTCGCGATCGAGATGAGCAAAGAGCTGCCGACCGCGCGGATCGGCGACGGGCCGATCCTCCGCGTCGGCGACCGCATGAGCGTGTTCACGCCCGCCCTGACCGGCTGGTGCGGCTCGGTCGCCGAGCGGCTCGTGCAACAGCGCCGCGGCTTCGCGTTCCAGCGTAAGCTCATGGACGGCGGCTCCTGCGAGGCGACGGCCTATGTGACCTATGGCTACACCGCCACGTGCCTGTGCCTGGCGCTGGGCAACTATCACAACATGAACGCCCGGACCGGCCGCCTGGACAGCGAATACGTGAGCGTGCGCGACTGGCGCAACCTCTCACACTGGTTCGAAGCGCTGGTCGTCGACGAAACAGGCTTCACCGGCGCGGGCACGAGTCTGCGCGGCACGCTGGAAGAAAGCTTCAAGGCACACGCGAAGCTGCTCGAAAGCGCCTGAGCCCCGCCGGGCCGCGCTGCACGTCTTCGTCGCAATCTGTCGGTTTCTGCACCCGCCGCACCGGCCGCGCGACGGCCCGGCTAAGCTGGGCGCGGGGGACGGAAACGGAAACTGGAGAACTCAGCATGCGAACCTTCCGGCACCTGGTTTCGGCGACACTATTCCTCGGCGCGGCACTGCCGCTGGCACGCGCCGAGACGCCCCTGATTCCGCGCGACGTCCTGTTCGGCAACCCGCAGCGCGCCTCCGTGCAGATCAGCCCCGATGGCCAGTACCTCTCGTATCTGGCGCCCGTCGAGGACGTGCTCAACGTGTGGGTCGCGCCCGTCGGCCAGCCTGACGCGGCCAAACCGATCACCCGGGACCAGGGCCGCGGCGTGCGGATCTACTTCTGGACCTTCGACGGCCAGCGCCTGCTGTATTTGCAGGACAAGGACGGCGACGAGAACTGGCGCGTCTACAGCGTCGACGTAAAGACAACCGAGGTCCGTGACCTCACGCCGCTGAAGGGCGTGCAGGCGCGCGTGATGGGCGTGAGCCACAAGTTCCCGCACGAGATCCTGATCGGGCTGAACGACCGCGATCCGCAGCTCCACGACGTCTATCGCGTCTCGCTCGAGACCGGCGAGCGCCAGCTCATGCTGACGAACGAAGGCTTCATGAGCATCGTGACCGATGACGATTACCGGGTCCGCTTCGCTTCGCGCACCACGCCCGAGGGTGGCCGCGAGTTCCTCCAGCGGGTCGGAGAGGAGTGGAAGCCGTTCTTCACGCTGACCGGTGAAGACGCCATGACCACCGATCTGGCCGGCTTCGACAAGTCCGGCCAGATCCTGCGCCTGGTCGACAGCCGCGGCCGCAACACGTCGGCCTTCACGGAGATCAGCCTCGCCGACGGGAAGCAGACCGTCGTCGCCGAGGACTCCCGCGCCGACGTGAGTGACGCGATGAGCCATCCGACCGAGTACACGATCGAGGCCGTCGCGTTCACCTACGACCGAAAGCAGTGGAAGGTGCTGGATGCGAAGCTGGAGGCCGACTTCGCCGCCCTGCGCGCGGTGGCCGACGGCGATTTCGAGGTCATCGGCCGCACGCTGAACGATCAGACGTGGGTCGTGGCCTACCTGCTCGACAATGGTCCGGTGAAGTATTACCTCTACGACCGGCCGACGAAGAAGTCGAAATTCCTGTTCACGAACCGGCCGGCGCTGGAGAAGCTGACCCTGGCGCGGATGCACCCGGTCGTCATCCCGGCGCGCGACAACCTCAAGCTCGTGAGCTATTTGAGCCTGCCGCCGGAGACGGATGCGGACCACGACGCCCGGCCGGAGAAACCGCTGCCGCTGGTGCTGATGGTGCATGGCGGCCCGTGGGCGCGTGACGGCTGGGGCTACGATCCGTATCACCAGTGGCTGGCGAACCGCGGCTATGCCGTGCTGGCGGTGAACTTCCGCGGCTCGACCGGGCTGGGCAAGCAGTTTGTCAATGCGGCCAACCGCGAGTGGGGCGGGCGGATGCACGACGACCTGGTCGACGCGGTCCAGTGGGCCGTCAAGGAGAAAATCGCCGACCCGCAGAAGGTCGCGATCATGGGCGGCAGCTACGGCGGTTACGCGACGCTCGTCGGCCTGACGTTCAC
This sequence comes from uncultured Planctomycetales bacterium, assembly GCA_964629745.1. GTDB lineage: Bacteria > Planctomycetota > Phycisphaerae > UBA1845 > Fen-1342 > JAAYXS01. The sequence goes on along the minus strand of CAZVRR010000191.1, from coordinate 806 downwards.
GCCCGAGCTGTTTGCCTGTGGCGTCGACATCGTGGGCCCCTCGAGCCTCGTGACGCTGCTCGAGTCGGTGCCGCCGTACTGGAAGCCGATGCTCGACCTGTTCACGGCGCGGGTCGGCGATCATCGCACGGAACCGGGGCGCAAGTTCCTGCTGGAGCGCTCGCCGCTGACGCGCGTGGAGCAGATTCACCGTCCGCTGCTGATCGGCCAGGGCGCGAATGATCCGCGCGTGAAGCAGGCCGAAGCGGACCAGATCGTCCGGGCGATGCAGGAAAAGCAGATCCCCGTGACCTACGTGCTGTTCTCCGACGAGGGCCACGGCTTCGCGCGGCCCGAGAACAATCTCGCGTTCAACGCGGTGACGGAAGCGTTCTTCGGCCGGCACCTGGGCGGGCGGGTCGAGCCGATCGGCGACGATTTCGCGGGCTCGAGCATCGCGATCCCCGCCGGCATCGACCAGGTGCCCGGCGTGGCGGATTCGTTGAAGCAGCAGTAGTTCATTCGACGCGCGTGCGTCATAGCTTGGTGGCACGGGTCGGTTCGTGGCGCCTCCGCCACGCCGGCCCGTGCCGGCTTGTTGATCCGCTGCGCCCCATCCCGCGCTTTTGGCGATCCGGGCGCCACGTTCCCGCCACGGTGTGGCGGGCGCTCGTCGCGCCGTCCCGCCGGGACGGCAATTCGGGGGCGGGGTGGCGTGAGGACCCACCACTGCGTGGTGGGCTTTCATCACGGCGTCCCCTGCGGGACGCCTGTACCGCGCCGCTCCGGGATGCGAGGGTGGGCGCGGGTCCGAACCCCGCCCTGTC
>CAZVRR010000190.1:0-8209 GCA_964629745.1 uncultured Planctomycetales bacterium | reverse complement strand
GGCGGCGTTGACGTTCGTTGCGTTGTTCATAGGCCCGCACCCGTGCGCGGCGCCACCGGGCGCGCACGCGCCACACGAGCAGCGCTGCGCCGCCCGCGAGCAACCCGAGCGTCGCCAGCGCTACCAGGCTCTGGCCAAGCCAGGCACGCCCGCCAAGGGCGGCTCCCAGGCCCGTGCCCAGGCCCGCGATCAGGAAGACCAGCGCCACGGTGATGATGATCATCCCGACGATCAGCAGCGCCGCGGCGGCGAGCACGTGCAGCACCCGGTCGCGCAGCGCCACGACTGCCGCTTCCCAGCGCGCACGGGTGTAGTAACCCGCCAACGCCAGCAGCAGGCGCACGTCGCGCCCTATCGCGGCCGCACCGTTCGACCCGACAGCGCCGGCAGACTGCGGAGGGGCCGCTTCCTGGCGCACCGATGCCTGCTGGCTTACCATGGTTCCCGCCACGCACGCGACACGCCGGCTACGAGCGCCACTTCATCATCGTGCCCAGTGCCATGCCGACGCCGGCGGCGATCAGCATCGAGCGCACGGGGTAGTCGCGGATGTAATTCAACAGCGGATCGACGCGCTCCTGCGCTACGGCGCCCGCGCTGGCAGCCAGGTTGGCCACGTCCTGCTTCAGTGCCGTCGCCGTGTCTTTCAAATCGCGCATCGCACCGCCGACGTTCTCGCGGAGGTCCGTCATGTTTTCCTGGAACTCAGCGGTCGCGGGGTTCGCACCGGTCTCGAGCATGGTGTCCTCCTGGCGGGTTGCGCGCCGATGACGTCGTGTGCAACCAGTCCCAATATGCCTTACGAACCTGACGGGCGAATGAAAAGACACTGACAGGAGCGTAACCGCGGCCCGCGACCGCCAGGCGCGGATCAGAACACGCCGAGTACCTGCTGCGCAAGCTCGGGCGGCATCTTCTCGTAGCGCGCCGGCTCCATCGAGTACGACGCCCGGCCCTGCGACAGTGAGCGGACCTGCGTGGCATATCCGAACATGGTCGCCAGCGGAACTTCCGCGCTGATCACGTGGTTCCGGGCGCGAATGGTCGACGCGGTAATGATGGCCCGCCGCGCCATCAGGTCGCCACTGATGGGCCCGAGGTATTCCTCCGGCGTGACAACCTCAACCTTCATGATCGGCTCAAGCAGCACCGGCCCGGCCTGCTCGAGCGCCCGCTGCACCGCGATGCTTGCCGCGGCCTCGAACGCCACCTCGGTCGATTCCTCGGACTGCTCCTCGCCGCCCAGCAGCGTCACCAGGATGTTGATCAGTGGATACCCGCCCAGCGCGCCGCTGCCCGCCGCGCCGCGCACCCCCTGCTCGATGGCGGGCAGGAACTGCGGACGCAATTGCTCCGGCGGGATGCGGTTGTGCACGACCAGGTGCGGCTGGCCCGGGGCCGGCACGAACGGCTCGACCCGCAGGCGCACCACCGCAAACTGGCTCTTGCCGCCGGTCTGGCGTGCCAGGCGTCCTTCCGCTTCCGCAGCGCGCGTGATCGTCTCGCGGTAGGCGACACGCGGCTTGCCCACGCGCACCGGCACGTTCAGGTCGCGTTCGATGCGGTGAACGATCACCTCCAGGTGCAGCTCACCCATGCCATGAATCAGCGTCTGGCCGGTTTCCGGCTCCACGCGGTAGGCGAACGTCGGGTCGCTGCGCGACAGCATGTGCAGCGCGTTCTCGAGCTTCTCACGGTCGGCCGACGACTTCGGTTCGATCGCCATGCTGATGACCGTCTCGGGAAACTCGATCCGCTCGAGCAGCACCGGGCTGTGGGGGCCGCACAGCGTGTCGCCGGTCAGCGACTCGCGCAGGCCGACCGCGGCCACGATGTCGCCGCAGTAGGCTGCCTCCAGCTTCTCGCGGCGCTTCGCAAAAATGCGGAAGAGCTGCGGCAGGTTTTCCTTCTTGCGCCGGCCGACGTTCGTCACGCGCGAGCCGGCCTTCAGCACGCCCGAGTAGACGCGGATGAAGTGCAGGTCCGCGTGCGATTCCGCGATCACCTTGAACACCAGGGCCGCCAGCGGCTCGCCCGGATCACACTTGCGGCGGATCTGCTTTTCGGAGTGATCCGGATCGTGCCCCGTAATCGGCGGCACGTCCAGCGGCGAAGGCAGGTAGTCGACGACCGCGTCCAGCAGGGGCTGCACGCCCATGTAGCGCAGCGCGGAGCCGCACAGCACCGGCTGGCACTGCAGCGCCAGCGTGCCGGCGCGCAGGGCCGCGACCAGTTCATCCGCTGTGAGCGGCTGCCCGTCGATGTACTTCTGCATCAGGTGCTCGTCGAGCTCCGCCACCTGCTCCTCGAGCTGGTGCCGGTGCGCCTGCGCCGTCTCCTGCAGCTCGGTCGGGATCGGCTCGACCGAGAAGTCGCGCCCGTCACCCCCCCGGTAGATCACCGCGTTCATCCGGACCAGGTCGATATGCCCGTGGAACGAATTTTCGGCGCCGATCGGCAACTGCACGGGGATCGGGTTGCACGCCAGGCGCAGACGCAGCGTGCCCACCGCGTGCTCGAAGTCCGCGCCGGTCTTGTCCATCTTGTTGATGAAGCACACGCGCGGCACCTGGTACTTGTCCGCCTGGCGCCACACGGTCTCGGATTGCGCCTCGACGCCCTCCTTCGCATCGAACACCACGATCGCCCCGTCCAGCACGCGCAGGCTGCGCTCCACCTCCGCCGTGAAATCAACATGGCCCGGCGTGTCGATCAGGTTGACCCGGCAGTCGCGCCACGCGAACGAAACGGCGGCGCTGTAGATCGTGATGCCGCGCTGCTGCTCCTCGACGTCAAAATCCGTCACCGTCGTGCCGTCGTCCACGTCACCCATGCGGTGAATCGTGCCGCTGTAATACAGCACGCGCTCGGTGGTGGTGGTCTTGCCGGCGTCGATGTGCGCGGCGATGCCGAGATTGCGGATTTTCCGGAGGTCTTCCATAACGCTCTGTGGCGACTCCCGCAGGGGCGCTGTGTACGAAAACGGCTCATTATACGCGGCGCATCCGCAGGCGAAAGGCGGGCGGCGGTCCGCCCGCGCCGGTCTGCCCGCCGAGATCTGCGGACGCGGCGGGTGCCATCCTTCAGGCCCGGCGGCGCCACTCGAGCCAGGCCAGCACGGCTACCACGCCGGCCACGTCGCACAGCCAGTCCCCCAGGTCCGTGCCACGGTTGACAAACTGCTGCAGCCACTCGTCGACCGCGGCATACGCAGCCAGCCAGGCCAGCGCGAGCCAGACGAAGCGGTCGGACACAGGCCGCCGGAACGTCTCGGCGAAACGCCAAAAGCACAACGCCAGCACGCCGAAGCAGACCATGTGCAGGATCTTGTCGGAGGCGCTGACGCCCAGGTCGATCGAGAGCCGGGGAAAGTGCGTGGCGCAGAACAGGAAGACCCAGTAGGCCGGCAGCAGCCGCCGGTACCAATCGTTCCAGGCCGCCGCCGGGAAGATCGGCCGGCGGGCGCGGAGGCGGGCGACAGGCAAGTCGTCGCTCACGAGGGCAGGCCGTCCAGAACCGCCGTGGCGTCGTCCTGCTGCGCCGCCGGCAACGCGGCCGGGGGCGGCGAAGTGTGCGCCAGCGAACCCAGCAGTTCCTGCGTCAGCGCCAGGTAATCTTCGGCGCCGTGACTGGCCGGCGCGTAATCGAAGATGCTCTGGCCGAAGCTGGGGCACTCCGCCAGCTTGATGTTGCGGCGAATCCGCGTTTCATACACGCGGGCGCCGTGCCACGGGTGACCCGGCTCGGCCTGCGCGAGAAAGTGACGCACGTCGTCGCACACCTCCTGGGCCAGGCGCGTGCCCTTCTCATACATGCACAACACGACGCCGATCACGCGGAGCCGGGGATTGAGCCCCTGCCGCACCAGCGTCACCGTCTCCAGGAGCCGCCCCAGTCCCTGAAGTGCAAGGAAATGCGGTTGTAGCGGAATCAGCACGCCCTCCGCGGCCGTCAGCGCGGTGACGGTCAGCGGCCCGAGGGAAGGCGGACAGTCGATCAGCGCCCAGTCGAAATCCATGCTGCACGCATCCAGCGCGCGCTGGAGGATCTGCTCGTATCCCGCGCGCTCGCGCAGCTCCACCTCCGCGCCGACCAGGTCGATGCCGGCGGGGACCAGCGCCAGGTTCGGGCGCACGTGGCGCAGTACTTCCGAGAGGGAAACATCGCGCGCCAGGACGTCATAGAGGCCCGGTTCGTCCCGTCCGAGCTGGATTCCCAGATGCAACGTCGCGTGCGACTGCGGGTCCAGGTCGACCAGCAGCACGCGCTGTCCGAGCTGCGCCATGGCGGCGGCGAGGTTCACGGCAGTCGTGGTTTTGCCCGCCCCACCCTTCTGATTCAGAATGGCGACCGCACGCATAAAGCCAGTATATCGAGCTCGTCCCCCGGGCGGTACGGGGCCGGCTCAGCGCCCGCCGGCGCCGAGCACGGCCTCCATCCGCGTGCGCAACGGAGCCTCGAGCCCGGCGAGCGCCCGCGCAACCGCGTCGCGGCCGGCGGCGCTCTTCTCCAGCACAGCGGCCGCCGTCCGCAAGGCGTGGTCGCGCCGGCTGCAAAACTCGCCGAAGGCCTGGTGCAACTCGTCCCGCGACCAGTGCGCCAGCGGATCGGCAACGCCCGTCTGCTGGCGCGCCCAGTCCGCGAGCGATTTCGGCTCATCCGTGACCGCGTAGAGCGGCGCAAGGTTCAGCAGCCGCTGCCGCGGCGTGCCCAGGAAATCAGTCACGAAATCGGGCAGCCCGCGCAGCCGTCCGTCCAGGTTGGTGCCGGCCGCCTTTTCCAGCCAGCCGCCCGCCCGCGTCGGCGCGGTCCCCGGCCGGGCCAGCCGCGCCGGTGGAATGAGCAGGACCTTGTGTCCGACCGAGAATTGAACCGAGACGCGGTGCTGCGGCTGCCCGCCCGCCATCGTGGTCTGCACGCGCAGCACGGTGCCCGTGCCCCACTGCGGCCGGCCGGGATTGCAGACGACTTGCCCGACCAGATCGGCGGAGATTTCCAGGTCAGCCATGCGGGGTCTGCATGCGCTCGGGCAACAGTTCAGGGCAGCGGCTCCAGCCGCAGGTAATCCAGGCCCGCCATATGCCTGGGCTGCGCCTGTGGATTCGCACCCGTGACCTCGATGGTCAGCCGGTTCTCGCCGGAGTGCAGCGCGAGCTCACCAATTTTGCGCTCTTCGCCCACGATCACCTTCTCATGGTACAGATCCAACTGCGGCACGACTTCCAGGTCGTTGATCAGCAGCCGATGCATGCCGTAGTCCGGGGCCTGGACAAACCGCGCATACACGGCATACCGCCCGGAGCCCGCCACATCGAACGCCACGACCAGCCGGTCGCCCGGCCTGCCATCGCGCCACCACAAGTGCGCCTCGTTGCTGCACCGTTCGATCTCCTGCCGCTCGGCAATGCTGGTGTGGGAGATAATCTTCAGTTCCTCGCCTTCGAGGGCACCATGGACGCGCGGCGGCTCATAGCGGGGCAGACTTACCAGCGCCAGAGCATCCGCGTCGGGCTCCGTAAACGTGTGCGTCACCCCGGGAGCGGCATACCAGTAGGTGGCCACCGATATCGCCGGGAGGACGCCTTCCCACCAGTGCCACAGCTCCATGTCGAAGCGGAAGTCCCGTTCGAACGGGATCTTGTCGATCACGTGCCAGCGGTTGACCGCCGTATGGCCGTAATTGCCCGGACCATCGCAGCGCGGCTGGCTGTGAAACGCGTGGGAAAACAGCTGCGGACTGCCCCAGGCGTAACCGTAGTAATCCTCGGTACCCGTGCCGAAGTGACTCGGGAAGGCCTCGCCGTCGACGTAGATCTTCTCGTCACCCTCACCCCACCAGGCCCGTGCGGGGTTGGCGATCGCGAACGCGGCGCCGACAAACACGCCCGGGCCCGCGGTTTGCAGGTACTGCCAATCCGACATCGGCCGGGTCGGCACGTCATGCGCGGCGCGCCACTGGGCGTGGAAATACAGCGAGCGCTCCGTCCAGGCATACGGGGCCGTCGTGATTTCCAGCGCCACCTCGGCGGGCATTTCGCCCAGGTTCTCGAGACTGAATCGAGCCGCGTGCTGATAGGGCATCACCCAGCGGCAGACCAACGTACCGTCGGCGCGGGCCTCGAGCGGCAACGAACGGTAGGGGTTCAGTCCCGGCGCCGCACCGAAGAAGTCGCCCAGCGGACAGACCACCGTCAACTGGCCATCGAACTCCGCCCGCAGCACCAGGTGGCGCAGCGCGACGTTGAGATCGTCGGCCGTCACCTGCGCGCTCAGCATCGTCACCGCCCGCGCCGTGTCGCCGGCGCGGAGCTTCCAGTCGCGCACGGCGCCGGGCTTGAGCCGCGCCGTGTGTCGCTCCTGCCGGGCCTCCGCGCAGGTCTCGGGTGTCCAGGCCGCGGCGGGCGTACCGGCCGTGGCCAGCGCCGTCGCCAGCTTCTGCGCCTGGGCCGCGTAGCGCCCCAGGTCCGGCGCCGTGAACGTGACGACCGTCGTCTGGGCATCGTACGTCCGGTAGTTCACGTGGTAGTAGAACTTGCCCGCGTCGCAGGTGACCACGCAGCGCCGCGCGTAGGGCAGCGGGTAGTAGCAGTTCCAGCCGGCGCTGGCGGTATGCGCGATGGGCGCGGGGATATCCGTGACCTTGCCGCTGAGCAGGTCGACCATCTGCACTTCGAGTTCCGGCTCGGCGGCCCCATCGAAGTAGAACCGCAGCGTGCCCGCCGGGTTTGCCGACCAGATCCGCACGATCGCGCCCGGCCCCTCAGCATCCATCAGTACGTACTCGTGCCGGCCGGCGCGGTCCTCCTCGCGCAGGAACTTGCCGTGATCGGCGTTCGCAAACCAGTTCTCCTGCGGGCTGCGCGCGGCACGGTCGTTGCTGGAGAACTGGCGTGTCGTGAAGGGCGGATCGGGCCGGCGCGTCAGGGCGGCGAGGTCCGTGAGCTCGCCGAGCAGCGTCCCCGTCGTGACCGGGGCCCCCGCTGCCGGCGGCGCATAGGTGATGCACGGACCGGTATCCTTCGCAGCACAGCCCAGGAGCGACAGGAGGGCTCCCAGCGCCGCACAGCTCACGCTCTTGCGCATGACGTGCTCCTTCAATCGCAGGTACCGCCGGCCGCGCCGGCTCAGACTAACGCGAAACCGTTGCATGCAGCACGAACGCGGCGGCGATCGCCACGGCGCTCAGCACGAGGCCCGCCCAGAGCTGCCGCCGCCGGTGCCGCCGCGTCCACGCCGCCCAGCTCGACGCCAGCCGCGCGACGAGCGCATCCGTCGTGGAGATGGAGGGAGCGACCTCCACCTGCACGCCCCGCGCCAGCCAAGTGTCGAGCGTGATCGCGCGGGACCACACCGCCTCGAGCAGATCGTCCAGCTCGGCGAACACGACGCGCCGCACGTGCCCGTCGCGTACGCCACGCTCGACGGCGCCGACGTCATCGGCCGCATACCAGGCGCCGTCCGGCGCCGCCGGCCCGTCGCCGCGCTGGCCGCCCACGATCGCCACTCCGGCCGCCCTCGATTCGCTCATGACCCGTAGATCCACCACAGGTTGAGTGTCAGCAGTCCAAGTGCTATCAGACCCGCCACGCCAGCGTACGGGAAAATACTGGCCCCGACCAGCCACGCCGGCCCGTCGTAGCGGATGAGCGGCCGCAGCGCCATCAGGACCAGTACGCCCCCGGCATGCACTCCCAGCGGCAGCCACAACGCGCCGGTCCAGACGAAGGCCGTCGCCAGCAGCAGCCCCAGCGCCAGGTGCCCCGGAAAGGTCCAGTAGCGTTTCACGCGCCGAATGTAGTGGGCCGCGGCAAACACGAGCACGTTCAGCACCACGGCGGCCGCGACGGGCAGGTCCTCGCACAAGCCCGCCAGCAGCATCCCGCGGAACATCAACTCTTCCACGCCCGCCGCGGCCACGGCCGTCAACGGCACCCCGGCCAGTCGCCTTGCCAGGCCCGCTGCCTCGTGCCGCAGCCGGAGCTGCACGTTGTCGGACAGCGCCCACGCCGCATACAACAGCGCCAGGTACAACACCGCGGCCGCGGCGCCGTGCGCCAGGTCCCAGGGCCGTGCGCCCAGCGGGAGGAACCGGGCATAGTACGCGAGCGGACTTTGCCCGCGCAGCAGCGGGTACCCGAGCAGGACGGCCGCAAACGCCAGGTTCGTCACGAGCCGGTTGACGCGCTTCAGCCGGCGCGGCAGGTCCTCG
>CAZVRR010000189.1:615-8251 GCA_964629745.1 uncultured Planctomycetales bacterium | reverse complement strand
CTCGCGCTGCACGCTGAACACGCTCGCACCACCCTCATCCGTGCCGTGCACGGTGAGGACGACCTCGGCGAGGCCATAGCCGGCGTTGAACGCCCGGATCGCCAGGGTCTCCGTCCCGAGCAGTGGCTGGCCGCCCCATGCGGCTTCCCACTGGAAGTACAGGTCCGCGCCGTCCGCGAAGGGTACGAAGCCCCCGGGCGGCGCGAGCGGCTCCGGGTGCCGCAACGCCCCTGCGCCGAGCGGCTCCGCGCCGGCGCCCGGCGCCAGGACCAGCCCGCAACGCCGGCAGTACCGTGCGACCGGTGGGTTCTCAATCTGGCAGCGCGGACAGGTGAAGATCATGCTCCTTCTATCGATAGTTTACATCATCCGCTGGCAGCGGGAGTTCCAGTTTCTCGCCGAGTTTGGAAGCGCGTTTGTTGCGTCGCCGCCGCGCGACGGCTAGCCTCAGCGCATGCAACCCGACAGCGTTTTGACTGGCCTGCAACGCCTCTTCGCGGATGCCGTCGGCCGCCTGAGCGGCCAATCGTCGGAAACCGTCGATGCGCTCGTCCGCCCGGTCGGCGACGCCCGTTTCGGCGACTACCAGTGCAACGCCGCCATGGGCCTGGCCCGCACCTTGGGCGCCAAGCCGCGCGATATCGCCGCACGCATCGTGGCGGCCGTCGAGCCGGCGCTCGCCGACACCGCCGAACCGCTGGAGATTGCCGGGCCGGGCTTCATCAATATCAAGCTGCGCAGCGAGTTCCTGGCGGGCCGGCTGGAGGCCGTTCCGGCGCCGCCGGCGGACGAGCGCACCGTCGACCGCGTCGGTATCCCCGCGGTCTCCGCGCCGCGCCGCATCGTCGTGGAGTATTCCCAGCCGAACATCGCCAAGCAGATGCACGTCGGCCACCTGCGCAGCACGATCATCGGCGACGTGTTTGCCCGCGTGCTGGCGTTCGTCGGGCATGACGTGATTCGCCAGAATCACATCGGCGACTGGGGCACCCAATTCGGCATGCTCATTCGCTGGTATCGCGAGCGACCGCTCCCGACCCCCGCGACGCACGCGGACGTGCTGGAAGCGATCGAGCAGGACTACAAGGCGGCCAACGAGCGTTTCCGGTCCGACGAGGAGTTCGCCGGCGAGGCGCGACGCGCCGTCGCCCAACTCCAGGCCGGTGATCGCGGCGCGCGGCAGGTGTGGGAGCAGATCCGCGACGTCTCGCTGTCGGCCGTCCAGGACATCTATGACCGGCTCGGCGTTCTCCTGCGGCCCACCGACGTGCGCGGAGAGAGCTTCTACAACGCGCAACTGCCGCTGGTCCTGCGCGAGCTGGAGATGGTGCTGCCCGTGGCGCCGGCCGATGCGCCCGTGCGCGGCGAGGTGCGACGCGACGAGGGCGCGCTGGTGGTATACCTGCGCGACGCGGCCGGCCAGCCGCTCTTCAAGAACGCCGACGGCGGCGCGCTGGGCATGATCGTACAGAAGTCGGACGGGGCCTACCTGTACGCGACGACAGACCTGGCGGCGATCCGCTTCCGACTCAAGGAGCTGCCGTTCCCGTCAGGCGCGGGGGCACAGCGCCTCATCTACGTGACCGATGCGCGCCAGAAGCTGCACTTCGAGATGTTCATCGCCGCCGCCCGCGCCGCCGGCTGGGTCGGTTCGGCCCAGGTCGACCACGTCACGTTCGGCAGCGTGCTGGGTGAAGACCGCAAGCCGCTGAAGACGCGTGCCGGCGGAACGATCAAGCTGCGCGAGCTGCTGGACGAGGCGGAGAACCGGGCCTACGAGCTGCTGCGGCAGCGCGACGCGGCCCCGGCCGGCCGGACCGATGACGAAGGCGACCTCGCGCCGCCGGCGGACGAGGAAAAGCGTGCCATTGCCCGGCGTGTCGGCATCGCGGCGGTGAAGTACGCCGACCTCCGCAACGATCGCAACACGGATTACGTGTTCAGTTGGGACAAGATGCTGGCGCTCACCGGCAACACGGCTCCGTACATGATGTATGCCTATGCCCGGATCCGCTCGATTTACCGCAAGACCGCCCAGCGCAGTGCCGGCGCCGACGTGTACGCATCGCAGGTGCACCTGGAGCTGCGCGAAGCGGCCGAGCGGGCCTTGGCGCTGCGGCTGGCGCGGTTGCGCGAGACGGTCGAAGACGTGGCCGCCGACCTCGAGCCGCACGTGCTGTGCACGTATCTGTATGACCTCGCGGGCGACTTCATGCGGTTCTACGAGTCGTGCCCGGTGCTGCAGGCGCCGGACGAGGCCACGCGCCTGGGCCGCCTGCGCCTATGTGACCTGACCGCCCGCACGTTGAAACTCGGGCTGGGGCTGCTCGGTATCGAGGTCATTGAGCGCATGTGAATCCCGGCGGGCGCCGCGGCGCGCGCCGCCCGCGCGGCTTTCTCAATCGCCCGCCGGGCGCTGCTCGGCCGCAGGCGGCTCCGCCGGGCGGGGCGGGGACGCGTCGCGGCCGTCTTCACCCACCTGCCGGGACTGGCCGAACGCGGTCAGGCCGCCCAGGGCGCCCAGGCCCATCGTCTCCACCGCGGTCGAGGGGACGATGATCATCGAGCCCTTCTGCTTGAGGCCCTCGAAGACCATGTTCATCGCTCGCAGGTGCAGGGCCACCGGGTTGTTGCGGTAGGCATCGGAAGCGCGGGCGAACTTCTCCGCGATCTCGGTTTCCGCCGTGCCAAGAATGATGCGCGACTGGCGCTCGCGCTCGGCCTGGGCCTGGCGGCTCATGGCATCTTCCAGGTTCTTCGGAATAATGATGTCGCGGATCTCGACCGACTGCACCGTGATCCCCCAGGGGTTCGTCTTCGCGTCGAGCACCTGCTGCACCTCGTGTCCCACGCGTTCGCGGTGCGAGAGCAGCTCCGCCAGCTCGCTGCGGCCGATCGCGTCGCGCAGCGCCGTCTGCGCCGACAGCACGACCGCCTGCTCAAAATCCGCCACTTCGAGAACAGACCGCTCCGCGTCCCATACCATCCAGAACGCGATCGCGTCGACGTTCACCGGAACCGTGTCCTTCGTCAGGGTCGTCTCGGCGCGGAAGTCCGTCACGCGGATGCGCTGATCCACGTACTGCGCAACCTTGTCGATGACCGGCACGACGAAGAACACGCCGGAACCACGGATCCCCACGAACTTGCCGAACCGCAGAAGCACGGCGCGTTCCCACTGGTAGGCGATCTGCATGCTCGTCGCCAGCACGGCAGCCACGACGGTCGTGATGACGAGAATGCGCGGCGGTACGCCGAGTGCCGGCACGGTGCGGAATACGAGGTAGCCGCCCAGGGCCACGACGGCGCCGGCGATGACGACCACTTCCCAGAGCTGGCCCAGGCGGAAGAGGATCGCCAGCAGCAGGGCCGCGCTGATGACGTAGACGACGGCCCCGACGGAGAACTCGTATTGCACGACATGCACGACCAGGCCCGCCAGCATCAGGCCGATCAGCAGCAGCGCGTTGAACGGCGCGAAGCGGTAATCGGCCCGCCAGTTCGTGGAGAACGCATCCATTGAAGGTCGGGTAACGTTGACGGACGCCATGGGTCAAGTCTCCTCTCGGGCTGCCGCCGCGCTCGACCAGGCCGGTTCGAGCGCCGTTTCCAGCTCGCGGCCATGCAGCCACAGGGTGCTCTGAGTGGGCTCGTAGGGATTGAAGACAAGGGCGATGCGGTCGCCGGGCCGATGTGCCTCGGCCCACGCGTAGTTGTAGGTCCGCGCGGTGCCCTGCACGAAGCGGCCGTTGTGATCGACGAAGCGGTAGTACACGTCGTACGGGTGCTTCGTGCCGAAGTTGACGTACCAGACCTGGCGGATGCCCAGCACTTCGCCCACCGCGCCGACGCCGTATTGAAGCAGCCGCTTGAGCTGTGCGCCCTTGATCCGAACGATTACCAGCAAGGACGCGCCGATGATCGGCAGCGGCAACTGCGTGAGCAGAACGAGCGCGAACACCCACAACGGCATATTGCAGGCGAGGCCGTCTGCGGGCCGGGCCCGCGCGGGTTCGAGCGGATCGTACTGCACCTCCAGGGCACTGCCCGGTTCGAAGGCCGCCCAACTCGCGTCATAGGAGAACCCGACGGCCCGCACCAGGTCGCCCGCCTCCGACCTGAATTCGAATTGCAGGCGCCAGGGATTCCGGTCGTTCACGTGAATGGAGGTCAGCAGCTCTTTTTGCACGAGCGTGCCGATCGTCGGGACCTGCCGCTGGTTGAGGATCAGGTCCGCCAGCGGGGATGCGCCGCCCGCAATCCACATCGGTAGTAGCGTGACCAGCGGCACGATCAACCCGCCCAGGATCACGAACAGCACGCCACACACCAGCATCGCGCGCATCCGCCGGGCGACGACCCCGCTCGGCAGCGTCCGCGGCGGATCAGGGATGGGCGGCAGGGCCACTGCCTGGCCGGCGGTCATCGGGCACCTCCGTCGAGTCGTTCGCGCAGGGCGGCGGCGACCTCCGCGGCGCTGATGCCATAAGCGGACGCCCGGGCGAGCATTTCGGTGCAGATCTGGTCGACCATGCGGCGACGTTCCGTCGCCGAGATGTCAGGCTTCTTGTGTCCGATAAAAGTCCCCGTCCCCATCTGCGTATCGACGAGACCTTTAATCTCCAGCTCCTGGTAGGCGCGCGCGACGGTGTTGGGGTTGATCTTGCAGTCGACCGCGAGCTGCCGGACGGTAGGGAGCTGATCGCCGGGGCCGAGCCGGCCGTCGGCGATTGCAAACTGAATCTGATCAATGATTTGCCGGTAGAACGGCACGCCGCTTTTTGGATCGATCAGGAACTGCATGGCCGACTGTCCGTTGAACCAGTTCTCTGTTGTACCAGATAATTAGTACACTAGGATTATGTACTTGTCAAGTCAGGGCTGTCAGATTCGGTCGGGTCCCCCCTGCCCGGGCTCCCCATCGCTGCCGTGTACCGTGGTATGCCAGTTGCTACCATGTCGAGCCCGGCGCGTTGCCCGAATTTCGACGCCCGCTTGCCGAGGTGAGAGGATGCCCGCCGCGATCGCGCCCGCCGAACTAGAGCGAAAAACCCAACAGCTCGGGCAGGAGATGTTTGATCGCATTCGCGGCAGCCAGCCGTGGATGTTTCAGACGGAGTGGTGGCTCGAGCTGCTGCTGCGGCAGTGTATGCGGAACGAATGGTTCAAGGTCCAGTCGTTCCGCTTCATTGACGCGCTGCCGATGCTGGGGGACGAGGCCGACCTGGCCCGCCACTTGCGCGAATACTTCGTGCTGCCGAAAGAGGCCGCCGCACGGCACGGTAACGGCCGGCACGACGCCGGGGCGCAGCGCGCAGCACAGGCGTCGGCCCTGCGCGAGCTCGACCCGGCCGGCGCGCAGTGGTTCGTGCGTTGGATCAGCAAGTGGTTGCAGGTCCGCGATCCACGTTCGCTGCGCGCGCGGAAGACGGCGTGGGCGGCGCGCGCCGGTTCGCTGATGATGGCCGGCAATTTCATCGCCGGCTCGACCGTCCAGGAGGCGGAGCAGGCCATCCTGCGGCTGCGCCAGCGCCAGCTCGCGTTTACGATCGACGTGCTGGGCGAGGCCGCGCTCTCGCGCAGCGAGGCGGAGGCCTATCACGCGACCTATCTGAACCTGATCGACGACCTGCCGCGCCGTGCCGCCGCCTGGCCGGGCGTGCCGCGCGTGGATGCGGCGGACGGCCGGCCGATTCCGCGGGTCAACGTCTCGGTCAAGATCACGTCGCTGCATCCGGGTTTTGATCCGATCGCGCCCGAGGCGGCCAAGCGCCGCGCCAAGGAACTCCTGCGTCCCCTGCTGCGCAAAGCGATCGAGCACGGCGCGTTCGTGCACATCGACATGGAGCACTACGCCGTCAAGGATCTCACGATCGAGCTGTGCGAGGAGCTGTTCCTGGAGGACGAGTTCCGGTCGTACCCGCACCTGGGCATCGTGCTGCAGGCATACCTGCGCGACGCGGACCGCGATATTCCGCGCGCGATCGAATATGCCCGGCGGCGCGGCACGCCGTTCTGGGTGCGACTGGTGAAGGGCGCCTACTGGGATTCCGAAACCGTGTGGGCGGACCAGGCGCATTGGCCCTGGCCGGTGTGGGAGCAGAAGTGGCAGTCGGACGCCTGCTACGAGCGTTGCTCGCGGCTGCTGCTCGAAAACCACGACGCGATTCACAGCGCCTTCGCCAGCCACAACATCCGCAGCCTGGCCCACGCGATGGCCCTGCGTGAACTCCTGGGCGTGCCGGGCTGGGCCTTCGAGCTCCAGATGCTGTACGGCATGGGTGACCCGATCAAGCGGGCCGCCGTCGAGATGGGCCAGCGCTGCCGGATTTACACGCCCTACGGCCCGCTGCTGGCCGGCATGGCGTACTTCATCCGCCGGCTGCTGGAGAACACCGCCAACGAGTCGTTCCTGCGTCAATCGAATGACGTGCCCGCGGCCGAGCTGCTGCGCGCGCCGGAGGAAGTCGGCCGGCGCACCCTGCCGCCGCAGCGGCCGGTCGTCGTGCGTTACGAGCTTGGGGAACCCGTGATGGATCCGTTTGAAAACGTCGCGAACACCGATTTTTCGCGCGAGCCGAACCGCCAGCAGATGCTGTCCGGCCTGGCGCAGATCAAGGCCGGGATGGGCCGCGAGGTCCCGTTGCAGATCGGCGGGGCGCCGGTGCGCAGCCGCAACTGGCAGGAGGCGCGCAATCCTTCGCGGCCGCGGGAGGTCATCGCGCGCGTCGCGCAGGCGGAGCCCGCCGATGTGGAGCGCGCCGTCCAGGCGGCCCGGACCGCCTTCGCGTCCTGGCGCCACGTCCTGCCCGAGGACCGCGCCGACACGCTCTTTCGCCTGGCCGATCTGCTGCAGCAGAAGCGCTTCGAGCTGGCCGCCCTCCAGACGATCGAATGCGGCAAGCCCTGGCGCGAGTCGGACGCCGACGTGTCCGAGGCGGTCGACTACTGCAACTTCTACGGCAAGGAGATGCTGCGGCTGGCCGAAAACGTGCGGCGCCGCGACATCCCCGGCGAAACCAACGAGTATTTCTACGTGCCGCGCGGCGTCGTGGCGGTGATCAGCCCATGGAACTTCCCGCTGGCCATCCCGGCCGGGCTCATCGCGGCGGCCGTCGTCACCGGCAATACCGTGGTCTTCAAGCCCGCCAGCCCCGCCGCGGTGTGCGGCGCGCGCCTGGCGGACCTGTGCGCCGAGGCCGGCATGCCCCCGGGCGTCGTGAACTGCGTGCCGGGCACGGGCGGGGTCGCCGGCGAGGCGCTCGTCAAGCACCCCGACGTCGTCACGATCGCCTTCACGGGCTCGCGCGACGTGGGGGTGCGCATCAACCGGCTCGCCGCCGAGAGCCTCACCGCACGCCCCGGCTGGAAGCGCGTGGTCGCCGAGCTGAGCGGCAAGAACGCCCTGATCATCGATTCCGACGCGGATCTTGACGAGGCGATCAAGGCCGTCATGCATGGCGCGTTCGGCTACGCGGGCCAGAAGTGCTCGGCGTGCTCGCGCGTGATCGTGCTGGAGGGAACGTACGATCGTTTCCTGGAGCGGCTGGTCGAGACGACGCGCAGCGTCACCGTCGGGCCGGCGGATGCGCCGACCACCTCGGTGCCGCCGGTCATCGACGAGGCCGCCCGGACG
>CAZVRR010000189.1:0-605 GCA_964629745.1 uncultured Planctomycetales bacterium | reverse complement strand
GATGCGCAGGCCGCGGTGAAGGAACATGGCGGCTACTACGTCGGACCGGTGATCTTTGCCGACGTGCCGCCCCGGGCCCGCATCGCGCAGGAGGAGATCTTCGGCCCCGTGCTCGCGGTGCTCCGCGCCCGCACGATCGAGGAGGCCATCGAAATCTTCAACGGAACGGACTACGCGCTGACGGGCGGCATCTTCTCGCGCAGCCCGGCGAACATCGAGAAGGCCCGCGCCGAATGCGAGTGCGGAAACTTCTACGTGAATCGCCGCGTCACCGGCTCGCGCCCCGACCTGCAACCCTACGGGGGGTTGAAGATGAGCGGCTTTGGCGCGCGGGTCGGCGGCCCGGATTACCTCGTCCAGTTCTGCGACCCGCGCAACATTACGGAGAACACGTTGCGCCGGGGTTTCGCGCCGAGCGAGGAAGTGATCGAGGCGCTGAAATAGGCGTCGAGCGCCTGGGGGCGGGTCCACGGCCCGATTCCGCCCTGGCGGACGGAATCGGACCGTGCCACCCGATGCGCGCCCACGTGGCCACCCGATGCGCGCCCATGTGGCCACCCGATGCGCGCTCATGTGGCCACCCGATGCGCTGGCCCGTGTGGCAC
>CAZVRR010000188.1:0-8300 GCA_964629745.1 uncultured Planctomycetales bacterium | reverse complement strand
TCCAGTGTCGCGATGCGCTCGGCTGTTCCCGACACGACACACACGGACGGCGCATTGATGGCGGACAGCCAGAGCCCCTCGCCGAGCCGCGGCTCGACCTCCGCGTGGGGCGCGAGCACCGCGAGCATCGCGCCCGCGGGCGCGGTCTGCATCAGGCGGCCGCGGCGCTGAACCAGGTGCAGCGCGTTCTCGAGCGAGAGCACGCCCGAGACGCAGGCGGCGACGTACTCGCCGATGCTGTGCCCCAGCAGCGCCGCCGGCTGAATCCCCCACGCGCGCCACAACTCGCACAGCGCGTATTCGACGCAGAACAGCGCGAGCTGCGCCGTGTGAGTCTGCTTCAGCCGCTCGGCGGAGCCGGCGGAGTGCGGCTCGGCCGGGAACAGCACTCCCGGCAGCCCGTCCTCGCCCAGTTCGCTCAGCACGGCAAAGCACCGTTCCAGCGCGGCGCGGAACACCGGTTCGTCACGCCACAGCTCCGCAGCCATACCGGGATACTGCGACCCCTGCCCGGCAAAGAGGAACGCGACGCCGGGCGCGGTGGCCGGAGCGACGCCGGACCAGCACGCCGCCGCTGCGCGGTTCTCCAGGCCAGTGATCGCTGACTCGTGGTCGCGACAGACGATGGCGCGCCGGTGCTCGAAGTGTCGCCGGCCGACCTGCAACGTGTACGCGACATCGGCCAGGTTCAGTTCCGGATGGCGCTTCAACTGCGCGGCAAGGCGCTGGGCCATGGCGTCGAGTGCGGCCGGTGTGCGCGCCGCGAGCACGAGCACCTGGTGCCGATCGCACTCCGGGCTGGCGGGCCGGGTGGGCGCTTCCTCCAGCACGGCATGTGCATTCGTGCCGCCGAGCCCAAAGGAGCTCACCCCGGCGCGACGGGGCATCCCCGCGGGCGCGCTCCACGGCCGCAGACTCGTTACGACCTGGAACGGACCGCCGGCCAGGTCGACCTGGGGATTCGGTCGCTGGTAGTGCACGGTGGGCGTCAACTGCCGATGCTCGAGCGACAAGGCGACCTTGATCAGGCCCGCCACGCCCGCGGCGGCGTCGAGATGCCCGATGTTCGTCTTCAGCGCACCCAGCGCGCAGGGCGCGCTGCGCGGTCCCTTCCCGAACACGCGGTTGAGGGCCGCGACCTCGATCGGGTCTCCCAGCGCCGTGCCGGTCCCATGGGCCTCCACGTACGTGATGGAGTCGGGTTCCACGTCCGCCGCAGACTGGGCCCGCGCGATCACTTCCGCCTGACCCGCCACGCCGGGGGCGGTGTACCCCACCTTGCCGGAGCCGTCGTTGTTGAGCGCCGTGCCCCGCAGCACGGCGTGAATGTGGTCGTTGTCACGCAGGGCATCGGAGAGCCGCTTCAGCACGACCAGGCCGACGCCGTCGCCGCCAACCGTCCCCCCGGCCGCCGCATCAAACGCGCGGCAGTGACCATCGCGCGCGCCGATGCCCTCTTCCTGGTAGCGGTACCCCGCGCCCAGCGGCGCCGTGAGCGAGGCGCCGCCGGCGAGTGCGACATCGCAGTCGTGATCGAGCAGGCTGCGGCAGGCGACGTGCACGGCGACCAGCGAGGTCGAGCAGGCCGTCTGGATCGTCAGGGCCGGTCCGCGCAGGTTCAGCTTGTAAGCGACGCGCGTGGCCAGGAAATCGCGACCGGTGCTGAGCAGGGCCTTCAGCCCGCCCACCGCCGCGGCCAGCTCGGGACGGGCCTGCAACAGCGACAGGTACGTGCTTTCACTGCAGCCCGCGAACACACCGATCGGGCCGGCACAGCGCTGCGGATCGCAGCCCGCCCGCTCGAGCGCCTCCCAGGCACACTCGAGCAGGATCCGCTGCTGCGGGTCCATCAGCTCGGCCTCGCGCGGCGTGCAGCCGAAGAAGCCGGCGTCGAAGCAGTCGCCCTCGTCCAGCACGCCCCGCGCCGGCACGTAGGCCGGATCGCGGGCGAGGTGGGCTGGCACGCCCGCGGCGATCAGTTGCTCGACCGGCGTGAACCGGATCGACTCCACCCCGGCGCACAGATTCTGCCAGAACTGCTCGAGGTCGGCGGCGTCGGGGAAACGCCCCGCCATGCCCACGATCGCAATCGCCTCGCGCGGCCCGTCTGAAGCGGCAGGCTGCGCCGCACGGACCCGGGCGCGCGTGGCCGGCGCGCTCTCGGGCGCCGCGCCCGCCAGGTGTGCGGCCAGCGTCGCGACCGTCGGGTGGTGAAACAGGTCGGTGATCGGAATGTCACGTTTCAGCAGCTCGCGCAGGCGGGAGTGCACCTGCACGAGACGCAGCGAATGCCCGCCGAGATCGAAGAAGTTGTCGCGCACGCCGACCTGGGCCCGCCCCAGCACCTCGCTCCAGATCGTCGCGATCTGCACCTCCAGCGCGCTGCGCGGCGCGACGTACGCGGCGCTCGTGGCCGTTTGCTGCGCGGGGGCCGGCAGCGCCTGCATGTCCAGCTTGCCGTGCGGACCGAGCGGCAGGCGCTCGAGGGCGACGAACGCGGCGGGCACCATGTAGTCCGGCAGCGATTTGCGGACGTGCGTACGCAGTGTCTGCCACAGCGATTCGCCGTCAGCACCGGCTGCGCCCGCGGGGACGATGTAGGCCGCCAGCCGGGCATCGTCCGCCTGGTCCTGCCGCGCCACGACCGCGGCGGCCTGGACGGCGGGGTGCTGGCGCAGGCATGCCTCGATCTCACCCAGCTCGATCCGGAAGCCGCGCAGTTTCACCTGCCCGTCGCGCCGGCCGAGAAACTCGAGCACGCCATCGGCGCGGTGCCGCACCCAGTCGCCCGTGCGATACAGGCGACCCGGCCCGAACGGATTATCGAGGAAACGCTCCGCGGTCAGCTCCGGACGGCGGTGATAGCCGCGTGCGACGCCGGGGCCGCCGAGGTACAGCTCTCCGGTCACCCCCACCGGCACGGGCTGCCGCTGCGAATCCAGCACGTAGGCCGTCGTGTTGGCGATCGGCCGCCCGATCGGAATCGTGAGCGGCCCCGACGGCAGGTCGCCGATCGGATGCCAGGTGGCGAACGTGGTAACCTCGGTCGGGCCGTACACGTTCAGCAGTCGGCGCGGAGCGCCGGCCTGCTGGACGCGCCGCACGCTGCCGGGCTCGAGCACCTGGCCGCCGACAAGCAGCGTTTCGAGCGTATGGAAGGCGTCCGGCACCAGTCGAGCCGTCTGCTGGAAGATGACGGTGGTAAGGAACAGCACCGTGATTCGCTCCGCGCGCAGGCATGCGGCGAGGGCGTGCGGATCGAGCACCACCTCGCGCGGCACGATCACCACGGTCCCGCCCGTCAGCAGCGGACCCCAGATCTCGAACGTCGCCGCGTCGAACGAGCTGGTGGAGGCCTGCGCCACGCGGTCCGCCGGACCGAGCGTGATGTAGTCGGTGTTCAGGACCAGGCGGTTGACGGCCCGGTGCGTGATCGCCGCGCCCTTGGGAGTGCCCGTCGAGCCCGACGTGTAGATCACGTAGGCCAGGTCGTCTGCGGTCGCGGAGGGCCCGGGGGCGGGCGGGTCCTGGATGTCCTGCGGGAGCAGCTCATGCGCGTCGTCATCGATGCACAGCACCTGCGCGGCGGAGTCGGGCAGTTGTGCGCGCAGGCGGCGCTGGGTGATCACGACCGCGGCGTGCGAATCGTGGAGCATGAACGCCAGCCGTTCGGCCGGGTACTCCGGATCGAGGGGCACGTAGGCCCCGCCGGCCTTGAGAATGCCGAGTAGCGCCACGAGCATGTCGAGCGAGCGCTCCAGGCAGACGCCGACGAGTGCGTCCGGACCGATTCCCCAGGCGCGCAGGCGGGCAGCCACCCGTTCGGCCCGCTCGTTCAGCTCGCCGTAGGTCAGCGACTGCCCGTTGCCGACTGCGGCCACCGCGTCCGGCGCGCGGGCCGCCTGTTCCGCGAAGACCTCGTGGATGCAGCGGTCATGCGGAAACGGACGCGCGGTGAGATTCCAGTCGACCAGCAACTGCTGGCGCTCGCCGGGCGTCAGCAGGGGCAGTTCCGCGACCGACGCGTCGGGTCGGGCAGCCAGCGCCTCGAGCACGACCTGGTAGTGTCGCAGCAGCCGCCGAATCGTCTCCGCCTCGAACAGGTCGGTGCGGTAAGTCGCCCGAAGAGTCAGCCCCTGCGGCTCCTCCAGCACATACAGCTCGAGATCGAAGCGCGTCGTGCCTGCCTCTTCGCCGAGCAGTTCCATGCGCAGGCCGGGCATGGTCACCGGCGCGGTGGCCGGGTTCTCGAGGACGAACGTGACCTGGAACAGCGGACTGCGGCTGCGTTCGCGGCGTGCCGCCACGCGTTCGACCACGCTCTCGAACGGCACGCTCTTGTGCGCAAACGCATCGAGCACCGTGCGCCGCGTGCGGCCCAGCACCTCGCGGACACTCGGCGTGCCGGACAGGTCGGTCCGCAGCGCCAGCATGTTGACGAAGAAGCCGATCAGGGCCTGCAGTTCCTGGCGGTCACGGTTGGTGACCGGCGTGCCCACCACGATGTCCGTCTGGCCGCAGTAGCGGGCGAGGAGAACCTGGAGGCCCGCCAGCAGCGTCATGTAGAGCGTCGCCCCCTCGCGCCAGCTCAGTTCGCGCAGCGCCTGGACCAGCGCGGCGGGCAGGCTCAGCGACTCGCGCGCGCCGCGAAAGCTAGCCACCGGCGGCCGCGTGCGATCCGTCGGCAGGTGCAGCGTTTCCGCGCCGGCCAACTGCTCCTGCCAGAATGCCAGGCCCGCTTCGAGCGCGGGGCCCGACATCTGCTCGCGCCGCCAGAGCGCGAAGTCCGCATACTGGATCGGCAGCGGCGGCAGGTTCGGCGCGCGGCCGGACACCCCTGCCGCGTAGAACTCGGCCAGCTCCTGGATCAGGATCCCGCTCGACCAGCCGTCGAATACGGTGTGATGCATGGCGCAGACAAGCACGTGTTCCGCCGGTCCCAGCCGGCACAACGTGGCACGGATGAGCGGCCCGTGCTCGAGGTCGAACGGCTGCTGCGACTGCCGGAGGTACCAGCGCTGCAGCGCCGCGCGGCGCTCCTCGACCGCTCCGTCCTCAAACGCCAGCTCTTCGCATGTGAACGGGCGCCCGGCGTCGATCACCTGGACGGGGCGCCCGGCGCGCAATGCGAACGTGGTTCGCAGCACGTCGTGACGCTGCACGATCGCCTGCAAGGCCCGGCGCAGCACCGCACCGTCCAGCTCCCCCACCAGCCGCAGCGGGCACAGCAGCGTGTAACCGGCACTCCCGGGCTCGAGTTGCTCTGCCAGCCACACCGCCTCCTGCGCGAACGAGAGCGGGACTTCCGCGAGCCCCGCGGCGCGGCGCGGAATGCCGCGAGCCGGGGCCGCCCCTCCGCGCTCGCGGAGCAGTCGCTCGAGCATCGCCTGCCGGTCGGGGGAAAGCGTCCGCCCGCTCGTCGGCGCCGCCGGATCCGGCGTAATCGCGCTCATGCCGCGTCCTCGACCCGGCGCAGGCGCACGGCGCGGAAGTGCAGCGCGCCGGTGCGCAGCGCCTCGTACCAGTCCGATCCGGGCGCGGCCATCGCGTTGGCGATGCGTGCCTGCTGCCCGGCGTCGTCGCCGGCTTCGCGGTGCAACTCGGCGTGGGCGGCGAACTGCGTGTCGGCGAGCTGCTGTCGCGACTTCATCACGTTCGAGGTGATGTCCTGGTCACGCTCGAGTGCGAATCCCGTCGCGTGCCAGAAGGCGCGGAACCCGTCGAGCTCGGCGGCATAGAGCAGCCCGCCGAAGAGCAGGGCGCCGCCCGGCCGCAACACGCGCCGGACTTCGCGAAAGAACGCCCGCATGTCGGGATACAGGTGCGCCGATTCGATGTTCAACACGTAGTCGAACGACCGGTCGGCCAGGGGCAGATTCTCCGCGTCCCCGACCAGGAAGCGCGCCTGGTGGTAACGGTGCTGCGCCTGGCAGAACGCGATCGCGCCGGGCGAAATGTCCAGTCCCACCGTCGTGCGCGGCCGGTAGAACGTGTGCACGACGTGAATCGTGCCGCCGCGCCCGCAGCCCACGTCCAGCACGTCGCGATCGTTCAGGTCACGGTCGCCGATCGTCTCGAGCACCAGCTTGACCGAGTTGCGATTGACCATGTGCGGCGGCAGTGCCACGGGCGAGTGCTGCGGGTTGTCGTCCTCGGCGTAGCCGACGTTCATGAAGTACGAATAGCGACCGTAGAACGTGGCATTGCAGCTTTCGTGGTACTCGTCATAGAGCTGCGCCATCACCGTCTTGGGCGGCACGTCGTTCCAGTGGTACGCGCGCGCGGCGTGATCCGCCGGCGCGCGCGGCGGGGCCGGAGCCTGCGCTCCCGCCTGTCGCGCCCGCAGCAGCCGCAGCAACTCCGCGCGTTGCTCCGGCGGCATGCGACTCAGGCGATCCTGCACGTCGCTCACGGGGCGCCCTCCTTCGCGAGCATCGCGCGAACTTCCTCGTCCGACATCTGCTCGACCAGTTGCACCAGCTCCGCCAGCTCCGCGGCCCCGGCCGGGTCGGGCCGGCGCAGCGGCGCGACGTGTGCCGCCAGTTCCGCGACCGTGGGCCCCTCGAAGAAGCGGGCCACCGGCAGGTCGACGTGCAGCGTTTCGTTCAGGCGCGCCACGATGCGCAGCGCCATCAGCGAGTGCGCCCCGAGCTCGAGGAAGTTGTCATGCACGCCGAGCCCGGCGATGCCCAGCAATTCCTGGCAGACCCCGGCGATCTGCTGCTCGAGCTCGTTGCGCGGGGGCACAAAGGCGGTGCTCAGGTTCGGTCGCTCATGCGCGGACGTTGCACAGACCGCCGGCGGCGGTGCGACGGAGCCCGGCAGCGCGGTCGCGGCCGGCGCGGCGCGCTGCACGCGCGCCTCCAGGTCGCGCGTGGAGACGGCCACCTGCGGCAGATCCGCGGCCACGATCCGCTCCAGGGCCGCGATACCCTCCGCGTTGCTCAGCCCGAGCGACAACTCGCGCTGCCGCTGTTCCTGCATTTCCGCCGGCACCGCCGTATGGACTGCCATTCCGGCGTCGCGCCAGGCATCCCAGTTGATCGAGACGGCCGGAAGCCCGCCTGCACCACGCTCCGCCTGCGCGAACTCGTCGAGAAACGCGTTCGCGGCGGTGTAGTCCACCTGGCCGACGCCGCCGAAGATGCCCGTCAGCGAGGAACAGAGCACCAGCAGCTCCGGCGGGCGTTCCCGCAGCAACTCCGCCAGCACGAGCGTGCCGCGCAGCTTGGGGGCGAGGACCGCGGCCGCGACCTCCGCGGTCTTGCGCTGGATCAGCCCGCCGCCGGGCACGCCCGCCGAGTGAATGACTCCGTCGAGCGCGCCGTACGTATTGCGCACTTCATCCAACAGGCGGGCCATCTGGTCCCGCTGGCTGACGTCCGCCGCCCGCACCAGCACTTCCGCTCCACCCTCGCGCAGGCGGCGCACGGCCTCCAGGCGACGACGGATCTCGTCGTCCGTACTCTGTGCACGCAACGACCCATCGTGCTTCTCGGCGGGCGGCGGCGGCTGCCGTGTGGTCAGCACCAGCCGCGCCTGGTGTTGCCGTGCAAGAAACTCGGCGATCGCGAGCCCGATGCCGCCGAGTCCGCCCGTAATCAGGTACACGCCCCCGCGGCGCCAGCGCGGAGTGGCAACCGCGGCATCCGGCAGCCCGACCGGCTCGAAGCGGCGAATCCAGCGGTGCCGGCTCCGCAATGCCACCAGCGGCTCGTCGGCCGGCGCATGCAGCTCGCGCCAGACCTGCTCGATCCAGCCCGTGCCGCGCGCGTGCGTCCCATCCGGCAAGTCCAGCAACCGGCATGTGAGATTCGGGTACTCCTGCGCGATCACGCGCACCGGACCCCAGTTGGCCGCCTGCACCGGGCGCAGACCGTCGCCGCCTACCACTTCGTACGCCGCACTGGTCAGCACGGTCAGTCGCACGGGCACGGCCGGTCCCCGCTGGCCGAGTGCCTGCGCCAGGTACAGCAGGCTGTAAAAGCCGCGTTCGAGAGACGTGTCCAGCTCGGCGAGACCGGGCGGCACCGCCGCAGTTTCGTCAAGCGCCAGGGCGTGCACGAAATGCGTCGGGCCGTGGAACTCGCCCAGGGAAGCCAGCAGGGCGTCGTAATCCGCCCGGCGTCCCGGATGGAGCACGTATTCGTCCCAGCCGCGCGCCGCGAAATTCGCACCGCTGCGCACGAGGACGGTCGGTCGGCCGCTCTGTCGCAGCCGCCGCGCCAGTTCGTCGCCCGCACCGCTTGCGTCGGCCAGCAGGATCCAGCGCTCGCCCGCCGCGGGCTGCGGCACTGGCA
>CAZVRR010000187.1:3976-8351 GCA_964629745.1 uncultured Planctomycetales bacterium | reverse complement strand
TCAGACTCTTGCTGTACATGCCCGATCGATCGAAGCAGCAGGGGCGGCGCTTGCCCTTGGCGAGCATGTCGCAGGCATTCGCGATCCGACGCGCGCGAGTCTCCGGCTGCTTGGGGGACACGATCCAGTGTATCCAATCCCGGCGCGCGACGGGCGTGATGTCCGACCACGCTGCCCGCGTTTTCGGCGGGGCGCCCGCGAGCGCTTTTCGCAGATCGGCCGGCACGCGGGGCTCCGGCTCCTCCGACACCGGCGCAATTTCCAGCGTGACGACGTCGCCGGCCGCCGCACCCGCCGCCTCGCGCAGCTTGCGGTCCACTTTCAGCCAGTGGCCGCCCTGGCCGTCAGGCTCGAGCGTCGCTTGAAGCCTGCGGCCGTTGAGCGTGCCTTCCACCGTCGTCTGTCCTCGCGACGGGAGCTTTGCACTGGCTTCCCCAGGCAGGGTCAGAAAGGTCCAGGTCACAGCCTTCGCGGTGCCCGCGGGCCGCAGGAGTGTCGCGCTGAATCGAATCGTGGAAGCAGGTTCGGAATTGCTGACCGCGCGCGAGCGCCGGTTCATTTGCGTTGAAACCGAGTCGGGCGCTGCGGAGCCTTGTTTTCGTGGCACGGATGGTCTCCTTCGGGGGTCCGCGCTGGTCGGCGCGCACGCTGCGCGGTCTGGCAGCCTCGCGGCGACCGGACCCCTCCCGCGGCCACGTCGCCGCCACGTCGGACCTGCTCCAGCCTCGTGGACGTCCCTTCGGCCGTGACGTCATACCGACAGATAGATTGATAGGAGCCGGGCATGCGGGCGTCAACTCGTCGGGCGGATGCGTGCGCAATTCAGGTAAGGCAGGCGAGAAGCGTCCGATTGTTCTTCCGGCGCAGCGGCGCTTTTCCCGTCGCGCAACGCTGCCTGTCGGTCATATAATTCCGCCATGACCGTCAGGGAAGTCCTCACCCAGTTGAAGTCGCTCGGCGACGCCGCGCGCCGCAAGCACAACACCAAGGCCGGCGCGCCCGACAACCAGTTCGGCGTGAAGCTCGGCGATATCCGCGGCATCGCGAAGAAGATCAAGACTGATCACCGGCTCGCGCTGGAACTCTGGGACACCGGCAACGTCGAGGCGCAGCTTCTGGCCACGCTGATCCTTCAGCCGAAGTCGCTCTCCGCCGATGAGCTCGACACGATGACACGCTCCACCACGTGCGCGCAAGTGGCAGACTGGCTGAATGCCTACGTGATTGCCCAGCATCCTGAGCAGGACGCGCTGCGCGCGCGGTGGATGCAGGACCAGGATCGCTGGGCGGCCCGTGCGGGCTGGAATCTTACGGCCAGCCAGGTGAACCAGGGCGCCGCGGGCCTCGACCTCGCCGCGCTGCTCGATCGCATCGAGCGGGAGTTGCCAACGGCCCGGCCGGAAGTGCAGTGGACGATGAACAACACGCTCGCGGCGATCGGCATCAAGCACGCCGCGCACCGCCAGCGTGCGATCGCGATCGGCGAGAAGATCGGCCTGTACCGCGACTGGCCGGTGTCCAAGGGCTGCACGCCGCCGTACGTGCCAGTGTGGATTGAGGCGCTGGTGAAGCGAAAGGCGTGAGCCCGGCCGCGGCAACTCCACTGCGGCGCCGTCAGTCGCCGTCGAACACGCGGCCCGCCTCAGATGGCCCCGGCTCGGTGCCGGGGACCTGAGAGCGGCATTGCGCAGCCTCGTCGGCGCGCCCCTGGAGATCGTAGAGGTCGGCGAGATTGCCCAGCGCGCTGACCGTTTGGTGGTGGTCCTTGCCCAGCACGCGGCGGCGCGCGTCGATGACCTGCAGGAACAGTTGTTCCGCCTCGTCATAGCGGCCCTGGGCGGAGTACAGGCTGGCCAGGTTGTTGACCGTGTTCAGCGTCTGCGGATGCTCTTCGCCCAGCACGCGCCGCTTGCTTTCCCGCACCTGCAAGAGGAGCTGCTCGGCGTCCGCGAGGCGCCCCATAGCCTTGTACAGCAGCGCCAGGTTATTCAGCGAGCCGAGCGTCTTCGGGTGCTCGTCGCCGAGCAGGCGGCGGCGGGCTTCGAGCGTCTGAATCATGAACGAAGCTGCCTGGTCATATTGTTTCTGGCGCGTGTACAGCGTGGCAAGACCAGCGACAATCGAGACGGTACTGGGGTCATCGTCCCCGTGGCGGCGCCGCTGTTGCTCGAGCGCTTGGAGATACAGCGGCTCGGCTTCGTCCAGACGGTTCTGGCGTGCCAGCGCTTCCGCCAGGTTGGCGCGCGCGGTGATCACGTTGTTGCTGTCCTCGCGGCGGGGGGCCGCCAGAGACAGGATCCCGTGAAGCAGCTGCTCGGCCTCGGCAAAGCGGCCCTGGCGCATGTAGAGCAGCGCGAGGTGGTTCGATGTCGCCAGGGTGCGGCTGTCCGCTTCGCCGTTGACCCGCCGGCTGCGCTCCAGCGCACACGTGAGATACGATTCTGCGTCAGCGAGGTGGCCCTGGCTCACGCAGAGCAGTCCCAGCCGGCTCAGCGCGCGGATCGTCTGCGGATCGTCCGCGCCGGCGTGCTCGAGCAGGACCTGCCGGGCGGTCTCGAGCTGCGTCCGGGCCGGCGTGTATTCCCCGAGCGCCTGGTACGTGCTGCCCAGCGTCAGGTGGATGTTGGCGGCTACCAGCGGCTGATCACGGAAGCGCTCGCTGACGACCTCCGCGGCCTTGTCCACCACCTGGCGCACGGTGGCATCCCGGCCCAGTTCTTCAGGCCGTGCGGCGGCGAGAAGGTCATCGTTGAGAAAATCGTTCACGGCCCGGGCGATCGCGGCTTGTGCCTCGGCCTCCGCGCGCCGCTCCTCGGCGACGCGCTCCGCATCAAGGGCCCGGTTCCGCTCGCGCGTCGCCCGAAACGTCAGCGCGGTTGTGCCGACGACACACACCAGCAGCGCCGCGAAGGCCACGACCACGCCGCCGAACAGCGGCTTGTTGCGCAGGGCGAACTTGCGGAGCTGGTAGAGAGTGGTGGCCGGCCGGGCCTTGATCGGCTGGTCGGCCAGGAATCGGCGCAGGTCGTCGGCCAGATCTGCGGCCGACGCGTAGCGTTGCTCCTTGTCCTTGGCGAGCGCCTTGGCCAGGATGGTTTCGAGCTCGCCGCGCAGTTCGCGCCGTACGCGGCCGGCGGCAGGTGGCTCGGTCTCGTTGATGGTCCGGATCGCGTCGGGCAGCGTCTTGCCGGTCACCTCGACCGGGAGGCGGCACGTGAGCAGTTCAAACCCAAGCACGCCCAGCGCATACACGTCGGCGCGGGTGTCGAGCTGGGTCGGATCGCCGAGCAACTGTTCGGGACTCATGTACGCCAGCGTGCCG
Organism: uncultured Planctomycetales bacterium; assembly: GCA_964629745.1. Lineage (GTDB taxonomy): Bacteria > Planctomycetota > Phycisphaerae > UBA1845 > Fen-1342 > JAAYXS01. Next base: position 5,029 of record CAZVRR010000187.1, on the reverse strand, counting down.
ACAAGCTGCCCGATGCTGGTCTGAACCGTGGTACTGCGCAGGTCTGAATCGGTCGCGCGGGCGATTCCGAAATCGAGGATCTTGGGCTGGCCGGTTTCGTCGACGAGGATGTTGCCGGGCTTCAGGTCGCGATGGATGACTCCGCGCTGGTGTGCGTGGTGCACGGCATCGCTGACCCGCGCCAGCAGTCGGACGCGGGCGCGCGTATCGAGCTGTTGCTGGTCCGCGTAGCGCGTCAGCGGCTCGCCCTGCACCAGTTCCATGGCAAAGAACGGCTGGATGCCGGCATCCGTCTGGGCGGTGCCCGCCTCGTAGATCTGGGCGATGCCGGGGTGACGCAGCCAGCCAAGGACCTCGCCTTCGTGCTGGAACCGGCGCAGCAGTGCCGGCGACTGCTGGCCGGGCCGGATGACTTTCAGGGCCACGATCCGGCGCGGATGCGCCTGTTCGGCGCGATACACCACGCCCATGCCGCCCTGGCCCAGCAGGTCGAGGATGCGGTACGCGCCGATCGACTGCGGATGCGAAGCGAACCGCACCGCGTCCGGCGCGTGCCGATCGGGATGATCGCTGGACCCGGCAGCGGCGCAGGCGAACTCCTGGGGAGTCGGTACCGCGAAGTCCGTGCCCAGCGCCGGATCCCTGAGGAAACTGTCGTCGCGCGCGGCGTTCTCCAGCAGGCGCTGGACCTGGTCGCGCAACGCTTCGTCGTCTCCGCAGGCCTGTGCCAGGAACGCCGCCCGCTGCGCCGCCGGCTGCTCCCGCGCGGCCAGAAAGATCGTCCGGATCCGCTGATATTCCTCAGCCCTCATGGCCGGCGCCGTCCTCGAGCTCCTGCCGCAGCCAGGCGCGGGCCATGCTCCAATCGCCATCCACCGTGCGCGGCGATACTCCGAGGACCTCCGCCACCTCGCGCAGGTTCAGTCCGCCGAAGAAACGCAGCTCGATCATGCGTGCCTGGCGCTGGTCCAGGCGGGCCAGTTTCTCCAGGGCGGCGTCGAGCGCCAGGAGGTCGAGTTCCCGCTCGGGGAAGCTCGCCAGATCATCATCCAG
>CAZVRR010000187.1:0-3966 GCA_964629745.1 uncultured Planctomycetales bacterium | reverse complement strand
CACGCGCTGCCAGTCGCCGCCGCGCTTGAAGCTGCGGTGGGCGCGGGCGTGATCGACGAGGATCCGGCGGATGGCCTGGGCGGCGACGGAGAGGAAGTGGGCGCGGTTCTGCCACTGGGCCTGGTCCTGGTTCACCAGGCGCAGGTACGCCTCGTGGACCAGGGCGGTGGCCTGGAGCGTGATGCTGGGGCGTTCGCGCTGGAGATAGCTCTCAGCCAGGGCGCGCAACTCGTCGTAAACGAGAGGCATCAGTTGATTCACGGCCGAATCGTCGCCCTGACCGGCGCGGATGAGGATGCGGGTGAAGTCTGCCCGGCCGACCTGGCCCATATCCCTGCCCGGGGCTTGGGGAAAAAAGGCGCCGACTCCTGGTTGCGGAATTCGGGCGCGATTTTCGCGTCTCTGAGCGGATGAAACAACGCGTGGCGTCGCCGGCCATCCGCGTGAGCGCGGCGGCGCCTGATGAGCTTATCGGAGGCATGAGATGAAACCTGCAAGAGCACTCCCGCGACGGCTGGGCGGACTTCTTGTTATCGGCCTGGCGTGTGCGGCCACGGCTCCGGCCCAGACTCCGCTCGGGACGGCCTTCACGTACCAGGGGCAGCTCAAGAACAACGGCGCGCCGGTGGAGACCATGACCGGCCAGCTGCGCTTCACGTTGTACGACGCCCAGACCGCGGGCAATCCGGTCGGATCGCCGCTGGTACTGACGAATGTCACCATCCAGGACGGGCTGTTCAGCGCAGCGCTGGACTTCGGCGCCGCGGCATTCGGCGCCAACGCCCGCTGGCTCCAGGTGGCGGTCTGGTCGGGATCGGCGTGGGTCGACCTGAGTCCGCGGCAACGCGTCTCACCTGCGCCGGCCGCCTTGTTCGCGCAAAGCGCTGCCGGCCTGACGTGGCCGATCAGCGCAGCCTGTGCCGGCGGCCCCGGAATCAACAGCATGTTTGAGCTCGACTATGCCGGGGACGGCTCGGCGCTGGTCGTCAACGCGACCGGTCCGGATGCGCGGGCCATCTACGCGAGCACGACGGAGTTCGACACCTCGGCCGTGTACGCCGACGTCTGGGGCGACGTCTCGACCGCGGTTGTGGGATACGCGAACGCCGCCGGGCCTGAAGGCTATGGTGTTGGCGGGGCCTTCGTTTCCAGGGGTGAACACGGCACCGGATTGTTCGCTCACGCACAGGCGGCCACCGGCCGGACCTTTGGCGTGTACGGGCGCACCAACTCGCCGCAAGGTTACGGTGGATATTTCGAGGGCCGCGGCTATTTCAGCCAGGAAGTGGGGATCGGCACCGACGAACCCGACTATCCGCTGCACGTGGTCCAGGAGAGTGGCACCGCGGTTGCTGGTGAGTGCATGGGCGAAGGAACAGCCGGCTATCTTGGGCATGAGTGGGCCGGCGTTCATGGCACCGGGCCCTACGGCGTCTGGGGAAATTCCAGCACGAGCGGCGGCTTCGGCGTAGTGGGCTCATGCAGCGCGACCACGGGCGAATGCGTCGGCGTTCGTGGACAGATCGCCAGCACGACCGGTGCGGCGGTCAGCGCACAGTCGACCGCCACCAGCGGCACGGCGAACGGTGTATACGGCACGACCGCCACGACACTGGGCAGTGGCGTCTTTGGTCAGAGTACTTCGCACACCGGGGAGGCCGAGGGCGTGATGGGCGTCTCGATGAGCCCCGCCGGCAAAGGCGTGCTGGGGTACAACAGTGCCACCTCGGGCAATGCCTGCGGCGTGTACGGCGAGACGGAATCTCCGACCGGTTTTGCGGGATACTTCATTGGACGGGGTTACTTCTCAGAAAGCGTCGGACTGGGCGTGAGCAATCCGACGCAGGCGCTGGATGTGGCCGGCACGATTCAGACCACGGGTTTCAAGCTGACGACCGGGCCGGCGGCCGGGTATGTGCTTACGTCCGACGCCGCAGGCGTGGCCAGTTGGCAGCCCGCCGCCGCGGGCGGCGTCTGGGAGTCGGCCGGCGCGGGCATTTACTACGACGGCGGCGACGTGGGCATCGGCACCGATTCGCCCGCGGCCCCGCTGGACGTGTTCGGCGGCAACTGGGACCTGGGCGCGACCGAGGGCGATCTTCGCGTCGGCGACGCCAGCTATCGCCTGAAGATCGGCGTCGCGACGTCGGGCAGCGGCGCGGGCACAGCGCGCCTCCGCGCCCAGGCCGCGACCGGCACGCCCAAGCTGATCCTCGGGGCCGGCAGCCTGGACACGGTCACCGTAACGAGCAATTCGGTCGGCATCGGTACAACGGTCCCCACGACCAAGCTGGATGTCCTGGGCACCGTCAAGATGACCGGCTTCACCCTCAATTCCTCTCCCAGCGCCGGATACGTGCTCACCTGCGATGCGACCGGGAATGGCACCTGGCAGGCGCCCACCGGCGGCGGCGGCGGCGAGTTCGCCCTGCCGTACGAGGGCACGCTGGACAGCGGCTCAGCCGGAATCAAAGTCACCAATGATGGCAGCGGTGCCGGGCTCCATGGCATCGGCGGGAACTACGGTGTGCGCGGCGAGGCCACGACCAACGGCGTCTACGGGTTCAGCAGCAGCGGAAATGGCGTCAATGGCTACAGCAACAGCGGCGTGGGCGTGAAGGCGCAAAGCAACGGAGTCGGCGTCGACCACCCGGGCCTGCGCGTAATCAACAACAATGACTCCGGGATCGCGATTTACTCGATCTCCGACAGCACCGACGCCAACACGGTCATTGCCAACACCGGCACCGGAGACCTGATCCGCGGCTTCAGCGGAACCACGGGCGGCGACCTGGTCTTCCGCGTTGAAAACGACGGCAGGACCCACGTCAGCGTGCTCCAGATCAACGGCGGTTCGGACCTGTCGGAGCAGTTCGACATTCAGAGCAGCGCGGGCGAGGTCCTCGCCGCCGAGGCGCAGCCGGGCATGGTCGTGTGTATCGACCCGGCCAACCCCGGCAAGCTGACCCCGAGCACCCGGGCGTACGACCGAACCGTTGCCGGCGTCATCAGCGGGGCTGGCGGCGTGCAGCCCGGCATGCTGATGGGCCAGCACGACACGCTTGCGGACGGGCAGCACCCGGTGGCGCTGACAGGCCGCGTGTACGTATGGGCCGATGCGTCGCAGGGTGCCATTCAGCCGGGCGACCTGCTGACCACGTCGAACCGGGCCGGCCACGCCATGAGGGTTGCTGACCACGGTCAAGCCCACGGCGCGGTTCTCGGCAAGGCGATGACCGCGCTCGGCGAAGGGCAGGGGCTCGTGCTCATGCTGGTGAGTCTCCAGTAAGTACGCGATCAGGAGACGTGAAATGTGCATGCGTGTGCTCAGCCTCAACATCGCGCTGGTGTCAGCGGTCCTCAGTCTGGCAATCGGCGCGACCCGGTCTTCCGCCGGGCAAAGTGACGCGGGCCAACCCGTCACGCTGACTGGCACTCTGCAGTTCCTCTGGGGCGATCCGTTACCGCTTGCGGGCGGGCATCCCCGGGTCCGCTACCTGCTCTTCGGCGACGATGGAGTCACGCGGGAGCTGCGCGTCGACTCGCGCGAGATGGACCGGGCGGGCGGAGCCTGGGCGCTCAACTGGCAGCGTGTTGTAGTCCGAGGTCAATTGCCGGACGAGGTCCGTTTGCCCGTCGCCGTGCAGTCTCTCGCGCTCGAACGAGAGGCGGATCGGGATGACGCAGACCGTTTCCGCGTCACCGGTTCGCAGCCGTACGTGTGGATCCTGCTCCGCTTCTCAGACGACGAAAGCACGCCGGAGCAGCCGGTCTGGTTTGAAACCCAGGCGCTGGGGCCGCACCCGAGCCTGGACGACTATTGGCGTGAAGCGTCGTTCGAAAACATCAACCTGCTTGGCAGCGCGGTGGTCGGCTGGTACGACTTGCCCCACGAGCGCGCGCACTACGTCTACGACATCAATCCGGAGGATCCCGGCGACGAAGTGGACTTTGCGGAGGTTCTGT
>CAZVRR010000186.1:0-8364 GCA_964629745.1 uncultured Planctomycetales bacterium | reverse complement strand
CCAGGGCAACCTGGTCCCGATGGAGCTGATGAAGCGGCTGCTGAAAGCGAAGGGCCTGAATCCCTGCGTCATCTTCCATGACGTGCGCTGGGGCGGCGAACACGCCGGCCGGTTCGTGTGGGTCCTGCTCAATAGCGGCTCGTGCAGCGCCTACGCCTTCAACCATGACCCACACTCGCTCAGGGGAGTGCACTCCTGGCGCCAACCGGCGGGCTATTTCCCGGTGCCGGGCGGAACGTTTGCGGGCGAGAGCCTGCCGGGTCCGCTGACGTGGGCGCGCACCTATCTGAAGGCCGGCCGCCTCTGGATGGACATCGGGCGCGGCGAAGCGCTGAAGCTCCCAACCGCGGTGCGGGATGCCTGGTGGAACGGAACGAATCCGCAGTGGCCATTCATGGCTGCCGACCTGGGCATCCGCCGGGATACGCTGATGGCTCACTACCTCAGCAATCACGTGGCGGTTGCCTACGGGGACATCTGCGGCGAGCTCGTCGCCCTGTCACAGGAACTGGGCTTCGGTGTGCGCGTGTGGGGGAATCCGTAGACCGGCTGGACAATTCGGGACTCCGCCATGGGCGCGCAACGAAATGATCGGCTCTACCTCGGAATCGACGTCGGCACCGGCAGTGCGCGGGCCGCGTTGTTCGACGCACAGGGGACCCGGCGGGGCCTGGGCACGTGCGATATTCAGACCTGGCGGCCGCAACCGGATTTCGTGCAGCAGTCGTCTGAGGACATCTGGCGCGCGGTGCGTGCCGCAGTCCGGCAGGCCCTGTCCGAGGCGGAGGCCCGGCCGGAGGATGTCCGCGGCGTGGGCTTCGACGCGACCTGCTCGCTCGTCGTGCTCGACCGGGGCGACCGCCACGTCTCGGTGAGCCCGGGCGGGGAACCGGCGCAAGACGTCATGGTCTGGAGGGATCACCGCGCGGCGGCGCAGGCGGAACGCATCAATGCCGCCGGGCACGCGGTGCTGAAGTACGTGGGCGGCCGCATTTCGCCCGAGATGCAGACGCCCAAGCTGCTGTGGCTGTGCGAGGAGCTGCCGCAGGCCTGGCGCCGTGCGGCACGCTTTCTCGATCTCCCGGACTTCCTCACGTACCGCGCGACCGGCGACGACACGCGTTCGCTGTGCACGACCGTGTGCAAGTGGACCTACCTCGGGCATGAGCCGCCGGAGGTTCCGGGCAGCGTAGGGCGCTGGGATGCGTCGTACTTCCGGCACGTCGGGCTGGGCGAACTGGCGGTCGAAGGCTTTCGGCGGATCGGCACACGCGTGCGACCCATGGGCGAACCGGTGGGACGCGGCCTGACGGAAGCGGCGGCGCAGGAGCTCGGACTCGTCGGCGGCACGCCCGTGAGTGTCGGCATCATCGACGCGCATGCCGGCGGGCTGGGCGTCCTGGGCGCCGCCGTGGCCGGGCGCGCACCGCAGACGGCCGAATTCGACGAACGCCTGGCGCTGATCGGCGGCACGTCGAGCTGTCACATGGCGGTGTCCGCGGAGCCCCGGTTCGTGCCGGGCATCTGGGGCCCCTACTTCTCCGCCATGGTTCCCGGGATGTGGCTCACCGAGGGCGGGCAATCCGCCACGGGGGCGCTGATCGACCACGTGATCGGCGCCCACGCGCGCGGCGCCGAGCTGCAACGCGAGGCGCGGGCAAGCGGGCAGACCGTCTATGCCCTGCTGAACGCGCGCCTGGCGCGCCTGGCGGAATCCCTGCCCTTTCCCGCCCTGGCCACGCGCGAGTTACACGTGCTGCCCTACTTCCACGGCAATCGTTCGCCGCGCGCCGATGCGAGCCTGCGCGGCGTGATCAGCGGCTTGCGACTGTCGGAGAGCCTCGATGACCTGGCGCTTGTGTACCTCGCCACGATCCAGGCCATCGCGCAGGGCACCCGCCACATTCTCGAAGCCCTCAACGCGCACGGCTATCGCATTCGGCGCATCTTCGCATGCGGCGGTGACACGAAGAACCCCGTCTTCCTGCGGGAGCATGCCGACACGTGCAATTGCGAGTTCGTCCTGCCGCGCGAACCGGAGGCCGTGCTGCTGGGGTCGGCGATCCTCGCCGCCGTGGCGGCGGGCGACTTTCCGGACGTGTTTGCCGCGATGGCCGCGATGACGCAAACCGGGCAGGTGCTATCACCCGCCGGCGGCGCCGTGGCGGCCTACCACGACGCGCGCCGCCGGGTGTTTCACCAGATGTATGAAGATTTCCTGCAGGTGCGGCGCCTGATGCAGCCGGACGGCGCATCGTGAATGCCGCGCGCCGGGGCGGCAGCGCGCTCACGGCCGGGCCGCACCGTGCTTTTCACAGCCGCCGTGCGCGTGGCCCGTGTTCGTGTATTGCGCTTCGACCAGGTGGACGAACTTCACGTAGGCCGCCACCCACTGCCGGCCCGCCTCGACGTCGGCCGTCGGAAAATCGCGCTTGGCCATGACATCGGCGAAGTGCGCCTGGACAGCCTCGTGGCCGGCGGGTGGCAGCAGCTTCAGCACCTCGTCCAGCGCTCCGCTCTCGACGGCGCGGTCGGCGGCGGGAATGGCCGGCCCGATGTCGCGGCCGGCGGGTTTCAGGCCGGTGTACGCAAACCCCTCGCCCGCGCGGTGGACGCGCACGAGGGTCTCGAGGAACCAGGTATCCGCGAGCTTTTGCGCGTCGGCACTGAGCGTGCGGACGGATTGCGTCAGCGTGAAGGCCTGCTTGATTTCCGCTTCGTCGGCGGCCGGGACCCAGATCAGCACCCGGTTCACGTCGCCCGACTCCAGGGCCTTCTGCGCGGAGAGGACCACCGGTCCGTCCAGGCCGTCACAATGGGCCGCGGCCGTGGAAACGCCCAGCAGCAGCCAGCCCCCGATCAGGGCACCCGATACCAGCTTCTTAAACGAGGGGTTTGCATGCATGTCATTATCTCCTGTTTTTACCCAGCGGACCGGCTCCTGCGCCGGTTCCGAGATCACGCCGAGAGAACCGGCAGTTCGCGCGGGCCATGGGCCGGCTCGCGAATCGCCTGGTTCAGCGCGCCGAGCAGCTCGTCCAGATCGATCCCGCGCAGCGCCGCCGCCGTCCGCAGCGTGACCGTGCGGCCGAGGGTGCGACGCAGGACCGGATTGGCCAGCGGTGTAAAGCCGTGCGCCAGCAAGACGGGCAGCGCGGCGGGGTACCAGTCCACGATGCGGCCGGGGTAATCGTCGGCGGAAATCCGGGCCGGCGGCGCGGCGTCGCGTGCGGGGAGCGCCGCGGGATCCCAGCCGTTCATGATGCGCCACAGGTGCACGCCCCACAGGCCGATGCCCAGCACTTCCAGCACGCCGCTGATGCCCACCAGCGCGTAGGCCAGGGGCGCCAGGTCGGTCGCGATCTGGAGCGACACGCGCAGCGCACAGCCGGCGTTGACCAGCAGGAACGGCAGCCACAGTGGCCGCAGCCGCCGGGGATCCACGCCGTTCAGCGTCGGAACCACCTTTGCGGCCATGCCGAGGATGGTGAGACTGATGAAGCCGACGGTGACGGCGTGCCGGATCGCGCCGTAGTACGCGTGCGAAAACCCGATCGAAACAGCACGCGCGCCCGAAGCGGAGAGCCAGGGCGCGAGGGGTAACAGCACGAACACGTAGAGCGGCGCGAGCACCAGCAGCAGCATCGAGATGTTCAGCCAGGCAGCGCCGGCCTGAACGAACTTGCGGCTGCGTTCCGCCGGCGCGGCGTGGAGCGGCTTGAGCCAGCGTGCCGTCAATGCGGTGCAGGTGCCTGCCAGCAGCAGGATGGACAGATAGAGCGGACCGCCCCATGCATGGCTGCCGGTGGTGCGCATCAGCAGGAAGAAGCCGACCTCCCCCGCGAGCGCGGCCAGCAGCAGGAAGAATCCGCGGCGGACCAGGCTCGCACGGGGCGCCGGCAGGTCAAACAGGGCCGGGAACATGCGGAGCCCGACGCCCAGGATCATCAGCAGCGCGAACCCGTGAATCTGGATGTCGCGCAGCGGCGCCTGCCAGGTGGCGATCACGCCGAGCAGCGCGACGCGCGACGCGGCGCCGGTCGTCGCGAGCAGCAGGGCCAGCTCGCCGGCAGCCTGCACGAGGAACAGCCCGATCGCCGCGAAGACGTATGCATCGGTCCGGTCCCGCGGCGCGCCGCTGCGCCCAACGGTGCGCGCGATGACCAGGGCGAACAGCCCGATCGCGACCAGTTCGGCGACTGCCCCGCCCACGGCCGCGAAGCGCATGGCGGGCAGATCATGCAGTGGCTCGCCGATGCTGCGGGCCACCAGGCCGACCAGCATCAGGACCCAAGTCAGCCAGGCGAGCCCGGGCCGCCACAGTTCGACATGGCGCATGCGCGGGAAGGCCTGGTAGGCGAACCCCATCACGAACAGGCCGACCCAGCCGAAGATCTGCGCGTGGCCGTGGGCATTCACGTCATGAATGGAGATCGCCGTGAAGGATCCGGACAGGGCAATGCGCCACAGGAGAATGGCGCCCCAGACCGCGCCGGCGGTCAGCGCCACCGCGATCCCGGCTTTGAAGAACGGCGCATAGAGCCGGTCTGCCCAGCCTCCTGTCGCGGTCCCTTCGGTCACCGGCCGCGGCGCGCGGTCGGCCGCTTTCAATTCATCGAGCAGGCGATCGACGTCGACCCCATGCAGCCGGGCGAAGTAGGCAATCGTCTCCGCCGGTCCATGTGGCCCGCCACATCCGCGCAGCCCGTAACGATCGAACACCGCCCGGAGATGGGGTCGGCTGCGCAGCAGGTCGGGAATCATCATCGCCGGCGCCAGCGCGGGCGACGCGGGCGCGGGCGGCAGGGCTACGGTGTACATGAGCCGGTCGCCTCCACGGTGCTGCGCGGCCGGGGCGCGGCCCCGGGGCGCAGGTGTTCTATCCTCATGGCCGCGGGCACGAGCGCTTGCATGGCGGTCGGGTCGGCTTCACGCTGCAGCCGCTCGAACACCTCGCGCTCTTCCCAGCGGATGTGTTCCTCGAGCAGCGTGCCGAGCGCGCGGAGGCACTCGGCGGTGGGCACCACGCGCGCGTCGTGTATCCTGACCTGCTCGGCCAGCGCGCGCACCCGGGCATGTTCGGCGAGCAGCCGGCGCCGGTCGGCTGCACCGAGCAGCGGTCCGAGCAGGCGTTCCTCGTCATCAAAATGGTCGGACATCTCGGCCGACCAGTGTGCCAGGAAGTCAGCCCCGGCCTGCCGGCGCTCGTCGGGTCCGGCGTCGGCCGCCGCCCGGAGCCGGCGGGCCTGAACGAGGCCATTGAAGTGTTCGCGCGAGAGCGGGACCAGCGCCCGGTGGCGTTTCAGCGGCGGGTGCGTCATGGCCGGATAGGCGGAGGGCGGTTCGACCTCTGGCTGCGGCGAGCCGTTCATCTTCGCTGCCTCGCGATCAATCTAAACCAACACGTTTAGGTTTATATTATCCCCGCCCCAGCGAGAAGTCAAAGGATACTTCGCCGGAACCGCCCCCCCACGCGAGCGCGCCGGCGCCGACCGCGGCCAGCGGAGTCGCCATCGTGATCGCGGCCAGCGCGGACCTCGGCGCGCTCGCCGAGTGGCTGGACGTGAATCTGAATGGCACCCCGTTGGGCCGGCTGTGCATGCCCGACGGGCGCAACTGCCCGGCGGCCGGCGACGCGGATGTCGCGACGATCACGCTGACCGCGGAGCAGTTCAATGCCGCGGTCGGTCCGGCCGACGCGGACGTCACCGGCGACGGCCAGGTGGATGCGTTCGATATCCATCCATTCGTGATGTTATTGGCGGGTGAATAGAGAATCCCCGTCGCACTGCTCTTCAGATGAATGACGTGCCACGGCCGAGTCGACCGTGGCACGTTCCCTCGATCCCTTTCCTACCCCGTCAGCAGCCCCACAAACGCGTCAATATCAAACGCATTTACTTCCCCGTCGCCGTTGACGTCCGCCAGCAGGCGGTCGCAGGCGGGATACGCCGCGCCGTAGCCATCGGGGTCCGTCAGGGCCAGCACGAACGGATCGACGTCAAACGCGTTCAGCGCGCCATCGCAGTTCAGATCACCCAGCAAGAGCAGCGGCCCGGCGAATCCGTCGTCCAGCATGAACCCCGGCACGGGCAGTTCCGGCAGCGCGCCGGGCGCCGGCCGCAAGATCACGGAAATTTCGTCGCCCGGCACCAGCACGACGCCCGGCACCACCACGCCATAGTACGTCGCGCACGGGCACGGCGGATTCATCCAGGGCTCCGGGGGCTCGCCGATGATCTCGCACTGACCGCGCGGCAGGCCGTCCGAATCGAAGGCACAACTGCTCATGCAGCCGGACGGGCACGCCGCGATCGTGAAATCGTCAAACGGGCTGAACGTCTGCCAGAGCGGAGCGCCGTTCACCAGGAGCAAGAGCTCCGACGCCAGCCCGTCCTCCGCGTCGTAACGCGAATATAAGTGCAGACCGACGTAGATGTCGTACATGTCTTCTCCCGTGCGCAGCGCCGCGACGCCGGTGACCGCGCGATCCCAGTATTGCGGGTCGCCATCGAATGAGGCGCTGCGCGTGTCGCCCGCGGGATCCGGCTCGGGCAGGGCACCCGATCCGGGAAACAGCGTCGCGCTCACCTGGTCGCCGGGCTGCAGGTCGACGCCGTAGAACGTGGAAGTGAGGTCCAGCGGCCGGCAATCGCATTCGTCCGGCACGCAGAACAGGTCGTTGGCCAGACCATCGATCGTGCTGCTGCCGCACGACCCGGCGCAGCCCTTGCCCGGGCCGCAGATGCCCGAGCCGCCGGCGATCTGCACATCGTGCGGCTGCGCGGCGTAGGTGATGCCGTTGCGGCGCAGCTCGATCACGACGCCCAGGTTGAGCGGAACGCTGCTGGGGCCGACGGAAAACGTCCAGGCCACGTGCACGTCGTGCAGGCCGGCCTCGCCCGGCGTGATGGCGATGCCGGTGATTTGACGATTCCAGTCCTGTCCGAAAGCGGCCGTGGCAGCCAACGAGAGCCCCCCCAGGATGAGCAGCGGGCGAGTCATGGAAAACCTCCTTATCTGCGACGCTGCCGTCGCGGCCGCGGGCAACGCTGCCCGGGTCCGCGACGCACCGAACACCCGGGGGCTCTAGCGCCGTCCATGGCCGTACCTCACGCGCTGCGGATAAATTCGTTCACCGCACCGGCCCGCGGGCGGGCAACAGCGCCGGGGACCCCACCTGACCGCCTTTTACCCGCCGGCCGACTCCCACCGGCGGTCGAGCACCCCGGGGAGAGGCCGCTTCCCGCGGATAGAATCCGGTGGTTCGGCCGAACGTACTCTGTGGATGCGAAATCATGGCGCCGCGTGATCCGCTCGCCGTCGCGGAGGAGGAGCTGGTCGCCCAGGCGCGCGCCGGCGATCCGGATGCCCTCACCGCGCTGCTGCGCCGGCACGGCCCGGCGGCGCGGGCCCTGGTCGAACAGCAGCTTTCCCGCAAGTGGCGCCGCCTGCTGGACAGCGACGACGTGATGCAGGTCACCTACCTCGAGGCGTTCCTGCGCATCGACGGCTTCGTGCCGCGGGGTGACGGCGCATTCGCAGCCTGGCTCAAGCGCATGGCGCTGAACAATCTCCGCGATGCCTTGCGCGGACTGGGTCGGCAGAAGCGCGGCCGCCCCCAGCACCAGCTCGAAGCCGCGGCGGGCGCAACGGACTCGCGTACCGCGCTGCTTGAGACACTGGGCTGCACCACGACGACGGCGGGTCAGCAACTGGCCCAGTGCGAGGTGCACCTGGCCCTCGAATCCGCGCTGCTGGCCCTGCCCGACGACTATCAGACCGTAGTGCGCTTTCTGGACCTGGATCAACTGGCCGCGCCCGAGGTCGCGCGCCTGCTGGGCCGCAGCACCGGCGCGATCTTCATGCTGCGGGCGCGGGCGCATGACCGACTACGGGAACTGATGGGCGGGCAATCCCGATTTTTCAGCGACAGCCCGTGACGGCGCGCGCGCCGCGGCGCTTGGGGAATGTGATCTCGGCGTAACGAGCACAGACCAGATGTCGGATTCCCGTGATGACGAGCTGATCGACGCCGCCTGCCGGCAGGCCCGGCGCGTCCGCGAAGGCGCGGCGCGCCATGCGGTTCGCGCGTGCGCGGCGCCGCCCGCGGATCCCCTGCGCAGCGCCGCACTGCCGAATTACGAGTTCGTGCGGGAACTGCGCCGTGGCGGTCAAGGTGTCGTATACGAGGCGGTCCAGAAATCGACCGGCCGGCGGGTGGCAGTCAAGTTCCTGCACCTGGGCCCGCTGGCCGGAGCCGCGCAGCGCGCGCGGTTCGAGCGCGAGGTTCAGATCCTGGCCGGGTTGCAGCACCCGCATATCGTCACGATCCATGACAGCGGCAGTCTCTCGGGCTGCCTG
>CAZVRR010000185.1:0-8367 GCA_964629745.1 uncultured Planctomycetales bacterium | reverse complement strand
CAGAAGATACTGCTGACACAGCCGTGGCACTGGCACGAGGTGGCCGTGGCACCGGCGGCCGGCTACGGCTTCCAGGCCGCGGCCCGGCGGGCACACTCCTCGGGTGATACCTCTTCGATGTGCGTGGCCAGTCCCCAGACGTGTCCGAACGGGTCCAGCACCTTGGCAAAACGATCGCCCCAGAACATGTTTGCGGGTGCCATGATCGACTGGCAACCGGCGTCCAGGGCGCGCTGGTACGCGCGATCGACGTCGGGGCCGTAAATGTGCAGGCCGCCGGAATGATGGTGCGGCGCCGGCGCTTTCATGCCATGGTCGGGCCACTCACCGCTGAGCATGATCCGGGAGTCGCCGATCTTTACTTCGGCATGCATGATCCGGCCGTCCGGCGCCCGCAGGCACATGGTCTCCTCGGCCCCGAACGCACGCTGGTACAGCTTCAGCGCCGCGTCCGCGTCCTTGACGACCAGCGACGGCGTGACGGTGTGGTAGCCCTCCGGCGTCGGGGGCACGTGGCTGCTCATTTGCATCTCCCTGAAAACCTTCGGCTCGACAGGGATTACCTTACAGAAACCGAACGCGACTGTCAAGGCGTTGTCGCACCCGCCCGCCGGAAAACGGGTGAAGGGCGACGTTCAGGACAGGCTGCTCACGAATTCCACGTAAGCCTCGGCGCGCGAGGCCCAGGAATTCGCGCGCGCAAACGCGATGCGCTCGTTGCCGTCGCGAGCTGCGTGGGAGACCAGCGCGCGGACGGCGGCGACGGCGTCGCGCGCCGTCTGCACCACTTCGACCAGCCGGCCGAAGCTCTCCGTGTCCGCGACCGGCGTGGTGACCACCGGCTTGCCGAGCGCGAGGTACTCGTAGATCTTCACGGGATTGGCGGCGGCGGCCACGTCGCCCGGCTTGAACGGCACCCAGCAGACATCGAACGCCTGCACGTAGGCCGGCACCGCCGCGTACGGCCGGTAGCCCAGCAGGTGCACGTTGCCCAGGCCGCCCAGGCGACGCGCTTCGCTTCGCCCGTCGTGCGGACCGACAAAGACAAAATCGTAATGCGGCGACGCGCGTACGGTGCGTTCGATCAACTCCCAGTCAATCCACTCGTACAGCGCACCGACGAAGCCGATCAGCGGGCGACCGTTGTCGGGCAGGTCGGCCGGTCGCGGCAAGCGCACGGCCGCCAGGCGGAAACCATCCGCGTCGACGCCGTTGCGTATCGTGCGAATCGGCAGGCCCGGCCGGCGGCGCAGGAGGTCGTCCGCCAGGCGCGTGGCGACCACGACCGCCGCCGCAGACCGCGCAATCAAGGCCTCTTCCCAACGCCGATAGAGCTCGGAGAGGGCGGGACGCGGCACATGGACCGCGAGGTCATCGATGCAGTCGTAGACGATATGGCGAAAGGGCAGCTCCTCGAGCCAGGGCGTCCAGACCGGCGAAACGACGAGGGCGGCCGCGGTCTGCCAGTCGAGCAGGTTGTCGAGCCGGCGTCTCAGTTCGCGAGCGTGCCGTCGGGTCAGCGAATGCAGCAGACGGGCGGGCGCGACGTTCCAAAGGCGTGCCGGGAGTGCAGGCCAGGGGCGGACGACGGGCACCGGTCCGTCCTGCACGGCGCCGCAGCGCGCTCGCTGTAGCCCCGTCCGGCACGAGGGCACCTGCACGAACGTGGTGGGCTGCCCGGCCTGCGCCCACGCCTGCGCGAGCATGCGCGTGCGACCGAGCAGCTTGAAATCCCACGTGACGGCGGCCAGCGAGACAAGGTGCAGCGATGGTTGTCCGGATTGCATCGCGGCTCCTATCGCTGCCTGGACCGATCCCGGGCCGGTCGCAGGTTCTTCCGCATAATCGGGCGGGAACGGGAGCGGCGGGCGACCTCGCGAAAACCGGCGGCGCGGTAGGCGCTCGTCACGCCGGTCCACACGAACGCCGGCGGCGCGTCCGCCGTGCGCGGCTCAAACGGGTAGCCCTCCACGGTCATTGCCCCGCGCTTGCGGGCGTACTCCAGCGCCGCTTTCAGCAGCGCGACGGACAACCCCTGCCGCCGATGCGTGCGCGCGACGAACAGGCACGTGATCGACCAGACGGGCCGGTCGTCGACGGGGGCCAGGATTCGCGACCCGAGCAGGCGCGGGTAGTCCTGGCGCGGAGCCAGGGCGCACCAGCCAACGGGCGCGTCACCGTCGTAGGCGAGGATCCCGGGTTCCGTGCCGGACTGGACGAGATCCCGCAGCGCACGCTGGTTGCGCGGCCCCTTGTCGCGCGCGAATTCGCGTGCGCTGCGTCGCCACCACATGCACCAGCAGCCGCCGCAGGCGCCGCGCGGGCCGAACAGTTGCTCCAGGTCGGGCCAGCGCGGCGGGGTGAGCGGGTGGAAGATGTAGTGGCGCCGTGATCGGGGCATAGGAATCCGTATCCGGCAGCACTGTATCCGGCGCGCCGGGGTGCGTCGAGGCGTGTCCGACCGGGGGGAGCTCACCAGCGGAACTGGAACGCGTGCAGGACGCCGCCGGGGATGGTGCGCCGGTATATGCGGCCGAAGTGGGGGCCCAGCGGCTCGGCGCTGAGCAGCGCCTGAACGACCTCGTCGTGTCCCTCGCGCTCGAAACCCGTGCCCGTTTCAATGATGAAGTAATCCGGGCGTTCCTGCTGGATGCGGCGCACCAGCCGCTCGGGCCGGCCGGGAGTTTCATACCAGGGAATCCACGCGGCGCCCGCGTAGAACACCGTGCGCCGCGGGCTGGAAGCACACAGAATCCTGCCGCCCCGGATCAGGGGGTCCTGCTCGGCCAGTGCGTCGGCAGCCTCCACCAGGTAGCGGTCGTTGGCATTCGGGAGGCGCAGGGCATACCCGGCCAGCGGCACCGCCAGCGCGATCAGCAACGCGAATCCCGCGCTGCGCGGCCAGCCGCGCTGTGCCCACTGCGCGATGCTCCATGCGAAAAACGTCGCCGAGAATGCCAGCAGCAGGAGCACAACCACGAGCAGGTGGCGTGGGGCCAGGTACCCTTCGCGGTCCAACAGCGCCAAGGTGAGCGCCAGGTGCAGTATCAGGCAAGTGGTCCAGCCGGCGAGCACTCGTCCGAACAGCCTGCGCCGCACGTGGATCAGCGCGGGAATCGCGGCCAGCGGCACAATCACGCGCCCGGCGCGCAGCAGCGTGTACAGCGCCCAGGGCAGCAGCGCCCACCAAGGCAGATTCAGCAGGTCCAGCTTCGCGAGAATCGCGGCCTGCGGTGCTTCAAACGTGGCGGCGGCGCCGGCTTCACGCAGCCAGTCCAGGGGGTTCTTCTTTGTCGAAAGCGACCCCGTCAACATCCAGTACGGCGCAGCACAGGCGAGGAACACGCCGGCGACAATCGCCGCGCGACCGATCCGGGCACGCCAGGCGCTGCCGCGCGCCGCGAGGGCCGCCACGGTGCCGCCGATGACCAGCACGGCGCCCTCCGGCCGCGTCAGAAACGCCAGGCCGGCGGCGAGCCCGCTGCCCGCGGCTTCGCGCAGTCGCGTCATCCGCAACATGCACCACGCCCCGAGCAGGTAGAGCGCCGCATGCAGGCCATCCGACATCACCTCGGCGGACAGTTCCACCCCCAGCGGCAGGATGGCGGCCAGGGCGACGGCGATCGTGCCCGCCACCTGCGCATCGACCGGCAGCTCCAGTTCGCGTACCAGTCGCCGCGTGACCACCCCCGCGAGTGCCACCACGCACATTCCGGCCAGCCAGGAGACGACCTGCCCGGCGCGGATCCACGTGCGCGGGTTCTCCGGCATGCCGGTCAGCCGCGCGACGCGCTGTGCACCGAGCACCAGCGCGGGATAGAGCGGATGCTGGCGTGTCGTGGGTTCGCGCAGGTATGCCGTCCCGCGCTGGCCGAGGTCCCGGGCATATTCACAAAACGTGACGCTGTCACGGGCGATGCACGGCATCGACGTCGCGATCACCGCCCGCCACACGCCGGCGACGATGAAGAGCAGCACTACCAGCCGTACGCGCAAGCGTGGCGGCAAGCCGCCGCGCACGGGCAGCATGGATGGCACGTTCAGCCGCGCGGGGTGCGTACCGCTCGTCCCAGAAGTGACGCGTGGCGTACTCATTTCGTGGAGAAGACTGCAAACGGATCGCGGTCGGTGGTCGCGATTTCCACGCTCGAGTGCGGCATGCGTTCGGCCAGCCGCGACCGCAGACGATCGAGCGCCGGTCGCTCGCTGCCCCAGTGGCCGAGCAGGAGCGCCGCCACACCACGTCTGACCAACTCGAGCGCATCGTGATGCTTCAATTCGCCCGTGACCACGAGCGACTCCGGGTCGCGGAAGCTGCGCACGCCGAAGCTGCCGGCCGCCGCCGTCACGGACCGGAACGGCCGCTTGAGATCGCCGACCGACCGCACCGTCGCCGGGTCAACGTGTTCCGCCACCTTGCGCAGCAGGCGGTCGCCGCGCAGCGGCCGGGCCAGCAGACCGACGCGCCCCATTCCGGCCGTACCGCGCGCGGGGACCTCGTCCAGGGGGTAGAGGTCGAACGCCGGTTCCTCGTAGGAGTGCGTGGCGTACAGGGCGCGGATCACGTCGCCGAGCCGGGCGCGCGGCACGATCATCTCCAGCCGCAGTTCGTCGACGTGCTCCAGCTCGAGCTTGCGGCCGACGGTCGGGTTCGTCGTCTCGTCGCCGCGAAACGTGCCCTGGCCGGCGACCACGTAGCTGCATTCACCGTAGTGGCCGATGACGCCGGCGCCCGCGGCGGAAAGCGCGCGGCGCAGCGCGTCGACCTCGTTGGGCAGCACGAACACGACGAGCTTCAGGTGGCGGCCCTGCGCCACGGACAGCTCAAGCGGTCGGCGGCTGACGGGCGCAAAGAAGTCGAGCAGCACGTCGTTGGTTCCGCCGTCGGCGGCGTCCAGCGCTGTGTGCAGCGCGAGGAGCGAAATCCCCGCGCGCAGCAGCTCCGGCAGGCGGCGCGTCGGTGCCTCCGCCTCCGACGTGATCGCGCGAATGCCCTTGAAGATCGGCGGATGATAGAGCACCAGGGCATCGCAGCCGCGCTCGAGCGCTTCGCCGGCGACCGCATCTGTCAGATCGATTGCGAGCAGAATCCGCGCCGCGGGCCAATGCCGCGCGCCCGCGAGCAGCCCGACGTTGTCCCAGTCGGCGGCGAGGCCAAACGGGGCAATCCCGTCCAGGGCATCGTACAGCGCAGCGATTTGCGCCCGCCCGGCATCGATTGGGGCCGCCGCCTCAGCGGGCATCTTCTTGGCCAAGTCCACACTCCCGGGCGACCAGGGCGGCATAGGCCGCGGCCAGTCGCGAAGTAATCTCGCCTGGCGCACCGATGCCGATGCGGGCGGTATCCAGGCGCGCGATCGGCATGACTTCCATCATGCTGTTGGCCACGAACAGCTCGTCTGCGCCGCGCACGTCTTCGATGGTCAACCGCGCCTCGTGCACGGGGATCTCCAGGCGCGCCGCCTCCTCGATCACCGCCGCACGCGTGATACCGGGCAGGATCGGGATGTCCAGCGGCGGCGTGCGCAGCGCGCCGGCCTGGACCAGGAAGACCGAGCTGATCGAGCCTTCCGCCAGCGCGCCGTCGGGTGTGAACCACAGGGTCTCGAACGCGCCGGCGGCGTGGGCGTCGCGCAGCCCGGCCAGCCGGGCGAAATAGCTCGTGGTCTTGTGGCCGGCCGTCGGGTCGCGCGGATTGTGCCACCAGCGGGAGACGGTCGCCCCCACGCCCGTCTTGTAGTACTCCGGCTGATACGAGCCGCCGGGGCTCGCGGTGATGAAGGTCGTCAGTTGCGCCGCATCGTTCCGCGTCGCGCGCAGCGAACCACTGGAGACTGTTACGCGCACGCGCGCATCCTGCCCGGGCGTCTGGGCGAGCAGCCGCCGGACCTGGTCCGACAGCTCGTCGGCGTCGGGGAGCTGCGCCCAGCCCAGGTCACGCGCCGACTGTGCCAGGCGGTCGAGGTGCTGTTCGAGCCGGAAGAGTCGTCCGCGATACGCCCGCAACGTCTCGAACAGGCCGACTCCCTGCATCAGCGCCGCATCAAAGATGCTGACGTGCGCTTCGTCCGCAGGCAGCAGGTTTCCGTTCACGCACGCCCATTCCGTCATGGGCAACTCCCTAGCGCAGCGCCTCCAGGGCCGGCGATTCCGCAACCTGGCGGCCGAGCACGCCACGGAGGATACCCTGGGCTTTTGCCAGCGTCTCGTCATACTCGGCGGCGGGCTGCGATTCGGCGACGATCCCGCCCCCCACGTGCAGCGATGCGCCGTTGCCGCGCACCTGCACGGTGCGAATCGCGACGTTAAACGTCATCTGGCCATCGAGGCCGAGGGCGCCCACGGCGCCGGTGTACACGCCCCGCGCGACCGGCTCCAACTCGTCAATGATCTGGAGTGCCCGGATCTTCGGCACGCCGGTGACCGAGCCGGCGGGAAAGCAGGCGGCCAGCAGGTCCAGTGGGGTGCGGCCGGGCGCGAGGGTACCGACCACGTCCGCCACCGTGTGAAATACGCTCGGATGCGCCTCGAGCCGCCGGCGGCGCGGGACTCGGATGCTGCCGGGCACGCAGACGCGCCCCAGGTCGTTGCGGTGCAGGTCGATGATCATCGCCAGCTCGGCCGCTTCCTTCGGCGAGGTCAGCAGCTCGCGGCGGCGGGCGCGGTCGGCCAGGGACTCGCCGCTGCGGGGCCGCGTGCCCTTGATTGGCCTGGTCAGGACGGCGGCACCGCGCGTTTCGAGGAACAGTTCGGGCGAGAAGGAGAGAACCGCGGCATCGCCCCAGCGCAGCAGCGCTCCGTAGCGGGCCGGATTCGCCGCGCGACCCGCGGCGTAGAGCGCCAACACATCGCCGACATTCTCGATTCGCAGCCGCTGGGCGAGGTTGACCTGGTAGATGTCGCCGGCCGCGATGTAGTCGAGCGCTCGGCGCACCGCATCCTCGAATACCTGTCGCGGCATCTCGTACACGAGGCGCGGGCAGGCCTCGCTGGACTCACGCGGCGCCCGCACGGCGCCGGACCAGGCGGCCAGCCAGTCGTCGTCATGCCGGGCCGCGCAGGATGCGAACGGCTCCGGCAGGCGTACCGCACGAAGTCCCCAGCACCGCCGGGCCGAGTGATCCAGCAGCACGACCCGATCACAAAAGGCCATGCGCAGGAGCGGCAGGTCGAGCGTGTCGTCATGCGAGGCCGGCAGCCGTTCGAGATATCGGGCCATTTCAAACCCGACATAGCCGATCCAGCCCGGCCCCGGACAACCGGGCAACTTCTCCGGCGTCGGCGGAGCCTGGACGCTGCGCCAAAGCACCCACCCGTCCGGCGCCGCGCTGATAGTGCGGCCGGCCACGCGCAGCTCGGCTGCACCGCCGGCGTGCTGCGTCAGGTGTGCCAGCGGCCGGCGCGCGAGGAGGCTGTAGCGGCTGCCGGAGTGCCAGGGGTGCGGTGCTGCGCAATCGAGCCAGGCCAACTCGTCGGACGCGGCCCAAGCGGCCGCTGTGGCCGCGGGATCAGCCGGCCAGGGGAGGTTTGTAACCTGGAAATCCGCGCGGTTCGTAGGCAACTCGCTATCCTTCACAGGCCCGGGAGCTTACGGCGGGTCGGCGCGTTCGTAAAATCTGGGTCGTTCAAAATACCCCGGGAGCGCTACCGCGTGAGGCTGCGCCAACCGCCGGGAGTCTTGCGTGTCTATCCTGGCGTCAGGGTGGCGGGAATAATCCGACCGCCCGGATCGTCTGATGATGAGCAGGGACGAACGCATCAGAGGCGCTAGGTCAGATGGAGTGGCATGCAATGACTCGCAATAAGTGGTTGCTCGGATTGGCCGCCGCAGTGCTCTTCAGCGCCAGCCCGGCGCTCGCCGGGAGCTGGGGATTCGGCTTCAGCTTCGGCCATGGACCGCGCTACTGCTATCCGGCGGTGCGCTACGTCGCACCGGCGCCGGCGGTGGTCGTGTACGACGATTACGCCCCGGTGGTGGTGGACCCGTACCCGGTGGTCTATCGCACGTACCCGACGGCCCGCTACTACGGCTACGCGCGGCCGTACTACCACGGATACTGGGGCGGCTACTACGGTCATGCCCATCACTACTATCGCCCGGCGTGGCACAGCCGGCCGGTCTACCGGACGGCGGGCTATTACCACGGTTATGGGCATGGGCGCGGACACGTTCGCTATCGTCCGTGACGCTGGATGGGCGGATCGGTCAAGCCACGAAATACCCTGGAGCATCACACACGCACGACGGACCACCCGGCCGGGTTGTCCGTCGTGCCGCATTGTGTGCCGTGCCGAAAGGCGTCGAAGCAGCGGTGCTCGCGCCGGGCGACTTCGCGCGCGGGCCTGGAGCACGCCGTGGCTACACGC
>CAZVRR010000184.1:7841-8375 GCA_964629745.1 uncultured Planctomycetales bacterium | reverse complement strand
ACGCCGCAGCGGCGCGTGATCCCGGCCAGTCCGACCTGGCCGGCGCCGGGCAGTGGCTGACGCGACTGGACTGCGGGAATCGACCCGCCGCACACCTCGCGATTCTGCGCCGTCGGAAGCCGCGAAATTGCAGGCGCCCGCGCGACGCTACTGGACGCTCCTCTCCAGTGGACCCGTCTTCGATCGGCCGTGACGGGGGCGGCTTGTCGGGGCCAGGAAGCTGCGGCGTGCCGCGCCCGGCAAGCCGGTGTTCGTTGTTGCATTGTCACACGCTGAATGCGGTGGCAGTCGCATTACCTCAGATGTCATCTGAAAACGATGCCGGTCCCGGATCAGCATACACGGCAACTCGGACTCACCCGACGCACGTGCAACTGTGCCGTCGCTTCACGGCCCGGGCCTGGCCCGGCGTACGGACGTCGCCTTCAGGGCGCGGCATCTGGCGTTTGAACGACCCGGCCGGGCGGTTATCATGACGGCAGCGACGCGACCAGCGCCAGCCGCGGTTCTGCGAGCTGGGCCGTCGTCGTTTCG
>CAZVRR010000184.1:0-7831 GCA_964629745.1 uncultured Planctomycetales bacterium | reverse complement strand
GGTCCCGGATCAGCATACCCGCCAACTCGGACTCACCCGACGCACGTGCAAATGGATCGCCCCTTCACGGGCGGAGCCTGGCCCGCCCTGCGGACGTCGTCCTGTTTGTGCGCAGCACTTGGCGTTCCGACGACCCGGCCGGGCGGATATCATGACGGCAGCGACGCGACCAGCGCCAGCCGCGGTGCGGCGAGCTGGGCCGTCGTCGTTTCGACTCGTGATTGTGCCGATGGAACACCGAGGCTGGGGCGAACATGGTGATCGGCGGACCAGATCAGCATGCGGAAACGGCCAGGCACTCGTTCGGGGTCGGGGCGTGGTTCAAAGCGCTGCTGATCATCCTGATCTCAAACGGGCTGGCTCAACTGGCGATTTTCGGTCCGGCGGCCAAGGGCGTCACAATGCTGATCGCGCCGCTCTTCGCGGGGTTGGTTGCGGGTAAAAGTGGCAAACGCCCAGTTTTTCAGGGTGCGACCGCGTGTGCGCTGGGAACACTCGCTCTTCTTGCCGGAGAGAGCGCGGTCACTGGTGAATACCCAATCGCGGGACGCGACCTGGTGCCTCCAGCTTTCCTGGTCACGTACTCGACTGCGATAGGTGTTTTGGGCGCATGGATCACATCGCGTCGTCACTATTGATCTGGATTGCCTGGCGCCGCGATAAAGTCGTCGGGTGCGCCGAAGTCGTTGGCCGCCCCTCCGCGTCCGGGCGCACCTGACTGCTGCGTTCATGGGCGTTTTGAACGAGCAGCGCGGACGAGCCGGGGCCCAACATGTCGCGCGGGGCCTCGACCGGATCGAAGTGCGTCAAGACGTGCCAGCCGAGGCCATGCGGCCGGGCGGCCCGGCCTACGTGCGTCGCCTGTCAGGGCGCAGCTCTTGTGAATCGTTCAGTTTTCGAGGAGAGGATGAGCGAGAATTCGATGACGACACAGACTCGGGAAGGACCGGTGTTCGCCGGCGGGGAGCGTGCGACCGTTGCCGTGATGCTGCTGTGCAGTTGTACGATCACGGTCGGATCCGGTTGTGACCGCGGAGCGCCGCGCCCGGTCGATCGATCGGGCGTGCAGACCACTGAGCAATTTTACAGCAATGGTGCTCTCAAATGCAGGGCCGAAGGCAAGCGGGAGCCGGATGGATCGTGGACGCTGCATGGCACAGCAAAGGAGTGGCACATATCAGGTGCGTTGGTGAGGGAGAACCACTACGTCAACGGCGTGCGCCAAGGGACGGAAATCCGGTGGTTTATAGAGCCGGCCGGCGAGATATCGGAAATACTGCAGTACGTCAACGGGGTAGAAGAGGGTCCGTATATCGGGTGTGACGAGCACGGTTCGATCATGAAAGTCGGCAGTATGGCAAACGGCAAGATGAACGGGGAGTGGACGTACTGGTATCCCGTCGCGGACCGTGGTGGTGGACACCTGATGGCGCGGTTCCACTGCGCGGACGGGAAGCATGAAGGCGAATGGACCGCGTGGCACTGGAACGGGGCAAAAGAGCAGGAGGGCAACTTTCACAAGGGGAAAGAGGATGGTACGTGGCGGTACTGGAACGAGGACGGGTCGTTGGACCGGACTGAGACATGGGTTGATGGTGAGTGCATTTCACCGTGACGGAAAAGAATGCGGCACGGTCGGATGACGCCTGTAACGACTTCGGATGGGTGCCACCCCGCGCCGATGTGGGTCGGGACGATTACGGCCGCTGCCAACGAAGACCGGCAGGAGGATTTTGCCTCGATCGAGCGGGTCGTCACGGAGCAGAACAACGTGCGGCTGGCGGCGTCACAGGGCGCCCAAACGCGCGGTGACTACTTCTGGGCCGCGGTGCTGGCCCTGCGGGCCGCGACGGGCTACGGGCTACGGGCCGGCCGAGGTCGTTATCGGCGCGGGGTGAGCCGCCCGGGTCAATGACCGCTGGAGACTGCAAAGCTTGGCTGATTGCTCATTAGAAGCGCCCAATGTCCTGGCGCTGAATCGCGTCTGCACATACGCTTGAGTCGGCGGCTTATCGTTCGGGAAGCCTGCGCCGTCGATCAAACCACACGCTCAGCGACCCGGCCAGCAATGAGCCTGCAAGCCAACCTTGCCAGAACGCCTGCCCGGTTGAAAGCGTTGTCGTCGCGGGTCGAAGTAACACCATTCCGGTAAGTGCGATGGAGCTGGCGAAGGCGATTAATCCGAAGAGTCGCATGGCGTGTTCCTGAAGTCACGCTTCAGGGCGTATCGTAACGCTTGCCCGGCTTCCGCGGCATTCGGCAGCATTAGTGTAGCGGCGAATATGATACAGGTACCTTGTCAGAATAACGATCCGATCTCGTCATAGCAAGTGAGATTATTATTCGAGGCCCGCACACGGCGCGAGGGGTACGATGCGCATACCGTTTGCATCAAGTGATGGGCCGCTGCCGCGCAGTCTCACTTCACGACCGTCCGCAAGGACGCCTGGAACGCCACATCTGCCGCCGCCGCGGCGTTCAGCGTCGCTTCCAGCAGGCCGGTCGCGCCGGCCGGCGATCCGACCGGCGCGCCAGGGTCCGCCTGACGGCGTGCCACTGCTGTGTCAGCAGTGCATCGGCGGGCACGGCCTCGCTGCTCACAAGGACATTGTCGCGCGATCGGGCACGGCGCTGTCTTTCGAGCTGCGCCAGGCCGGCCCCTGGACGCCGGTGCGCCACGGCCCGACTTCGCCCTCCGGGCGGAGTCGGACCGTGTCACCCCGCGCTACGGAGTAGGGCGGGACGATCACGGCCCCCGCCGACGAGGACGTGGAGGAGGATTTCGCCTCGATCGAGCAGATCGTCATGGAGCAGAACAACGTGCGGCTGGCGGCCTCGCGTGGCCTCCAGACGCACGTCCGCCCTACATCCCCTTCGCGCTCTTCGCGCCCTTCGTGGTCGTCCACTCTTCACCGACCGCAAGCGAGGGCAATTTCACCACGAAGGGCACGAAGGACACGAAGGACAATACCGGATTGTTCATGGGGCTTTGCCCCCAGCCCCCGGCGTCAATCCTCAACCGGAGAGCACCCGGGGAGACGCCGGCAAAGGATCGAAGACGGTGGTTCGACTCCGCGGTGGCAACTTTGACGAAGGCAGGAGACGGATTCCTGGCCATGTGAACTGTGTGCAGCGCCGCGGCCAGCTCCGGCTCACGCGACGGGTCGGGCCGGACTTCGCAGGGGCAGGCCTCAGCGCTTGCGGAGCACCAGCACCAGCGGCGTCTCCCAGTGCAGCACGCGGCCGAGTTTCACCAGGAGCGTCACCAGCCCGAGGCGGTGAATGACGCGCAGGATTGACTTGACCTTGTGGAGCGTGTGGTACTCCGCGAACTCCAGCGTGCGGACACGCTGCTCCCACAGGTCCGCCCCGTAGCCAAGCACTTCAACCGCCGTGCGATGCCGCCGCACGATACGCGCCAGCCACCCGTAGTGAATGAACTGCAGCGTGTCGAGGAAGTCCGGGTCGCGGCCGCAGAGGCGGACGTACACGCGGGCCGCCCGGCGCGGCAGGCGCGGCAGCCACAGCAGGCCGTAATGCCCCTCCCACCACGAGCCGTAGTTCGGGACGACGAAATGCAGCAGTCCGCCGGGCCGCAGGACCCGCAGCGCCTCCGCGATCACCGCCGCCGGGTCGTTCACGTGCTCGAGCACGTTGTTCGAATGTACAAAGTCGAAGGAAGCATCGGGGAACGGGAGCGACTCCCCCACGCCCGCGACGAGCAGGTCGGCCGGCAGACCGCAGGACCGCAGCAGGTCGCGCGCGATCTCCAGTGAACCCTCGTATTCGTCGGAACCCGGCTCGATCCCGAACGCGAGCGCCCCGAACTCGCGCCGCGCCACCGCGACGGCCAGCCCGAGCCCGGCGCCGATTTCCAGCATGGCCGCCCCGGCCGGCGGGCGCCCCAGGGCGACGGCGAGCGGCGCGAGCTGGCCGCGGGCACGTTCCAGGCTCAGCGCGTCGTGCGTCATGCGCTCCAGGTACTCGGGGCGCGCCACGATGCCGCGGAACGCGCGGTCGTACAGCCGCAGCACGCGATCGTGGAAGTCCGCGTACAGGCGGGCTTGCAGCGCGGCCGGATCGGGATTCGTGCTGGAGACCTCCGCTTCGTTCATGGCGCTACGCACGGGTCAGGACGATCGAGATACAGCTCGGCCCACGTTTCCAGCGTCGCGAGCAGCAGCCGCAGTTTGGCGCGCGTGCGGCTCGCGATCGGATGGCGGCGCACGGTCCAGTGCCGGCCGGCCGCCAGGTAGTCCTGAACGGCCTGCGGCCTGAACCAGCCGCGACGTCGCAGCCGGTCCGGGTCCACACCCGCACGCACGCGGTCGGCCAGGACATGATCCGTCAGCGCGGACAGCAGCGCCTGCGTGCCGCGCGGGCCCGACTTGGGCCGGTTCGCAACCTGCGGCGGCAGCAGGCCCGCGAACGCGTCGCGCAGCACGTGCTTCTCGCGCCCGTGCCGGTGCTTGAGCCCGAAGGGAATGGACCACGCGGTCTCGACGAACTGGCGGTCCAGGAACGGCACGCGTGCCTCGACGGAATGGGCCATCATCAGCTTGTCGATCCGCAGCAACTGGTTGCTGACCAGCTCGTGCTCCAGTTCCATTCGCAGCGCGCCGGCGCCGCCCGGTTCACGGGCCAGCGTCCGCCGGTACGCCTGCTCGACGGACTCCAGCAGGTCGCGATCGAGCCAGTCGGGCTCGAGCAGGCCCGCCCACTCGCGCGCGCTCGGCAGGAGATACGCCGCGCGCAGGAACACGCCGCGCCGCAGCGCCGCCGGCGCGAGAACATACGGAAAGCCCATCAGCCGGTAGTGCGGATACCCCGCGAACAGCTCGTCCGAACCTTCGCCGACCAGGATCACCTTCAGGTGTTCTCGCACGAAGCGCGCCAGGTACCACGTCGTCCCGAGGACCGGGTGCGGCAGCGGCTCCTCGACGTGCCACAGCATGCGGGGGAAGTCGACGGCCACGCGCGCCAGCGGCTCCGTATGCACCTGGCTGTGGACACCGAGGTGTGCCGCCGCCAGCCGGGCGTAGGGGATCTCGTCGTCGGGCCGGCCATAGCCGACGGTGAACGCGCGGATGCGTTGCGGTTCGACGCGCTCGGCCATCAGCGCCAGCACGGCGCTGGAATCGAGCCCGCCCGACAGCGTGATGCCCACCGGCACATCCGCGACCAGGTGTGACTCGACCGCCGCCCCGAGCACGTCGCGGATGCGCGCACCCCACTCGTCCGGCGACCCGGCCGCCGGCTCGCTGGCGGGAAGCTGCCAGTACCGCCGCAGCCGCACGCCGTCTCCGGCGCGGTACTGCATGCAGTGCGCCGGTGGGAGCTGCCGGATGCCCCGGAAGATCGTGTCGTCCACCGGGCCCCAGCCGAGCAGCAGGAAGTGATACAGGGCCCGCAGATCCAGGCGCCGGTCCGGGCGGACGGCCAGCAGCGGCTTGATCTCCGAGGCGAACGCAAAGGCGTCGTCGCCGATTGCGCAGTAGTACAACGGCTTGATTCCGCAGCGGTCGCGCGCCAGGAACCACTCGCCGTCGCGCTGGTCGTGGATCGCGAAGGCGAACATTCCTTCCAGGTGCTGCGGGACGGCCGTGCCCCATTCGGCATACCCGGCGAGAATCACCTCGGTGTCCGACTGCGTCGTGAACCGGTGTCCGCGCGCCGCGAGCTCGCTGCGGAGCTGCCGGTAGTTGTAGATTTCCCCGTTGAAGACAATCACGCGCGACCCGTCGGCGCTGAAGAGCGGCTGGTGCCCCGTGTCCAGGTCGATGATGCTCAGGCGGCGGTGACCGAGGCCAACCGCGGGCCGCGCATCGTGGGCGGGGACGAAGTGGCAGCCGCTGTCGTCCGGGCCGCGGTGCGCGACGAGCGCCGTCATGCGTTCGAGCACGCGCCGGTCCAATCCGCCGCTGAACCCGACGATGCCGCACATCAGCGCGACTCCCGGCTGCGATCCAGCTCCGCCCTCAGCAGGCGCCGGTTCTCACCGGTCGTGCGCTCCGCCAGCGCGCGAATTCGCTCGCGCAACGCCGGCTCGGCCAGCGCGCGGGAGATGCGCGTGCTGAGGACGGACGGCGCGTCCATGAACTCCTCGACATTCACGACCCAGTCCGCCAGCCCCAGCGCTGCGAAGATGTCCCGCCCCTTCAGCGTGTACGCGAGGTGGATCGCCGGCACGCCCAGGCGAATGGCCGCCAGCGCGCTGTGCAGCCGCATCCCGGCGACCACGTCGAGCCGCCGAAGAAGCTCGGCGAAGCCGCGCAAGCTCAGCGGCGTGTCGACCAGTTGCACGTTGACGTCATCCGCGAACGACTGCTTGATGCGCGCGAGGTACGGCAGGTCGTCTTCCCAGGGCTCGACCCCGGGCTGGTACATCGACAGCAGCACGATGCGCGCATGATGCGCGGCGCGCAGCTCGCCGAGCACCGCGCGGGCCCCGTCGACCAGCCGGCCCATGCGCTCCTCGGACCGCGCGCGGTAACGCCGCTGGACGAGCTGGTAGGGCAGCAGGCCGGACGCGAAGTGAAACCACATGCGCAGGTTGAACCCGATCACCGGCCGGTTGCCCGGCCCGACCAGGTCGCGCACCCGCCCGGCCTCGGCGGCGGAGAGCGGCTCCCCGAGTGGATCCCCTGCGAAGATCCCGTCATGCGCGAGCACCAGCCGGCAGCGCGGCCGGAGGGATTTGAGCAGGGCCAGCGTCCCCGGGTCGCGCGCCAGGAACACGTCCAGCCGGTTCAGAATGTGCCGTGCCAGCCAGCGCCCGGTCCTCGTCGTCAGCGGACCGGCGCCCTGCATGACGGAAATGACGCGCAAACCCAGCGCGCGGTACGACCCGAACACCGCGAGCGTGTGGACCAGTTTGGCCAGGCTCGAATCGTCCTGCAGGTCCAGCCCCCCAGTCCACAGGACCGCGTCGGAGTTCCACAGCGCCCGCCAGCCGCGCTCCCGCGGCAGCAGGTTGTACAGCGGTCCGTAGGGCAGGACGGGGCGTACCGGGCCGGGCACGTCCACGTCGTGCAGGCCGAACACCGCGATGTCGCGTTCGCCCTGGGCGATCAGCTCCTGCAGGATGCCCTGCCGGCTCAGGAGGTCGCCACGGTTGCCGCGGATCACGCGGGGACAGGCCCATTTCATCGGCGGACGCGCTCGTAAACGGCCTCGTACTGCTGGGCGATGCGCTCCAGGTCAAACTCCCGGGCCCGCAGCAGACTGGCCCGCTTCATGCGGCGCAGCGCCGCGCAATCCGTGAGCAGGCTGCGCAAGGCGCGCTCGAAGTCATCGCTGGCGCCGAGTGCGCAGAGATAGCCGTTCTCGCCGTTCACGACCAGGTCCCGGTTGCCGGGAATCCGGCTGGCGATGATCGCCAGTCCGTGCGCCAGGCTGTTGATGCCGACCAGGGACAGCCCCTCGGACAACGAGGGCAACAGGAGAACGTCGCTGCCGCGCAGCACCCCATTGATCTGCTCCTCGCGCAGCCACCCGTGAAACG
Source organism: uncultured Planctomycetales bacterium (assembly GCA_964629745.1). Lineage (GTDB taxonomy): Bacteria > Planctomycetota > Phycisphaerae > UBA1845 > Fen-1342 > JAAYXS01. Next base: position 327 of record CAZVRR010000184.1, on the reverse strand, counting down.
TCACGCGCCCAGCGAGCCCGAGTTCGTCCAGGCGTTCGGCCAGGCGCGGACGCTCATCCCCGTCGCCCACCACGTTCAGGTGCCAGCGGCAATCGCGGACGCGGCCCAGCCACGCCGCCAGGAATCCGAGGTTCTTCTGCGCGTTGCAGCGGCCCACCCACACCAGTTGCGGCGGGTCGTGTTCCGGCGCGGGGCTCGGCGTCACGCGTGCCAGTTCCACCCCGTTATTGATCTTCTCAACCGGCACGCCGTACGCGGAGACGGCGAGGTCCCGCGTGAAATCGCTGACGGCGGGGACACCGATCCAGTCGCCGAGATCGCCGTCTA
>CAZVRR010000183.1:1622-8488 GCA_964629745.1 uncultured Planctomycetales bacterium | reverse complement strand
GGCGGGGCCCGGGGCCGGCGGCGCTGTCGGCTCCGCCGGGGCGGGCGCTACCGGCCCGGGAGTCGCCGGGGCCGGGGCACCGGACGGCGCCGCGGGTCCTGGAGCGGGTGCGCCGGCGGGCGGCATTTCGGCCGGCAGGGGCACGAGCGGCGCTCCGCCGGGCGCCGGCGCAACGGGTGCCGCCGGCGCAGCCGGGGGCGCAACGCTCAGCGTGGGCTTGCCCGGCACGAACACGTAATTCAGCAGCACCGTCGAGATCAGCAGCACGCCGGCGCCGATGACCGTCACCCAAGTGAGAAAATCGCCCGTCTTGGCTCCGAAGGCACTGTGGCCGCCCGTGCCGCCGAAGGCACCGGCCAGACCCACGCCGCGCCCCCGCTGCAGCAGGATTACCACCATCAGGGCCAAGGCGAGTACGGTAAAGAAGAATGCCAGGATCAGGTGAAGCACCGAGGCCAGCATCATGCCAGTTCAAACCTCGCGTCTGGGAACCGAACCCGGGCCGCGGCATCGCCGCAGGCTGCCGAGCGAATGGGCCACTATACCGTAACTAGCGCTTGGCGGCTAGGCCCGCGGCGGCGATTCCGACGAAGGAATCGGCCTTCAGGCTGGCTCCGCCAATCAGGCCGCCGTCGACGTCCGGCTCCGCCAGCAACTCGCCCGCGTTCTCGGGTTTCATGCTGCCGCCGTAGAGTATGCGGACCTGCTCGGCGACCGGTCCGACCAGTTGCAGCAGGCGGGCCCGCAGGTGGGCATGCGCCTCCTGCGCCTGGGCGGGGGTCGCGTTGCGGCCCGTGCCGATCGCCCAGACCGGCTCGTAGGCGATGACCAGGTCGGCGCTGGAATGGACCTGCAACCCAACCAGGCCGGCGGTGAGCTGGAACGTGAGCACGTCGAGGGTCTGTTCCGCCTCGCGCTCGGGCAGGGTCTCCCCGACGCAGAGGATCGGCGTGAGCCCGGCCTGCCGAGCCGCCCGCACTTTCAGGTTGATCATGCGGTCATCTTCCAGGTGCCCGATCGTGTGACGCCGTTCGCTGTGCCCGATGATCACGTACCTGGCCCCCACGTCCGCCAGCATCGGCCCCGCGACCTCTCCGGTGAATGCCCCTTTCGGCTCGAAATACAGATCCTGCGCGCCGACCTGCACCAGGCTGTTGCGCGCCGCCTCCGCCACGGGCAGGAGATATACGGCGGGCGGGCACACAACCACGTCCGCCCCGGCGGCCGCTTCGGCACTCAGCCGCGCGACGATTTGCTTGACCAGCTCGCGGGCCTGGGCGAGGTTCAGGTTCATCTTCCAATTGCCGGCGATGAGCAGACGGCGCATGACAGGCTCCTCCGAAAAAGTGAGAGGATAGTGTAACGGCCGGTCTGCGGGTTGGCACGGCAGGGCGGATGGATCCGCGGCGCGGCGTGCCGGCGTTCAGCCGCCGGCGCGAAGCTTCAATTCGCCATATTCGGGCGGATCGGGATGAATGGTGAACTCGCACCGCAGGTAGCGTCGGCCGAACTTTCGGCAGGAATACTCCGTCGGCACGAAGATATCGACGGTGTTGCCCCGGAAGCGCCGGTGCGTGCGATCGGTGACGACGAAACTCCGCTTCAGGGCGGGAATGTACACCTTGGAACCGAAGGGAATGTCAGCCGGGGCAGCGCACTGGCCCACGCCCGCCTGGGTGCCGCTGGCCGTCAGTCCGCGATCACAATACGCCGTAACCCGGCACGTGCGGTTTACTTGCCGGCCGGCGGCTTTGGGGGCTGGCTTTGGATCGGCCTCAGGGGCCGGCTTTGGATCGGGCTTGGGCTTGGGCTTTGGTGGTGGGGGCGACTTGGTGGCCTTGGAGGGGCTGTCCTGGCGGGGGGCGGAACGGTCGGTTGCCGGTTGCGTCGGCCGCGCCGTTTTCGCGGCCGCCGGCTGATCCGGTTCGACCAGCACCAGCACGCCCATGCGCTCGGCATATGTCCTAGGTGCCGGCGGATCAGTTGGTTGCGGTGGTTCGACGAGGGTGACGGCCGGGGCGGGGGCATCTGCGGCGGGGTTGGGGGACCCACCCGCCAACTCCTCCGTGGTCACGAAAGCTGCGGTTAACAGCGCACAGCCTGTCCAGAGTGCGCCCCGGCGCAACACGCGCATTATCGACCACTCCGTTCCCAACTCTCGTATGGCGCCCGCCCAGGCGCCAATGGGCGGATTCTACAGGGCAGGTGCGGCGGTTTCGAGGGCAAGGCGCCGAATCGCACGCCAGTTGTCTGGTTTTTTAGAAATGGACTTATAGGACGTTTCGATACCGCCGCTGGGCCCCCGCCCGCCTCTGCTGTGCTTCCGGACGCTTTTCTCTATAATGCCGCCGGTCGGTGTACGGGTCGAGCCGCCCCCTGCGCCGATGAGACCGGGTTGTAACGCCATGGCCAGCCGAGCCGGTCAGACTTGCCCCCAGCGCCCCCTGACCGAGGCGCTCGGCGCCGACACGCTCGACCACCAGGCTCGCCTGGTCGCGCAGCGCCACCTCGAGGAATGCACCGCCTGCCGCACCTTGTTTCGACGTACCCGCCGCAGCGCGCTGCCGCGGTTGCGCAACTACACGCTGGTGGAGCGGATCGGCGAAGGTGGTTTTGGCGTGGTGTACAAGGCCATTCACCACGCCAAGCAGCGGACCGAAGCCCTCAAGGTGCTCTTTGGCACGACCGCCGCGCGGGAGGCGTACTTTCAGAACGAGGTGCACCTCATCGCGAAGCTGCGCCACCCGAACATCGCCACGCTGTACGATGCACACCTCGGGGCGCCGCCGCTGTTCTACACGATGGAGTTCATCGAGGGCGTCCACCTGGACGAGTACCTCGCCACCCGGCCCGTGCCGCTGGCCGAGCGCATCCGGCTGGTCCAGACCGTCGCGCGGGCGATCGGGTACGCGCATGCCCACGGGGTCGTGCATCGCGACATCAAGCCGCAGAACATCCTGATCGACGCGCAAGGCCAGCCGCACGTGGTCGACTTCGGGATCGCCAAGCGCCTGACCCCGCCCATCTCAACGGCGCGGCGCGCGGTGGAGGAAAACGAGGGCTTTCTCGGCACGTTCGGGTACGTGGCCCCAGAGCAGATGATGGGCCAGGAGGTCGACCAGCGGGCCGACGTCTATGCCCTGGGCGCGCTGCTGTTTCGCGTGGTCACCGGCGAGGCGGCCAAGCTCGCGGCGCGCCCGGAACAGGTGAGCCGCGCGCTGCATGAACGCCAGGTCGTGCGGGCGAGCGACTTGGGCGCAATCATCCTGCGCTGCGTGCAGTCGGTGCCCGAGGAGCGCTACTCGAGCTGCGCGGCACTGGCGGAAGACCTGGAGCGCTACCTGGTCGGCCGCGCGATCGAGGCCCGGACGGACGTCACGTCGGCGTACAACGTTGTCCGCGCCGTGGTCTACAACATGCACCACCGGCCCGCACTGGTCCGCGCGTTCCTCGTGATCACGATCGGCTCGCTCCTGGCCTGGCTGTCCTATGCCGCCGACGCCCGCTGGTACCAGGCGGGCGCGCCGGGCCCGCAGACCGCCCTGGTCATCGCCGGGCCGGCGACGCTCGAGGCCATTCGGGCCGGCCACGTGGGCAGCGACCTGCCCGGCCTGGACCCGCAGCGGCGCAAGAGCCTGCGGCTGCTGCACGGTCGCATGATGGAACGGCTCGCCGAGGCCCGGCCCGGCGTGGTGGTCTGGGACGGCTTCTTCGCCGACTGCCAGCCGGACTACGATCCCGGCCTGCTCCGCGGCTTCGCCGCGCTGCGCGCCGCGAGCGTGCCCGTCGTGATCGGCACGCGCGACCTGGACATCAATGCGGAACCCGTCGTCTGCCCCGCCATCCGCGAAGCAGTTACGAGCGTGGGCGTTTTGGTCGGCGTGCAGCCGGGCTATCGCAAGCGCGAATGGTTCGTGCCGATCTGCGTGCGGCGCGCGCCCGCTCCCCTCATGCCGTCGCTGGCCGTCGCGGCCTTTGCGGCGGCGCGGTTCCCCGACGCCGACCCCCAGCTTGACGCGCAGCGCCACGCGGTCGAGCTGCGCTATCGCAAGCGCATCGCCGCTTCCGGGCAGCCGCGCTGGCACGAGCAGGTGGACCGGCTGCCATACGCGTGGGAGGATGTCGCGGGGGCCAGCGACCTGCTGCGCGCGGGAGATCGCGTCTACCCGATGCACGTGCCGCGCGCGCTGGGGCCGCCCGCGTTGCCGAAATATGCCTACGAGGACGTGCTCGCCGCACCGACGTCGACGCTGAAGCAGTGGTTTGCCGGCCGGGCGGTCGTGCTGGGCGACGCCTTCCCGGGGCGCGACGAGCACGAGGTGCGGCCGGGGGACCGGATCTTCGGCTGCGAGGTGCAGGCGGCCGCCATCGAGATGTTGATGGGCGGTGCGAGCGTGACGCCGCTCACACCGACCTGGCTCAGCGCCACGGCATTCATCTGGGCGCTGGTGGGCGTGGGGCTGGGAAGCGTTGTGCGAACCAATCCGCGTCGACCCTTGCGCCAACTGGCTTGGATTTGCGTGGGAATCGTTGTCGTAGCGCTGTTCACGCTGACATTCGCGGTTCTTACGATCGCAGAATTCTGGCCCGTGCATGCCGTCCTGGCGGTCTGCGGCGTGCTGGCCACGGCGGCACCCGCGTATTTCGCCAGCGCGGTGCGCCGCCGGCAGATTGAGCTCGCGCCGCAACCGCGCTGGGGTGAAGGCGGGGAGACCGTGTCCACCACGTTGCTGGCCACGCTCGACGCCACGCCGATGTCGCCGTCCGCGGCGCCGGAATCCCCATCGCCGGCCGAAGCTGACAGTCCCGTGCCGGCCGGCGCCATCCGCTCGCCGACGGGATCCTCCGACCTCGCGTAACGTCCCGCTGCACCCCCGCCGCGCTGCCGTCCAGCCGCAGCGCGCGGTTCCAATGGTTCGTCACATGGCGGTTCGCATTCACGCCGGAAGCAGCAGAGTGGGTGAACGGCGAGTTTGCGGCGACGCCGAGGTGGGCATGCAGTCGGAGCGACGCGACGGGGAAAACTGGTGGCGCCTCGCAGCGGTCCAGGCGCCCGCTGCGGGGCGCACCCGTTCGGGACAGGCGAGGGGATTCGTCCGGGAGGTCGCGCGCGTGGCCAGCAGTCGCTCACTCCGCTACACGGCTGGTCGGTACTTCCGAGCGACGCGTCTCAAGCATCTCCAGCCGGCTTCGCTCCCAACTTGTCTGCGCGCGGGCCGCCAATCTCCGGCTCGCCGTTGAGGATGCTGTCTACCCCACGCACCAGCCGATCATCACGATCACCAGCGCCGCGCTGAACAGCCAGGCCAGCCCAGCCAGACCAGCGGCCCACCGGCGCTCCTGCGTCGTGAAGACTGGGTCGAGCAGCGCCCGTGTCATGGCGGGTACTCGACGCCGAGCAACAACGTAACCGTACCAGTGCAAGAAGGTTCGGATGAGTTCCTCGATGAGGTACATCGCTACCTCCTTTGTTGGGGGGAGCCCCAAAAAAAGCGGCTCAACTTCATCTACAGCACTGCGAGGCTGCTTGGCCGTATTCTGCTATCGGCCCGCTCAACCGTGAGCTTTGCTTACGCGACAGGCCGGGCGCAGCACATGCGCGGCTTGACGAATTACCGACACACCTCTCGCTACCCCGCTCGCGTCAACAGTTTCCGAACGGTGTACATGAGCCCGATCGCGGTGCGGCGGTGGTGCCCGGCTGAAACAGGGGCAGTTGTCGCACCGCGGGCGCACCCTCCGGAAGCTCGCGCTCCCACGGCTGCCCGCAGGAAAGCCCATAGCGCACCGCCATCGACTCGAACAGGCGCCGCACGCCATCCCAGTACGCACCCGCGCCCTGCATGCGGTCGCCGAATGCCGGGTCATTGAGCTTGCCGTCCCGCAACGCGCGGATGCGGGCTTCCACCCGGGCGGCCGCCGCCGGCAACTCGGTCTTCAGCCGCGCCAGGAACACATCCGCCACGCTGCCCGGCAGGCGCACCGGGGCGTAGCAGGCACTGGTCGCACCCGCGTCGGCCGCCTGGCGCAGCACGGCGGGAATGTCGCGGTCGTTCAGGCCCGGGATGACGGGCGCGATCATGACCGCCGCCGGCACGCCCGCCGCAACGACGCGCCGTAGCGCTTCGAACTGTCGTGCGGGCGGCGGGGCATGCGGCTCGAGCCGGCGCGCCACCTCCGGGTCGGCGAACGGAATGCTGAAGTAAACGCGCGCGCCGGCGCGCTGGTGCAGCGCACCGAGCAGCGCGGCATCGCGCGCCACGAGGTACGACTTCGTCACCACCGCCACCGGCGTCTGAAAATCCAGGCACACCCCCAGGCAGCGCTGTGTCAGGCGGTACACCGCTTCCAGCGGCTGATAGGGATCGGTGACGCCGGAGAAGATGACGAACTCCCGCTTCCAGCCGCGCCGGCCCAGCGCCGCGGCGAGCAGTTCGGGTGCGTTGACCTTGGCCACGATCCGCGTTTCGAAGTCGGTGCCGGCGCCGAAATCGAGGTACTCGTGCGTGCGGCGGGCGTAGCAGTAGGCGCAGGCGTGCTGGCAGCCGCGGTAGGGATTGACGGACCAGCGGAAGGGAATGTCGGGGCTGTCGTTCCGGGTCAGGATCGACGCGGCCTGTTCCTCGTAGACTTCCAGCCGCGCCTCCGGTGCGGGGCCGAGCCACTCGCGGTAGGCACCGTGAAACGGGTTGGGCGGGTTCTCGATGCGTCTCAATGCGCAGCTCCCACGCGACTGGAGATAGTATTCGGTTTTTGTTAGGATGGCAAGCAGAAGAAGGGCACCTTGCTTGCCCCCGCCCCTGATCGAACCACCCCGCGCACGAACGGCTGCGGGCGTGCGGTACGACTGCACGAATCGCCGCGCG
>CAZVRR010000183.1:0-1612 GCA_964629745.1 uncultured Planctomycetales bacterium | reverse complement strand
CGGCTCCGACGCTGTCGCGATTCTATTCGGTTTTTGTTAGGGTTTCAAGGACACGCGGCGAAGCGAGGCGGCGAGGCAACGGTGCGAGGGGCTCGCCACGCGCGGCGTGGCTCAACTTCCGAAATGGGTCCGGCCGGCCCGGTGGCTGGCCGGGCCGGCCGCTGGCTTGAAGGTCCGGTTACAGCGCGTCGTTGCCGCCGCTGTTGTTCTGCTCATTCTCGAGCATCTTGCGGAGCTGGGTATTCTCCCGGCGCGTCGCTTCGAGGTCGAAGAGCATGTACTTGATGCCGATGCGCAGGAAATCAATGCTCTCCTGAAGGCCGCGCACGCTCTTCTGGATCTGGTCGTGTCGCTGGCGCGTCTCGGCGGCGAGCTCACGCAACCGCTCGCGCTCCGACTCGGGCAGGGTCTCGATCTGCGCTACCAGTTCCGCCAGCTTCTTTTGGAAGGTCGCCTCGTCCATGCTTCTTTCCTCCTCAGGAACGCACCGGGCTGTGGGTCGTGCGGCGAGCCGGTGTGACGAACCCGCGTCGTCCGAGGCTGATCAGGCACCTCATTGTAGGCCGGCGACTTCGCGCGCCGGCTGCGCCGGCCATGCAAAACGCCGGCGGCCCGCGCGCCGTGCGGCGCGGGCCGCTGCCGGGATCGGCGGGCCGACCTTTATCGGAATGGCCGCGCGGTTGCACTTGTCCGCTCGACTGCTGCCGATAGTTCCTGTCCGCGCGGCGCGTCAATCACGCTCGCGGTATAGCACATGCGACTCCTGGCGCAGCGTGATGTCGCGTCCCTTGGCCTCGAGGCGCTGGCCGATCAGCACGGGGTCTTCCTCGATCTGCCCCATGCGACCTTCCACCCAGATCAAGTCGCCGGTGTCGAGGTCCAGGTATTTGAGGTCCTCGTGCGGACCAAGGTCCGCGTCGACCGTGCCACCGCCGCCATTTGGCCGAACCCGCGCCACGAGATGGTCCTCTCCGAAGCCCTCGAATTCGGCCTCGCGCAACTGGACGATCTCGCCGCGCACCTGTCGCACCCGCGGCTCGACCCAGACCGTGCGCGTCTGCGCGACGGGCGGAGACGAAGAGTGCACCACCACGCGCGGCACCAGTGTGCGGAGCCGGCCACGCTCGCCGCACCCGGGCCGCGCTTCCTCGATACCCGGAGCAGTTGAACCCCCGGTGAAAGTGGCGTGACGGCGCGGTCACCCCGCCCGACGCACCGAGCTTGTGGCGGGCGACAGAATCCGATACAGGAGGCGTTTTGCAGCCGAGGTGTGCGGATGGAACTGCCTCAAGCACAGTCTGACGTCCTGCAGCAGCTTGGCCGGGCGGGCCGGCCGGTCAGCATCCCGGACCTGGCGGGCGCCGTACGGCTGGATCAATCGCTCGTCATGGCTGCCTGCACCGGAATGCAGGAAGCGGGCCTCGTGCAGATCGAGGAATCCTCGTTCGACGAGCTGCGCCTCGGCCCCGACGCCGAGGCGTTCGTCGGCGCCCCGCTGCCCGAGCGCGTCGTCGCCGGCGTGCTGGCGAATCAAGGCGGCTCCTGCACGCTCACCGAGATCCCCCGGCATTGCGACCTCAACGCCGGCCAGGTCGGTCAGACGCTGCGCTGG
>CAZVRR010000182.1:0-8617 GCA_964629745.1 uncultured Planctomycetales bacterium | reverse complement strand
CGCGGCGACCGGCCCTGCGCCGCCGGCGTGCCGGGCGTGTGCCCCCCGGGTTGCGGTGACTACCGGGCCATGGGCCGCCGGATCCTGCTGATCAAGCTCGCCGCCCTGGGCGACGTGATCCGCACCGCGGCCATTCTGCCGCCGCTCAAGCGGGCCGCCCCGCACAGCCACATCACGTGGGTTTCGCTCGCGGCCGGCGTGCGGGCCCTCACCAACCACCCGTTGATCGACCGCCTGCTCCCGTTCGATGTACAGACGCTGGCACACCTCGAGCGGGAGCAGTTCGACCTGGTCCTCAGCCTCGACAAGGAGCCCGGGCCCGCCGGCCTGGCGATGCGCGTGCCGGCCCACGAACGCCGCGGCATCGGACTGAGCCGCTTCGGCACCGTCTACCCGCTCAACCCGGAATGTGTGCACTACTTCCGGCTCGGGCTGGACGACGACCTCAAGTTTCACCACAACCGCAAGTCCTACCCCGAACTGCTCTGCGCCGCAGTCCGCCTGCCGTATCAGAACGATCGCTACCAGCTCTACCCCGGACCCGCGCATCGCCGCCGGGCGGCGGAGAACTGGCAGCGTTTCGGCGTTGCCGGCGACGAGGTCGTCATCGGCCTCAACACCGGCGCCGGCACCGTGTTCGCCAACAAGACCTGGCCGCCGGAGCAATTCGCGCACCTCGCCAACGCGCTGGTCGCCGAGCACGGCTGGCGCATCGCCCTCCTGGGCGGGCCGGCGGAGCGTGCGATCAACGGCCGGCTGGCCGACGCCTGCCGCCCGCTGCGCGTGCCGCGCGCACCGGGCCGCGTGCCGGCGGTGCTCGACGTGTGTGACGAAGCCTGGATCGCCGCCGGCGGACACGAGCTGGACTTCGCGGCGCTCGTCGCCCGCTGCAACGTGCTGGTGAGCGGCGACACCATGGCGCTGCACGTCGGCGTCGCGATGGACGTGCCGTGCGTCGCCCTGTTCGGACCGACCTGCGCCCAAGAGATCGAGCTGTACGGGCGCGGCACGCGCCTGACGACGCGCATGTCGTGCGCGCCCTGCTACAAGCGCCACTGCGACAAGTCCCCGCACTGCATGGACGACATTCCCGTTTCGGCCGGCGTGACGGCGGTGTGCCAGTGGGTCGCCTCCGCCGCCCAGCCCACGCCTACGGTTGCCCAGCCGGTCTGCGTATAATCCGCGAACCTGCGGCGGCGCAGGCGCTGCCGCCGCCCCTCACGTGCGGGTGGCACGAAGCGGGTCCGCCACAGAGTTGCACCAAGGCCGCCGGCCCGCGGCAGGCGAGGCAGACACGGGTGATCATCACGATCGATGGACCGGCGGGGTCGGGCAAGAGTACGACGGCGCGCAAGCTCGCCGCCCGGCTGGGCATTCCCTACCTCGACACCGGGGCGATGTACCGCGTCGTGACCCTGGCCGCGCTCGAGGGCGGAATTCCGCTGAACGACGAGGAGCGGCTCGCAGCGCTGGCCACGGGTGACAGCTTTACGCTCGATCCCGGTCCGACGCACATCCGTGTCACGCTCCATGGGCGGGACGTCACGGAAGAGATCCGCTCGATGCGCGTGAACGATCACACACGCTACATCGCCGCCCTGCCGCGCGTGCGGGCTGCGCTGGTGGAGAAGCAGCGCGAGATCGGCCGGCGGCTCGGCACGCTCGTGACCGAGGGCCGCGACCAGGGCAGCATCGCCTTCCCCGACGCCGACCTGAAATTCTTCCTCGATGCCAGCCTGGAGAAGCGCGCCGAGCGCCGCCTGAACGACCTGCGTGCGGACGGCGAAGAAGTCACGCTCGAGCAGGTCATGGCAAACATCGGCACGCGCGACCGCACCGACTCGCAGCGGGACGTCGGCCCCCTGGTCATTCCGCGCGGTGCAATTCAGATCGACACCACGCACCTGAGCCTCGCGCAGGTGCTCGACGCCATCCTGCACCACGTACGTGCCGCGGGCCTGCCGCTCCCCCGGGCCGGCGACGAGTCGCAGCCGTGAAGCGCTACGGGCCGATGCGCCTCTACTACCGCGTCAACCGGCTGATTGCCCAGGTCCTCTTTCGCCTGTGCATGAAAGGACGCGCATTTGGAGTGCGCCACGTGCCCGTCACGGGCGGCGTGCTGCTGGTCTGCAACCACCAGAGCTTTCTCGACCCGATCCTCGCGACGCTCGCCCTGCCGCGCGAGTGTCACTACATGGCGCGTGACACGCTGTTCCGCAACCGCTGGTTCCGCGCGCTGATCCAGTCCCTCAATGCCTTCCCGATCCGGCGCGGCGCTGCCGATCTCGGTGCGATCAAGGAGACGCTGCGCCGCCTCAAGGGCGGCCACCTGGTCGTGACGTTCCCCGAGGGCACGCGCACCGTGGACGGCAGCCTCGGCCCGCTCGCCCCCGGCGTCGTGCTCCTGGCGCGCAAGGCACGCGTCCCGCTGGTGCCCGCCGCGCTCCTCGGCGCTTTCGAAGCCTGGCCGCGCCACAGCCGGCTGCCACGCGCACACCCGATCCTCGTCGCCTACGGGGCGCCCCTGCCGCCCGCGCTGCTGGACGCGCTGGATGATGACGCCTGCATCGCCGAAGTACACCGCCGCATCGCCGATCTGATGGTGAGGCACGCCCCGCTGCTGGCGCCGCGCTAACGAGCGCTGCCGCGCGGCGATGGAAAGTAGCGCGCAACACAGCCCGGCTCTTCCTCGACCTGCACGCAGTGCAGCCCCTGGCCATGCGGGAACTCGGCGCCGAGCCGCTCGGCGATGTGGACCGCCACGTTCTCGGCGGATGGATTGCGATCGGCGAACGCGGGCAGTTCGTTCAGGTGCGTGTCGTGCAGCTCGCCCAGCACGCAGCGCAGGGCGGCGCGCAGCGCGACAAAGTCCACCAGCACGCCCATCGCGTCCAGGGCCGCCCCGGCACAGGTCACCTCGACCTGCCAGTTGTGCCCGTGCAGCGGCTCGAACGTGCCATCCGGCAACCTCAGCCGGTGCGCCGCCGCGAACCAGTCCCGCACGCTGACTTCGAACATCGTCACCTCGCTCACCATCATAGCCCGCAAAAACGTTGCCGCGCGCCAGCGCCGCATTCCCACCGGTGGCTCTCGTGCGCGCGTGCCCCGGCCAACTTCGCCCGCGGCGGCGCTCGACAACAGCGCCCCGTCGCCGCAGAATGCTGGCCGTCGCTGTCCCGCACACGTTCAGGATGAACTGCGGATGCGAATCTGCTTTACGTCGGACCTGCATGGACACCTGCCCCTCTATGACCAGCTCACCGAGCTGGTCCGGCGGGAGCGGCCCGACGTGCTGGTGCTGGGCGGGGATAACCATCCCGATCCCGACCCCCAGCAAGCCGGATGCAGCCAGGCGTCGTTTGTCCATGACGACCTCATACCGCGGATCCGTCGCTGGCGAGAAGCCGCCAGCGGACTCAGCACCGTTTGCCTGCTCGGCAACCACGACGTGGGCTGCGTCCGGGCGGCACTCGCGCAACATGCCGCCGCCGGCACCCTGGCTGTTCTCGATGCGCACGACGTATGGAGCCGCGACGGCGTGCACTTTCTCGGCATGCCGCTGGCCCCGCCCTCGCCGCACTGGGCCAAGGATTTCGAGCGGCTGGACATGCCGGGCGACCCGCTGCCGGTGGACGGCGGAATGGTCTGGGACCCCGGCCACTTCCGGCTGGCCGCCGTCTCAGCCCGGTCCTGGTTCGCCGGCCGGCCCACACTGCTGGAGGAACTGGCTGCCGCCCCACTTTTGCCGGAACCCTGGATCTTCGTTTGCCATGCCCCGCCGTTCGATACGAAGCTCGATCGCCTGCCGCAGCTCACCTTCCCGATCGGCTCGCGCGCGGTGCGCCGCTTTGTCGAAGAGCGCCAGCCGCTCTGCGCGCTGCACGGACATGTGCACGAATCGCCCGCGGTCACCCATGCCTACCATGATCGAATCGGCCGGACCGTGTGCGTGAACCCGGGCCAGTCCGACGACGCGCTCCACGCGATCCTGTTCGACAGCGCCGATGTGGCCGGGTCACTGCGCCACAACCTCCTGGGCTGAACCGATGGCCGCCGAACACCTCGAACTCCCGCCCCGCATCGCGCTGCTCGGGATGCGTGGCTGCGGCAAATCGAGCGTCGGCGCGCTGCTGGCCGGGCGGCTCGGCTGGGAGTTCATCGACACGGATACCCAGATCGAGTTGGCGGCGGGTAGCACCATCACCGAGATTTTCGCGCGACGCGGCGAACCGGCATTCCGCGCGCTTGAGCAGCAGGCGCTCGAGGCGGCCCTCGCCGGGGCCCGGCGTGTGATCAGCATCGGCGGCGGCGCGGTGTTGTACCCGGAGAACCGCGCGCGGCTTCGCGCGCTCGCGCTGGGGATCTGGCTGACGGCCTCGCCGGAGGAACTGAGCGCCCGCCTCACTGCGGATCCCCGCACGCCCGCCAGCCGCCCGGCGCTGACCTCCGCCGGCACGCTCGACGAAATTCGCTCGCTGCTTGCGCAGCGGGCGCCGCTCTATGCCGAGCTGGCTACGTACACGATTCCGACCGGCGGCCGCACGTTGGCGGACGTGACCGAGGAGATCCTGGCGCACCTGGCACCCGCGCCGGGAGATCCGCTGCGATGACCGACCTGCTGCTCATCACGTGGGCCTGGCTGTTCGGCCTGTGCATCGGTAGCTTCCTGAACGTCGTCGTGTACCGCATGCCGCGCGGGCTTTCGCTGCACCGGCCGGCTCGTTCGTTCGGCCCGTGCTGCGGCCGGACCATCGCGTGGTATGACAACGTGCCCGTCCTGAGCTGGCTGCTGCTGGGAGCGCGCTGCCGGCATTGCCAGGCCCCCATTTCCGTGCAGTACCCGCTGGTCGAGGCGGCGACCGGACTCACCTTCGCCCTGCTGGCCTACCTGCTGTTCGTCGCCGACGCGCGGCTCGGCGTGCCCGCGCCGCAGCTTTCCACCGACTGGGCCCTGCTGGGCGCCTGGCTGGTTCTCGGCGCCGGCCTGATCGCCTGCGCCGCGATCGACGTGGTCTTTTACCTGATTGATGTGCGCATCACGATTCTCGTCTGCCTCGTCGGCGGCGCCCTGTACATCTGCTGGCCGCGGGGCGAACTGCTGGCCGCGACGGCCGGCACGCCGCTGGGCGCCGCCGCCGTGGCCGCCCTCCTGGTCAGCCTGCTGCTGTGGGCCTTGCGCAGCGCGCCGTCCGAGGAAGCGCCGCCTCCGACCGACGCCGCCGCCCCGGCCCCGCCCTCGCCCGCCGAACAGCGCGCCGAGCGCATCGCGGGACGCATCGGAATCCTGGTGCTGACCTTCATCAGCGCGTGGCTGGCCGTCGAGGCCGCGGCGCACGGTGCGGCGGGAATGCAGGCCGGCCGGCTCGATGCGGCTGCGCCCGGCGCCAATGCAGCCTGGCTTGCCTGCGGCGTGGCGCCCGAATTCGTCGTGCCCGCCGCCCTCGTGGCGATGTTCACGGTGCTCGTCCTGGCCACCGGACAGCAACGCGCCAGCGACCTGGAGGTGGCGCACGCGATCGAAAGCGAACGGCCGCAGGCCCGCCGCCGGGCCCTGCGTGAACTCGCCTGGTCACTCCCCCCGCTGGCCGCGGCCGTGGTCGCCTACTGGCTCGTGCAGCACGACGCGGCCGTGGCGCGCGGCTGGAACCAGGCGGTTGGCTGGTCCCCGGGCGCCGGCGTGCGACCGCTGGCCGGGTTGACGTATGCGGCACTGGGCCTGGTCGTGGGCGCAGCCGCCGGCTGGGCCCTGCGAATCGTCTTCACCCTGATCTTCGGCCGCGAGGCACTGGGCGAGGGGGACATTTACATCCTGGCGGCGGCGGGCGCCGCGGGCGGGTGGGACATCGCGCTGCTCGGCCTGATGCTGGCGGTCGGCATTGCGCTGGCGGGCTACCTGCTGACCCTGGCGCTGAAGCGCACCACGCCGATCCCGTTCGGACCGGCGCTGGCCCTGGGGTTCGTGGCGGCCCTGTGGCTGAACCAGCGGGCCGCTCTCCTGGCGCAACGCTACTACGAGGACATGCACTTCACCTGGCACAAGCGACCGGACATCTGCCTGGTCGCCGCCGGCGTCATGCTGGTCGGAGGCACCGTCGCGGTTCTGGCAGCCCGGCTCGTGCGCCGCGCCGTGGAACGCTAGCGACCTAACCAGCGATTCGTGTGTACTTCTCCGGTTTAGCGCCGCAAATGGGGCAGGCGGCGGCGGGCCGGCCGAGCTCGATGTTCCCGCACACCGGGCACAGGTAGAACTCGGCGTCGCGCAGGTCCTGCCCCGCCCGCACCGCCTCCAGCGCCTTGGCGTACAGGCGGGCGTGCACCGCCTCCGCCTTCGACGCGTACTCCATCATGCGCTTGCCCTTGTGGCGCTCCCGCCCGGCCGTTTCGATCATGGGCGGGTACATGTGGGTGAATTCGTACGTCTCCCCGTCGATGGCGGCCTGGAGGTTCTCGACGGTCGTGCGAATCCCACCCAGCGCGCCCAGATGCCCGAGGGCGTGAATCGTCTCTGCTTCGGCGGCGGTCCGGAAGAGCCGGGCCACGTTGGGGAAACCGTCACGCTCGGCCTGCTGGGCGAACGCGAGGTACTTGCGATTGGCCTGGCTCTCGCCCGCGAACGCCGTCTTCAGATCATCTGCCGTGGTGCTCATGGTTGCCTCCGTTATCCGACAGGCTAACGCGACGTGGCGCGGGTGTCACGCCGCCCGGCGCCCCGCGGGCGGGCGCCGCCGTTCCGCTCTGCTGGGACGCATCCTGTTGTTGGCGCCCCTGGCGGACCGTGTCACTTCTCGCCGCTTTCCGGCCCGTGCCGCGCGAGCGCCCGGACGGTGCAGGGGCCAGCGATCGCCACGCGCAACGTCCGAAAACCGCCACGTGATCACGGTCCGGCCCCCGACGACCGGCGTCGCGATCCCAATTCCGCTAATCGGTGTGCGTTTTGCTTGCTTCTGTCAAATTCCGGTGCGATGTTTCTATGTGCAGGCGCCTGGCCCGGAATCCCCCATATCGCAAACTGGGCCGCCTGACGGAGCTCACATCGTCCTTCACCAGGCCAGGAGGCAGCACCCCAGGCGCCCCACGTGCGTCCAAGAGACGCGGAAGGAGACGTTCCATGTGTCGCTGGCTAGTGCTGGGGGTGGCGCTGGCGTTTACCGTCGGCGCCGGGGGGCAGGATTTCACCAATCCCACATCCATCACAATCCCGTCCTCCGGTGCCGCAACGCCCTATCCCAGCGCGATTGCGGTAAGCGGGACCGGCGATCAACTGGTCCAGGTCTGGGTCACGCTGTACGGGGTCAGCCACACCTTCCCGGACGACATCGACATCCTGCTGGTCGGCCCAACCGGCACGACCGTGCTCCTGATGTCTGATGCGGGCGCGGGGTATGACCTCGTCGGCGTCGACCTCACATTTCAGGACGGTTTTGGCACGCTGCCAGACGGCTCCCAAATTGTCGGCGGGACGTACGCGCCGACGAACTACGACACCACCACCGACGTCTTCCCGGCGCCCGCGCCTGCCGGTCCCTACGGGACCAGCTTCAGCGCCTTCGTCGGGACCGACCCCAACGGCACATGGGCCCTCTACGTTCGCGACGATGCCGGCGGGGACCTCGGCTCGATCGCGGGTGGATGGCTGCTGCACATCGATGCGATGATGGAAGTGCCGGCTGCCTGCTGCTTCCCATGGGGTGAATGCCTCATGGCGATGAGCGAGGAGTGCGCAGCGCTGGGCGGGACGTACATGGGGCCGGGCACGGACTGCGGAGCCGAGACCTGCCTGGGGGCCTGCTGCCTGCCGGACGGCGGCTGCGTCGATCACATCCCGCAGATTCCGTGCGACGACCAGGGCGGCCTGTTCCAGGGACTCGGCACGAACTGCAGCATTGTCACCTGCCCACCGGTAGGCGCATGCTGCTTCCCCGACGGCGCCTGCGTGACAGCGCCTGACTGGGTGTGTACCCCGCTGGGTGGGACGTACATGGGCCCCGGCACGGACTGCGGAGCTGAAACCTGCGTGGGGGCCTGCTGCCTGGCGGACGGCGGCTGCCTCGACTACATGCCGCAGATCCCTTGCGACGACCAGGGCGGCCTGTTCAAGGGATACGGCACCAACTGCCTCACCGCCGCCTGCCCCCCGCCGGGAGACCAGTGCTTCAACGCGCTGTACGTCGACAGCGTACCGTACCTGGCCACCGGCAACACCTGCGGCTTCACGAACGACTACGACAGCGGCGTGACCGGCGATTGCCCCTACAGCGGCTCCACCGCCAGGGACGTCGTCTACCGCTACGACGTGCAGTCCTTCTTCGACATCTACCTGGATATTAACCTCTGTAACGACGGTACGGACTACGACACGAAGCTGTACGTCTACGAGGACGAATGCGGCGGTACGCCGATCGCGTGCGACGACGACACGTGCAGTACGCCGCAGTTCCCCAGCAACTACGTCTCCCGCCTGGACTGCGTGCACCTGCGCGCCGGACACACCTACTTCATTGTGGTCGACGGCTACGGCACCGCCTGCGGGAACTACACGCTGACGCTCACGCCGTGCGGCGCCTGCTGCCTCGCCGAGTTCTGTTCGCTGGATGACATCGACGGGTGCATCGCGGCC
>CAZVRR010000181.1:5641-8636 GCA_964629745.1 uncultured Planctomycetales bacterium | reverse complement strand
ACGCCATTTGACGAGTCCGCTGGCACTGCCGAGCGCCGGGGGTCCGCTACGGGCCGGCCAGCAATTCCACAAACGGATCGATGTCAAACACGTTCACGGACCCGTCGCCGTTGATGTCGGCCAGCCCCGCGTCGCAATCCGGGTAGGCCAGCGCGTAGCCGGCCGGGTCAGTCAGAGCCAGGACGAATGGGTCGATGTCAAATGCGTTGATCTGGCCATCGCAAGTGAGGTCACCCGGCGGAAATGCAGGCGCGGCCGACCAGAAGCCGCCGATCAGTTCAAACGGCCCACCGCCGAGCACGCCCGCGTCGGGCTGGCCGATCGTGCCGGAGAGTTCGAAGGGACCGCCGGCTGTCCACAGCACTCCGCCGCTGTCCACGGTGTACCAGTCGGTCGAGAAATCCGCGCGGGCGGGGGATCCAAGTCCGGCGAGCAGCGCGATGGTGACGGCCAGCAGATGTTCCATCTTCATCATGGGATGATCTCCTTGAGTTTGCACTAATTGCCGATCGTCACGGTGCCGCCTTCGGCCACCAGCGTCAGCGCCCGCGTGCCGTGCAGCGTGACCGGCGGATAGCTGCCGGCCGCCATGTGGATGGTTCCACCTCCCAGCACGCCGTAGTACCCCTCGATCAGCGAGTCCCACGGGCAGCTCTACGTTCCATATTCACAGGGTGGCGCGTAGGGAACGACCCAGACGTGGCTGGCTGCGTTCATGTACTCGGCCAGGTTGTCGTAGGCGTGGGCCAGCGAGCCCTCGCCGGTGTCCTCGTCGGGAGTGCACTCATCCGATTCTGAGCACGTTGCGACGGCCCGGATGCGGTGGTTCGAGACGTCAAAGACCGGCGCGCCCGAGGAGCCGCCGTCCTGGCCGCCGTCCACCAGCTCGAAGTCGTACGTGTCGTACGCGACGCCGTAGCACTGGGAGACGTCCTCGATGCCCAGGAGGTCGCCCCACGAGAACGACTTGCGCATGCCGAGCGGGTGGTGGATCAAGGCGGCGGGCGTCGGGTCCGGAGCCTCCCCCGAGCTCCAGCCGGCCCACACGACGCCGCCGGGGATCGCATTCGCCTGCAGGCCGAGCAGCGAGTTGTCGGCGTCGGTGTCCACTGCGAGACACGTGGCCCATTGCGTGCGCGGCAGGTCCGCGAGATCCGGTGCTGCGCCACTGCATGTCGCGCTCTGGAAGAACCAGAACACGTCGATCGACGCGGCCTCGGCGTCCGAGTTGATGCAGTGTGCCGCGGTCAGGAACAGCGGGCAGAGATCGGCGGACGGCAGCCGGTTGATCATTGCGCCGGAGCAGTTATACGAGCTGCCACCGCTGATGAAGTAGATGAGCGCTACGCTCTGGGCTGTCGATTGCCACTCCGGGAAGCAGGTCACATCCAACTGGCAGTCGGCGCGTCCGCCGGCCGGATACGGGTAGAGCTGCGCTACGCCGGTGATCCGTAGCGGCCCCGGAGTCGCGGGTTCGGCTGTCGGGGGCACGTATAACTCCACGCGGACACGCCGGCCGAAGACGGTGGGGCTCCAGAACACGTCCCCACGCGCGCCGTCGCGCCGGCCGTACGGACCGTAGGACTCTGCGGGTCGTTCGGCGTTGTACAGGATCAGCTCGGCGCCCGCGGCGAGCACAAATCGTTCGAAGCGGACACGGAGGGCGGCCGCGTTCGGCGACTCCAGCTCCAGCGTCCAGAGCCGGCCGCCGTCGGGCAACTCGTTCCATTGGCCGTCTTCGTCGGACCGGGCCAGCCACGGGTCGACTTGACCGTTTCGTGGCGGATTGCCCGTGACATCCACGACGGCATCGTCTGGGATCGCGTGCAGGACGTGAGTCGAGCGCCGCGGGAACGCGTCGGCAAGGTCCAGACTTCGCGGCCGCGGCCGGGTGACTTCCCGACGTGCCGACGGCGCGACAATCTCGTCGGCGACATCCTCGGCGACGCCTGGACGGGTGCATCCCAGCGCGAGCGCGACAACCACAGCGGTGCATTTCCATTGTTTGACGTTCATCATCGGTCTCCCTTTCAGCCTGCCGGTTACTGCAGGCTCACGAGCACCAGTACCAGGCCGTCGCCCGCGGACAGGGTCGTCATGGCCTTGCCCAGGATCGCACCGGCCGCACGGGAGGGATCTGCCGCCTTCATCGCGTGCCCGGCCCGGTCGGACGTCGTGAGCAGATCGCCAACCTCGATCGCGTTCTGCTGCGCTTCGCAGCGGACCCAGACGCGACCACTGAGGGCGACCGGCGGCGCGTCCTCGTGCCCGGGCAGGTTGCCCAGCACGGCGCCGAGCGGAATATCGCCGGCGCCGCTCACCACGCCGGCCACACGCTGGCTGTACGCGCCGCGCGCGACACGCAGCTTGCCGGGATTTGCCGGATCGAGTTCCATGACCGTGCCCGGCTCGGCGGCGTGACTCGGTTCGCTGATCGGGAATTTCTCGGCGAGGTCCGCGCCGGTGATGGCCAGGACCGGCACAAACACCGTGCTCCCGCCGTCCTGGCCGATGCGGACATCGCCCCCCTCATTGTTCAAGTACAACGTGCTGGCCTGTCCGTTGTTCCGCACCATGATCTCGTTGTTGTCCAGCACGAGATTCACCCCGGTCGTCTCGCCGTTGACGATGAACCCGCCATAGCCCAGCTCGGCGTCACCGCCATTGACAACCTGGAGCTTGGCGGCCGCCGGTACCATCGCGTTGCCGACCAGGAGGCTGTCGAGGACGTCTGCGTCCCCTCCGACGAACAGCGCGCGGCCGGTGCCGAGGACGCCGTCGGAGCACGCGAACACGCCGCCGAAGCCGTCGGCCGATTTCGCCTCGCCGTAGACGCCCCAATACCCCTCCCCGCTGACGCCGATGCCACTGGTTGAGCTGGAGCAGGCTCCGTGCACGCCGGCCGCGTCGTAGGCGGGATCGCTGCCGCTGACGAGACCGCGTACACCGTGTGCGCCGGCGGAGGCGGAATTGGTCACACCGTAGACGCCCGGGG
>CAZVRR010000181.1:0-5631 GCA_964629745.1 uncultured Planctomycetales bacterium | reverse complement strand
ACACCGCGATATCGGGACTGACCGCGCGGATCCCAAATTCCCCGACGCCTCCCGAAACTTCCAGCTTGCCCGTGGGGCTGGCCGTCCCGATTCCCACGCGGCCGCTGTTCGTGTTGTAGATGTGCGTCCCGCTGGCGGCCCAGAAACCGGCGCTGCCGGGCCCGTCGAGCGCGAAGAGTGCATAGGGCGCGGCGGTCAGCGCCTGTCGCGGCGTCAGCGTTGTATACCCCCCGATGCCGCTGGGGCGTACCTCGATCTGGAGCCAGCGCGCCTCGCCCGCAAACGCACCGCTGCCGAAATCCAGTTCGACGGCAAAGAGGCCGTCCTCCACCGCGACCGCCGACGCCCCGTCAAATGTGAGCGGACCAGCCACCGCGCTGCCGCCGGCATCGGCGCTGTACAGCGAGAAGCGCATGTCATATGCGCTGCCTGCCGGCGCCCCATCCTCCCTCAGTTGGCCCTGGTAGACGAATCCGGTTCCCAGCGCCGCCGCCGAACCGGTGGCGGGCAGCAGCAGCGCGACGAGCGCGCCTGTCAATGTTCGAACCTTCGTACGCATGATTCACGGCCTCCTTTGAAACGGGACTTTCAGGCGAGTGAATGAAGAGTTGCCCCGCTCCGCGCGCCGCGGCGACCGTCGCCGCGATTGGCCTCGCACCTGCGCGCCGCACGCGATAAAATCACGTTGGACTGTTCGGGCAAACTTCTCTTCGACCCGCGGACGAACCTAATTCGTCATCGGCGCTGACGGACTGTCAAATTTCGGCAGGTGCGACGTTGAACGCAGCACCCAGCCCACTGACACGCGTTCTGGCGGCCGCCGGAGCCGGCGACCGTGCCGCCGCAGCCGAGTTGCTGCCGCTGGTCTACGTGGAGCTGCGGGACTTGGCGCGGGCACTGATGGCCCGGGTCCCGCCCGGCAATACGCTGCAGGCGACGGCGCTCGTGCACGAGGCATTCATGCGCGTGGTCGGTGACGCCGACCCCGGCTGGGACAGCAAGGGCCATTTCTTCGCAGCCGCCGCCCAGGCCATGCGGCAGATCCTGGTCGACCAAGCCCGGCGGAAAAAACGCCTGAAGCATGGCGGCGGCAAAAAGCGAATTGATCTCGAGGCAGTCGATCTACCGGTGCACTCCCCCGTCGACGACGTCCTCGCGCTCGATGCGGCCCTGCAGCGCCTGCAACGCGACGACGACCGCAAGGCCCGGATCGTGCTCCTGCGCTGCTTTGCCGGGCTCAGCCGCGAAGAGGCGGCGGCCGCGCTGGGCCTGTCCCTGTCGACGATTGATCGGGAGTGGCGCTACATCGTTGCGCGGCTGCACCGGGAGCTGACTGCGACGGAGGCCGGGCATGAGCAGTGCAGGGCACCGTGAGCACGTGCAGGTCGTTGAGTCCGTCTTCCAGCGCGCCGCGGACCTTCCCGCTGCACAGCGCGGGGCGTTCCTGGATTCGGCCTGCACCGGTCAACCGGGCCTGCGTGACGAGGTTCAGGCCCTCCTGGCGCACTGGGAACATGCGCCTGCCGACTTTCTCGTGGCCGCTGCGCCGCAACGTCCTGAGCCCGCGACGGAGCGCGCCTCACTCCCCCAACGCATCGGCACGTATCGCATCGTGCGGCTGCTCGGTCGCGGCGGCATGGGCACGGTTTACGAGGCCGAACAGGCGCAGCCGAAACGGCGCGTCGCCCTCAAGGTCATCCGCTTGGATGTGCTCTCCGCGGAAACGCAGCGCCGCTTCCGCCAGGAAGCGGAGGTGCTTGGTCAGCTCCGCCATCCGGGTATCGCGCAGATCTACGAATCCGGCATCGCCGAGCTGTGGTTCCAGGGTGTGCCCCTGCCGGCGCAGCCGTATTTCGCGATGGAACTGGTCACCGGGCAGCCGCTGACCCGTCTCGCCGCCCGGCCGCTTGACCGTCGCACGGCGCTCGATCTGCTCGTGCGCGTGTGCGACGCGGTCCAGCACGCCCATCAACAGGGGATCATCCATCGCGATCTGAAGCCGAGCAACATCGTCGTCGACGAACAGCTCCACCCGAAGATCCTGGATTTCGGCGTGGCCCGGGTCACTGGGAGCGACGCCAACGCGTTTTCAGAACACACGCGGGCCGGCCAACTGGTCGGCACGCTCGCCTATATGAGCCCGGAGCAGCTCTCCGGCGTGGCCCGCATCGACACCCGCAGCGATGTGTACGCGCTGGGCGTGCTCACCTGCGAGCTCCTGACCGGCCACCCGCCGGTGGATGTCACCCGGTTGCCCCTGCCGCAGGCGATTCGCCTGCTTGCCGAGCGGGACGCCCGGCCGGCCGGTCCGCTGCGCCGGGAGCTGGGCAGCGAACTGTACGCACTATTCGGCCGGGCCCTGGAACGCAATCCAGACAACCGCTACGGGTCCGCCGCCGAGCTGGCAAGCGATATCCGACGCTACCTGCGACACGAGCCACTCGCCGCCCGTCCGGCCACGTCGCTGTACCACTTCCGCAAGTTCGCGCGGCGTAATCGCACGCTGGTCGGGGCGGCGGCGGCGGTCTTCATCGCAATCAGTGGCGCGGCGCTGTGGTCCTCGCGAGCCTGGTACCGTGCCGAGCAGGCCGGCAGCCGGGCGGCGGCGCTGAACGAATTCCTGCGCGGGGTGCTGGCGGAGGCGAACCCGCTGAAGCAGCATGCCGATGTGCGCCTGGTGGACGTTCTGCGCGACGCTGGTACCCAGGCCACGGAGCGCTTCGCGGACCACCCGGAGTTTGAACGCGATGTCGCGCTCCTGCTGGGCGAGGCGTTCCGCAATCTCTCGCTGCACGAAGAAGCGCTTCCGCACCTTCGCCGGTCCTACGAGCTGCATGCCGAGACGCTCGGGCCGCAGGACCCGGAAACGTTGCGGGCAGGGGGACAGTTAAGCTGGATCCTGTATCGACTGCGCCGCCTCGACGAGGCGCTGGAACTGGGGCAGTCGCTGCTGGCGCGCACGCCGGCTGACCTGGCGGATGGCGAGGTGGCGCTCTACACGCGTGGTGTCATCGGGCAGGTGTGGATGCAGCGCGGCGAATTCGATCAGGCGGAACAGGAGTTCCGCGACGTGTTGCACGTGGCGGGCACGGTTCACGGCGCGCACAGCCGGATCGCGGCGAATGCCACGTATCGACTCGGTCACCTGCTCTGGCTGCGCTTCGTCCGCGGCAAGGCGTCGGACCCGCAGCGGGACTTGCACGAGGCAGTCGCGCTGTACCGCGCTGCCCTGGCCGCGGAATGCCAACTGGGCGGCGAGACCGGCCTGGAGTCGCTCGGGGCCATGCGGAACCTGGCCGCGGCGTTGTTCCAGCTGGGCGAGCTGGACGAGGCGTCCGCCCTGGCCGAGCGCGTCCTCGAGTTGGCGCCGCCGCTGTACGGCGCGGACCACGAATTGTGCATCCGGGCGATGAATGAGCTGTGGCACATCCGCTTCGCACAGCAGCGGTACGCCGAGGCCGCCGATTGGCTTGTGCGCAAGACGGATCTGGATCGCCAGCGCTCAGGCGGCAGAGATACGATGGAAACGCTCGCCTCGATGAGTGACGGCTTGCCGGTGCTCGATGCGGCCGGGCGCGTGGAGGTCGGCGCGGAGTATGCCCGCACGCTGTCGGAGCGGTTCGCGGACGGGTCGAGTCACGATCCCTCGCTCGCCCTGCGCTACCAGGCGTACCTGGCGCGCTTCCTCTCCCGGCAGGGCCGCTTGACGGAGGCCGATGCGTTGTTGGCAGGCGTGCTTGCGCAGGAGGAGTCCGTGACGGACCCGGTACTCCGCGCCCGGATCGACCTGGCCTGCGGCGGCCACCTCGGCGCCAAGGGGCTATTCGCGGAAGCGGAAGCGCGGCTCCTTTCGGCGTTCGGGCGTCTCGACGAGCGTAACTGGACGCGCGTCGCCGTCTGCCAGGATCTGGCGCGCCTCTATGCCGCATGGGGACGGCCGGAGGAAGCCGCGCAGTGGGACGCCGCCGGGTCCGCGCCCCATTCAATCCAGCCGCGCTGATTCACCGCGCAGCCGCCGCCGGGTGCTTCGGGGGCTCCAAAGAAGCCTCTCCATTGGAACGGCCGGCCGGCCGCCTTGCGGGTAGACTTCAGAGCGCCGGCCGCGGGAACGCCCGTCCGTTTCTCGAGGTGTGCCATGGATCCGCTGGAACTCGTACCTGTCTACTATCCCTACGATTCGATCCAGGCCAGCGCGATCAGGCAATCGCTCGAAGACGAGGGCATCGCCTGCCATATTGAGGGGGAACTCCAGGCGTCCTGGGCCGGCGGTGGGTTTCTCGCCAACACGGGCCGTTGGCGCATGCGGCTGCTCGTCCCCGCGCGAGACGCGCCGCGTGCAGCACGGATGATCGCCGCAGGACGATGGCCGAGCGCCGGGTCCCCCCGCGGCGCCTG
This sequence comes from uncultured Planctomycetales bacterium, assembly GCA_964629745.1. Taxonomy (GTDB): domain Bacteria; phylum Planctomycetota; class Phycisphaerae; order UBA1845; family Fen-1342; genus JAAYXS01. The sequence goes on along the minus strand of CAZVRR010000181.1, from coordinate 1,236 downwards.
ACCGCGGCTGCCGGGGAGGGTGGGCGTCGCGTTACAGCAGCGGGCCAGCAGGTGGCATAGCACACTTCAAACCACATATCAGTATCTCAGGACTCCAGACAAAAGCGATCCACCATCTCGCGATCATCGGGGGGGGATGTCAATTGTCCGAAACTCCAGACAAGGTCAATCCGGCATGTCGTTTTCCGCAGCGGGGCAGGATGGCAGGCGGTGCGGAAACTCTGGGTTGTCAAATATGTCCATAGCGCATTCATCACTGTACTGGGTGCGTGAATTTACCTGAAGGGTTGAAGGGTGCCACGCTCTGGCTTCGCCTTCGGCAGGAAGGCGAAGTCAGGCCGTGCCACACCCCCCCTGTACCCTGACAATTTGAATCCGCGATCTCGCAGATTCCATGCGCACGTCTCTGGCGCCTGTTACTCTTGACTTGGCTGCCATGTCGCAATGTGCCCGTTGGGCAGCGAATGGATCTCCCCGGCGAGCGATTCCAGAAAAAGGCGACATAAGTACTCTCGTGACAACTATTCTCTAAAGCTGTAGAGTGATGTCCACATGGGATGTCATCTTCCTATTGACATCGCCGGAATAGACCGCCACGATGTGAAGTGACGTTCATCCAGCATTGTCTCATGTGCCCATCGGCCTGACGAGGAGAAGGAGAAAACCCGACTCACATCAGACGAAACGGCCCGCCTTGCAACTTGAAGCAGGCGGGTCGTTCGTCTCTTTCAAGTCACCGTTTTGATAGGAGGCAGGAGCATGAGGAAATGGCTTTGTTTGACTGGCACTGTTCTGTTGTGTTCGAGCGTGCTGGTCGCCGGCGTAACGTCCACGAAGGCGTTGCGCGCGCTGACCACCGACTCGGCCAGGCCCGGCCTTGGGGCCGTGCTTGAGAAAGCGACGGGGCGCAACGCGGTCGGGGTGACCCCGAGGGAATCGCTGGGGCGCAACGCTGTTGAGGCGGCGCTCATCCCGCAGCCGGCCCGGCCCGAAACCCCGGCGCCGGCGCGTGAACCGCGCGTGTCAGGGGACCAGAACACGTCGGCCGTGGCCCAGCTCAAACCCGCGCAAGTGGTGAATGCCACTCATGCGGCTGCGTTGGAGAAGAGCGCGGCGACGCGCACCAACTCGGGCGAGTCGGTGCCGTTCGTCGTCGCATCTCCAGCGACGAAGGGCCCCACGCTGGGACGCTCGATTGTGTTCGACGGCAGCCCGGGGACGGGGGCTCCGCCGGAT
>CAZVRR010000180.1:0-8678 GCA_964629745.1 uncultured Planctomycetales bacterium | reverse complement strand
TGAGGATCGCGGGATCCGCAACGCCGACGGCCGCGGCGGGGCCATCGGCGGGTGCCCGCAGCTCGGCCGTCGTGGCGTCCTGGTTCAGTCCAGGCCGGATGGGGGACGGCGTTGCGGGCGCGGCCGGGGGCGGCAGCAGCCCGTTGCCGGCGTGTCGACGCGCCCAAGTGCGCCGCACGCCGGCGATGAACAGCCGGGCGACGCGTGCCGGCAGGAGCAGCGTGTCCTTCGAGGGGCGCGCTGCGCGGACAAACGCGTCGCCAAGCTGGTAGCGCACCTCGTTCCTCCGCAGCACCAGCTCGGCCTTCAGGTCGCGGACCGCGGCGTCCAGGCGCGCGATGCGGGCTTTGGAGTGACCGGTGCGCTGACGCTCATGGTTCAGCGCGGCGCGGCACTGCATCAGGTCCGCCGCCCGCACCTGCGCCTCTTCGCCCAGCCGCTGCACTTCCCGCGCCGCCTGTTCGCGCTGCGTGACGGCGGTCCGGAGCTGATCCTCCGTCTGACTCAGGGCCGCGGCGCTATGTGCCAACTCGGCAGTGGCGGCGGCCCGCGCCGTCTCGGCGCGCGAGGCGCGCGCCTCCGCGGCCGCGGCGTCCTTGCGCGCCTGCTCCAGTTCGGCCAACAGCCGCGTTTGCTCGCGATTCAGGACGCCCTTGCGCGCCGCGCGAACGTCCTTTTGAAGTTGACGGACGTCGTACCGCGCGGCGGTCAGGTGCGTTTGCAGGTCGCGCACCAGTTCGCGGAGCGCCGTTGTGTTGTTCGTCAGTTCGGTCGCGCTGGTGCCCGTGGTGCCCAGGTTCGTGGACGTGTCATATCCATAGGCTGCCGCCATCGCCCGCACCGGCGCGGGCAGCACTTCCCAGGTCACCGGCGTCACGAGAATGGCCTTTTCGTCGGTTTTCGCGTTCGTGTCCCGGGGCACCGCTGCCAGGGCGGCTGCCAGGTCGGCGTCCGTCCAGCGCTGCGCATAGAAGCCGAGGTAGGCCACGAGTTCACGCAAGTGCGGTACGTCCAGGTCTTCCAGGCGCAGGCGATGGAGCGGCCGCTGTTGTGCGACCGCCTCGATCCGCTGATTCCAGTGGTAGTAGAACCACGCGGCGCGCTCGAGCTCGGTGGCGTAGCTCAACAGCTCCGGACAGTGCCGCAGGGCAAACTCGGTGAACCCCCGGCGCACGCCGACGCGCCGCGATTTGCCGTCCGCATCCAGGTCGAGGAACTGGATCTCGACCATCGAGCGAATCACCCTCAGCGGGTGGCGCAACTGGTGCACAACTCGCACGTCGGGCGGGAGTTGGTCCAGCAGCGGGACAGCCAGCCAGCTCGAGTCACCGGCGGGGCTGGGCGCAGCGAGACACCCGGCCAGGTCGCTGGTGCGGTTGAAGAACTGCTCGTGACCGCAGGGCAGCCCCAGCCGGTTCAACAGGTGCGCCGTGTAGGCTGTCCCGGACCGCGGCAGCGCCGCAACCACATATCGACACAAAGTCGCTCCTCCTCGCACTTCCAGCCCACGCCGCCTCGGACAGGCACCGGCTAGAATACCCGGCGCGCAGGAACCGTTCAAGAAATGCGACAGGTGCAGCGGGTGCGAGAAGTTCCCCCCGGGCGGACAGCGCGTCATTCAATCGCGGCGGCAGCCCGGCGCGCAGGAGATGCCCGTTCCGAAAGCTGAACTTCGGTTCACCGGTGTCCTGGCGGATCGGGCTCACGCCAGGGCCGGATCGGGCGCTTCGGGATCGAGCCCCAGCGTTGCCAGGGCGGCCGAGAGCTTGTCACGCTCGAACTTCCCGGTCCGTGTCAGCTCGACCAGCGCAGTGTACGCCACGTGCTCCGCGTCGATCTCGAAGAACCGCCGCAGCGCCTCGCGCGTGTCACTGCGCCCGAAGCCTTCCGTGCCGAGCGCATGGATGCGGTCCGGCGACCAGGGACACAGTCGCTCCGCCAGGGCATTGACGAAATCGGACGTCGCCACGACCGGCCACGGCTGGCCGGCCAGCGCTTCCGCCAGGTAGGGGGTGCGCTGCGGCTGGTCCGGATGAAGCCGGTTCCAGCGCTGCACGCGCATCGCGTCGCGATAGAGCTGGTTGTAGCTCGTCACGCTCCAGACGTCCGCCGCCACCTTGAACGTGTCGCGGAGAATTTCCTGGGCGCGCAGCGCCTCGCGCAGCAGCGGCCCGCTGCCGAAGAGGTGCACGCGCGGCAGCTTGCCCGGCTTTTCCGCGGCGCGGCAGCGATACATGCCGCGGATGATCCCCTCGCGCACCCCGTCCGGCATGGCCGGCTGCTCGTACACCTCGTTGTACACGGTCAGGTAGTAGAACACGTTGTCGCGCTGCTGCACCATCCGCTGCATGCCGTGCTGCACGATCACAGCCAGCTCGTACGCGAACGCCGGATCGTACGAGATGCAGTTCGGGTACACGCTCGAAACGAGCTGGCTGTGCCCGTCGCAGTGCTGCAGGCCCTCGCCCGCCAGCGTGGTGCGCCCCGACGTGGCCCCCACCAGGAACCCGCGCGTCCGCGCATCCGCCGCGGCCCAGATCAGGTCGCCCACGCGCTGGAAGCCGAAGATCGAGTAGAAAATGAAGAAGGGGATCATGTTGATGCCGTGCGTCGCGTAGGCCGTGCCGGCGGCGGTGAACGAGGCCGTCGCCCCGGCCTCCGTGATGCCCTCTTCCAGGATCTGCCCGTTCTTGCGCTCCTCGTAACGCATCAGCAGGTGCGCATCGATCGGCTCGTAGAGCTGGCCGAAGCGCGAGTAGATGCCGTAGCTGCGGAACAGCGCGTCCATGCCGAAGGTGCGCGCCTCGTCGGGGACGATCGGTACGATCAGCCGCCCGAACTCCTTCTCCGCCAGGAGTCGCGCCAGCATGCGCATGAACGACATCGTGGTGGCGGCGGGGCGGGGAGCGGGCTTGAGGAATTCCTCGAATACGTCGAGCGCCGGCGTGGTGAGCGGCTCGGCCCGCACCGTGCGCCGCGGCAGGAACCCGCCCAGCGCCTTGCGCCGCTCCATCAGGTACTCGTGCTCGGGGCTGCGCTTGTTGAACCGGCAGAACGGCGCGTCCTTGAGCTGCCGGTCGCTGATGGGAATGTGGAAGCGGTCGCGGAAATCGCGCAGCTCCTGCTCGTTGAGCTTCTTGTGCTGGTGCGCGATGTTGCGGCCCTCGCCGGCCTCCCCCAGTCCATATCCCTTGATCGTGCGGGCCAGGATCACCGTGGGCTGCCCGCGATGCGCGACCGCCGCCGCGTAGGCCGCGTAGATCTTCTCCGGGTCATGCCCGCCCAGGCGCAGGCTGCGGAGCTGGTCGTCGGTCAGGTGCTGCACGAGGCGCAGCATGCGCGGGTCGCGGCCGAAGAAGTGCTCGCGGGCGTACGCGCCCGACTCGACGGCGTAGCGCTGCCACTGTCCGTCCACGATGTCGTTCATCGTGTCGATCATCACCCCTTCGTGATCGGCCGCGAACAGCGGATCCCAGTCGCTGCCCCAGATCACCTTGATCACGTTCCAGCCGGCGCCGCGGAAGGCGGCCTCGAGCTCCTGGATGATGTTCCCGTTGCCGCGCACCGGGCCGTCCAGCCGCTGGAGGTTGCAGTTGATCACCCAGATCAGGTTGTCGAGCTTTTCGCGGCCGGCCAGCGTGATCGCCCCCAGGCTCTCCGGCTCGTCCGTCTCGCCGTCGCCCAGGAAGGCCCACACCTTCGAGGCATGCGTGTCGACCAGCTCGCGGTCGGCCAGGTACACGTTGAAGCGCGCCTGGTAGATCGACGTCAGCGGCCCGAGCCCCATCGAGACGGTGGGGAATTCCCAGAAGTCGGGCTGGAGCCAGGGGTGCGGGTAGGAGGACAGTCCGCCGCCCGCGGCCAGCTCGCGCCGGAAATTCTGCAGGTGCCGCACATCGAGCCGCTCTTCCAGGTACGCCCGGGCATAAATGCCCGGGGAGGCGTGGCCCTGGATGAAAATCTGGTCACCCGAGCTGTCGTCCGTCCTGGCCCGGAAGAAGTGGTTGAAGCCGATCTCGTACAGCGTCGCCGCCGAGGCGTAGGTCGACAGGTGTCCGCCGATGCCCGAGGCCCGCCGGTTCGCCTGCACCACCATCGCCATCGCGTTCCAGCGCGTGTAGCTCTTGATGCGCCGTTCGAGCTTGCGGTCGCCCGGGAACGGGGGCTGCTCGGCGGACGGGATCGAGTTGATGTAGGGCGTGTTGGCGCTGAAGGGGAACGTGACCTGCCGGCGCTGGCACCAGCGGCGCAACTGCTCCAGCAGGAATTCCGTGCGGCGCGTGCCCGACTGGCGTGTGACGGCCTCGATGGAGGCGAGCCACTCGGCGGTTTCCAACGGATCAGGATCGACGTAGTTCTCTCGTAACATAAGCATGCGGCCCGAATACCCATACTCCGCGGCGGAACGGCACACCGTCACCCTGGCCGCGAATCATGTAGTCTAGCAGCAATCGCCCGTTCTGTTGAGCCCCCGCGTCCGCCTTGCCCGCGCGGTGCTTTCCGGTTCTGATGGTGCCGTGGTGTCCCGGGTAGCGGCCAGGCGTTGGCCATTTGCGGGACCTGGAGCGCGCGATGGCGGTGACGTTCGGGCTGGTGTTGACACCCTGGAGCTTCTCGACGCGCGAGGGCAGCTTCCTCGAACGCGCGATCGATGAGGTCGGGCTGGATCACCTGACGATTCCGGTCGTGACCGGCGAGATGCTGCAGTTTCGCGTCGCCCCGGGAATCGAATGCCCGCACTTCTACACGGAAGGCGGCTGGCACTACCAGCCGCAGAAGGAACTGTACGCACCGGCGGGCATCAAGCCGCGCGTGGCACGCTGGGTCGGAACACGCGACACGCTCGGTCCCATCCAGGAATACGCGGCCAGGCGCGGACTGCAACTCCGCTTCCGCGTGGATCTGCCCTCCGTGAGCAGCATCCTCGAGCAGGCGCCCGGCCTCCACTGCCGCAGCGCGTGGGGCGCGGAGCTCGAGGGGTTCGGCCCGTGCATCTGGAATCCCCAGTTCCGCGAGCTGATGCAGGCCACGCTGGCCGACCTCCAGCGCTTCGCACCGGCGGCGCTGGAAATCCAGCACATCTCGGACACTCCAGTGACGCCGGTGGGTCATCCGGACATGGACTGGGTGTGGGCGCTCGATGGCCTGCCGGCGACAGTGTGCTTCTGCCCCGCGTGCCGCCAGGTGGCGCAGGCGGCCGGAGTGGACGTCGACCGGGTCGCGGAGACCCTACGCACCGCGCTGGCCGGCCTGGCCGTGCACGACGAGACGCGCTGGGGCAGGAAGCCGGCCGCACTCGTGACCGCATACATGACGGCCATGGCGGCTGACGTGCAGAACTGGCTGTCGCGGCTGGCGGAGAGTCGCGCCCCCGGTACGCTCGCGGTCGTCGCGGATGCCAAGGGGTTCGAGTCCGGACAACTGGTTCCACCCAATGTAACGCGGATCGGGGAGGTCGATCGAACAGAGGTATCCACGCAGTACGTCGACATCCTGGTTGAATTCTGCCGGGCCAGCGGCGTCACCGCGCTGAGCGTGCCGAATTCGCCCACGGTGGAATCGGCGGACGAGCTGGTACGCTTTCTGAGTCGTGTCGTGCAGCGCGGCGTGCACTTCGTGGAATTCGAGTGGCTGGAAGTCTCCGGCGCCGAGCGGGTGACCTGGCTGCGCCAGGCCACGCGCTTTGCTCGGCGCGAGAGCCGGTAGCGAGGATTGCACAGTGCGTCGCCCCACGATGCGAGGCCGGGTGCTGCAATCGGTGACGACCGTGACCGCGGCCGTCGCCCTCGTCCTGGTCGCGCTGCTCATGACGGCCTGCGAACGCAAGGACCCTTACGCGTCGCAGGGCAGCGCCCGCTCCGCCGAGCAGGACTTCGTCCCGCCGCCGAGCGTGAAGCCGGAATATTCGTTCGCCCCCGGCTTGCGCGAGGAATTCCCGCACGTGATCGGCTTCGTGCGGCAGTTCCTCGAAACCTGCCTGGCCGGCGACTACGGCGGCTACCGGCTGCTCGCGAGCCGGCGGCGCGAGCCGGAATCCCGCGAGCGTTTCCAGGCCGTCTACCACGCGATCCAGTCGCTCCAGGTCACCGGCATCGAGCGCAAGGAGATCCCCGACCTTTCGCCCGACGTCTATCTCGTCACGTGCCACGTCGAGTTCCAGCCCGAGGCCAAGGTGGAGCTGCGCCGCAAGACCAACGACGTCGCCATCCTCGTGCTGAAGGAGGACCGCGAGTGGCGGTTTCTGCCCGCGCCGGCCGAGTTGCAGCCGCGCCGTGCCGCCGACGACGCGGCGCAGTCGGCGCCAAGTACGGCGCCGGCCCCGAGCTACCCATGGGACGCGCAGGAAGCGCCCTGACGCGCCTGTCCGTCCTCGTGGGCTGCCTGGCGCTGGGCGGCGCCGCGGCGCCGGCGGAGGAGGAATTGCCGGCCGCCGTCCTGGCCGAGCTGGCCGATATCACCGACTTCACCTACGACTTCGACCACCCCGGGTTCTACGCCGTCGTGGCGCATGTGCGGACGCAGTCCCGCACTCCCGGCGCCGTGCGGCCGCCCCTGGAAATCAGCGACTGGCGCGCGCTTGTCGAGCGGCCGGCGAACTATCGCGGTCTGCCGCTGACCCTCGCGGGAACGGTCGGCCGCAACAAGGATGCCTACACGCTGCCGCGCCGGCCCGAGCTGGGTACGCTCCATCAGCTCGAACTGACGCAACCGGGCCAGGCGGTGACCTGTACACTCGTCTGCACGCAGGAGGTGGGCGATCTTCCGCTGGGCGCCGAGGTGCGCGTGACGGGCTATTTCGTGAAGATCAATCAGTTTCCGCGTGCGACCGGCACGCCGGGGCTTTCCGTTCTGCTCGTGGCGCCCGGCCCGACGCACGTGAGCCGCAGCGCGGCGGGCCGGGCGTCGGGCCCGGACTGGCGCTGGATGGTCGGCGCCGTCGTCGCGGGTCTCGCGCTCACTTTCGTGCTGCTGCGCCGCACGCGCGCCCGCGAACCGGTCGACCTGGCCGGCCTGCGCGCGCAGCACGATCCGCCGGTGACACGGGCCGACGAGCTGGCGCAGTGGACCCGGCAGCAGGCCGATACGCCGGAAGGGCCCGATGATCGTTGACGTGCACTGCCACTACACCTTCATGCAGCGCTACGCCGACCCGGCGCTGCCGCGTTTCAGCTTTGAGCCGGCCCAGATCGATGGTGCGCCCGCATTCGACTCCTGCCTCGCCCCGCGCATCCTGCGCCGCGCCACCATGCGCGTGTTTCAGTTGATGATGGGGCTGGGCTGGCGCCGCCTGCCGCCCGCGGAAATGGATCGGCGGCTCGCGGCCTGGTACGCGGAGCAGCTCGAAGCACCCGGCCCGGTCGAGAAAGTCGTGCTGCTGGCCTTCGATCGCTACCACGACGCCGCGGGCCGGCGCCCGCCGTTTCCGGGCCGGCGTCGCGAGCTCGGCAGCGACATGTACACGTCGAACTCGCTCGTGCGGGCCGCCTGTCGGCGCCGTCCCGATCGCTTTCTGTTCGGGGCCTCGGTGCATCCGTACCGCGAGCGCGCCCGCGAGTGTATCGACGAGGTGTTCGCCGCCGGCGCCTGCCTGCTGAAGTGGCTGCCGCTGCACCAGCACATCGATTGCCGCGACGAGCGGACCGTCGCCGTCCTGCGTCGCTGCGGCGAACTCGGCCTGCCGGTGCTCGTGCATTATGGCGAGGAGTTCACGCTGGCAACGCAGCATCCCGAGTGCCGGCCGATTGCCCCGCTGCTCGAGACCCTGCGTGCGCTGCGCCGCTCGGGCTGCATGCCCACGACGATCGTGGCGCACGTGGCCACGTCGGCGCTGCCGTGGGGCGAGCACCGGTCGTCGCACGTCCTGATGGACGCGTTGCTCGGCGAGTTCCGCGCTGCGCCCTTGTACGCCGACATCTCGGCCATGACGGCCTTCAGCAAGGTGGGCTGGCTGCGCCGGCTGGCCCGCCGACAGGACCTGCACGCCAAGTTCCTGTTCGGCTCCGACTTCCCCGTGCCGATCGCGCTGGCCCGCCTGCGGCGCGACCTGGGTCGCGACGGGCACGCGATCAAGGCCGAACGCTCCTGGATTCAGCGCGCCGTGCCGATCTACCGCGCCTGCGGCTTCAACGAGATCGTCTTCCACCGCGCCGCCACGCTGCTGCCGCACCTGGATCATTTCTGCCGGTGATTCACGGCCGCCGGTCACCGACGATCACCGGCGGCTGCCGAGCGCCCCGGCCGCTGCCTGGTGCAGCGCACCGTGGCGAGTGACCGGAAGAACCACGCAGCGCCGCCTCGCACGCGGACTCGAGCGCGCATCCGGGCGGGACGCTGCGCTGAACGCCCGCCACGTCGTGGCAGGGTCGAGGCCGCCTCCGTCGCGTCGCGCCGCCCCGGCGGGCGGCGTGATGAAAGCCTTCCACGTGGTGGCGGGGAATGCGCAGAGCCGACGGGGCCATGCCGTCCTGAAGGGACGGCGTGAACGGGTGCTCGAGGTGGCAGCACCGTTTATGCCATCGCGCGCCGTCCCGCTGGGACGGCGGAATGAATGTTTGGCGCGGAGATGCGCGGCCCCCAGCACTGCGTGCTGGGCTACCTTCAGCGCGTCCCTTCGGGACGGCGCGGGCCTGCTTCAGCAGGCCGGCCGCTGCCCCCGCTTTCAAGCGGGGGTGGACAAA
>CAZVRR010000179.1:0-8705 GCA_964629745.1 uncultured Planctomycetales bacterium | reverse complement strand
TACTTCGACTCGACCGCCGCCTGTCGGACGGGGTTGGAAAAGCCCTTCTTCTGGCTGATCAGCTCGGCCAGCTCTTCGAACTTCGCAATCTTCTGATTGTCGATGCGCAGTCGCTTTTCGGCGTCGCCGCTGCGGTAGTACAGATCGACCCAGCCCTTCTTGTTGTAGTCGCGCAGCGAAACGATGTCGGCGAACGGAATGCGCACCCCGCCGTACGTCAGAGCCTCGTCGTCGACGACGGCCCGCAGCTTCGCGGCACGCCAGGCACGGATCACGGGATAAATCGCGACCAGCAGAGGCGCGATCGCCCAGTAGAACTGCGCCTGCGTCTCGTCCCGCGTCTTCCCCCACGACAACCAGTTCCATTCCCCGGCTGCGGTCGCATCGCGGCGCACATTCCCCGCGGCGTCGACGGGCACTCTGCCCAGGCCCCACCGGCTCGCGAACAGGGCGGCGTTCGGCGGCACGGTGCCGGGCTTGACGCTCAGCGGTTCTCCGAGGGCGGCTCGCAGCGCCGCGCGGTCGACGGGCTGGGCCGCGGCGCGCTCGCGGAGCTGATAAAAAGCCTGGTCATCCGGCAGGTCGTCGAGGTCCGGCTCGGCATCGGTATATACGGCCAGCTTCTGGCGCGCAGTTTCCTCGTTCTTTCGCGGATACCCGATCGCACCGTCGTAGAGGAAGTAGGCCGAGAACGCCACCAGGGCCGCCGCGACGATCAGGTAGTAGTTCCGGTCGTAGCGGGCGGGGCCGCTTTCGAGCAAGACCATGCGCAATCCCCTGCGCCGGCCGCGCACGGGCCGCGCGCCCCTGCGTCGCCGACGCGCTGAACTCCGACGCCGAGCGGCTGGCATCCTACTATCAGGGCTGTCCACCGTCGAGGCGGCGGTTTGAAATTGCCCGCCCTCTTGCGGTAGGCTGTGCGGAATTGCTGGAGGTCGCCGCCCGTGGCCGTCACCGTCAAGCATCGCCCCTGTGTGCTGATCATCCGGGATGGGTGGGGCTGGAACCCGGATCCGGCCGGGGACCATGCCAACGCGATCAAGCTCGCCAGGCCGCCGGTTGACGAAACGCTGCGCACCGATTGGCCCTTCGCGCTCGTCGCTACGAGCGGTCTCGACGTCGGCCTGCCGCGCGGCACGATGGGCAACAGCGAGGTCGGGCACCAGAACATCGGCGCCGGGCGCATCGTCGACCAGGAATCCGTGCGGATCACGCGCGCCATCGACAACGGCACCTTCTTCTCCAACGCGGAGCTCGTCGCGGCCGTGGAACGCTGCCTGGCACGCGGCACGTCGCTGCACCTGATGGGCCTGGCCAGCGACGAGGGGGTCCACTCGCGGCTCGAGCACCTCTTCGCCTGCGTGCAGCTCGCCGCGCGCCGCGGGCTGCAGCGCGTCTTTCTTCACTGCTTCATGGACGGGCGCGACTCGCCGCCCACCAGCGGCCTGGGGTTCATCGAGCAGATCGAGGCGGAGCTGAGCCGCATCGGGGTCGGCCAGATCGCCACGGTCTGCGGACGCTACTGGGCCATGGACCGCGACAACCGCTGGGACCGCGTGGAAAAGGCCTACCGCATGCTCACGCAGGGCGAGGGCCAGGCCGCGCCCAGCGCGCGCGCCGCCGTCCAGCGCTACTACGAGAACCCGCTCGACTCGAACATGTCGGGCGACGAGTTCGTCGTTCCCACCGTGATCAGCGAAGACGGGCGCTCGCCGCTCGCCACGGTCCAGGACGGCGACGCGGTGGTCTTCTTCAACTTCCGCGGCGACCGGCCGCGCGAGCTGACCCGCGCCTTTGTGCTCGACACCTTCCCGTACCGCGCGGTGGACAAGACGGGCGTGGAACTCGCGATGGGTTTCCCGCGCGAGCGCAAGCTCGACCTGTTCTACGTGACGATGACAGCCTACGAGGAGTCGCTTCCGGTCAAGGTCGCGTTTCCCAAGCTGCCGCGCATGGAGAACATCGCCGGGCAATACCTCAGCCGGCTCGGCCTGCGGCAGTTCCGCTGCGCCGAAACCGAGAAGTACGCCCACGTGACGTTCTTCTTCAACGACTACCGCGAGGAAGCCTTCCCCGGGGAAACCCGCCAACTCGTTCCGTCGCCGCGCGTCGACACCTACGACCAGCAGCCCGAAATGTCCGCCCCCCAGGTCTGCGAGGCCGTCAACAAGCGCCTGGAGACGGGCGTCGATGACTTCGTGCTCGTCAACTTCGCCAACCCCGATATGGTCGGGCACACCGGCTCGATCCCGGCGGCGACGAAGGCCTGCCTGGTCGTCGACCGCTGCGTCGGGCAGTTGCTCGAGACGATCAAGAGGCTCGGCGGCAGCGCGATCATCACCGCCGATCACGGCAACTTCGAACAGATGATCGACCCGGACACCGGGGGCCCCCACACGGCCCATACCACGTTCCCGGTACCGCTGCACCTGTTCGGTGACGCGTTCAAGGGCAGCGCCCTGCGTGAAGGCGGCCGGCTTGCCGACGTAATGCCGACCGCGCTGTCGATGATGGGCCTCGACGTGCCGGAGGAGATGACCGGCCGGTCCCTGATCGCCTAGCCGGCGCAGGCCGGACCCCTCTGCCGCAACCATCGCGGTACACTGTCGCCGGCCATGCGTCTGCTTGCCGCATTCATGCTGCTCTGCCTGCTGCTGGCGGGCGTGATCGTCTGGCGGTTTCTGCCCGCCGGGGACACGGACAGCCAACCTGCGGCCGCGCCGGCGCCGACGGCAACCCTCGAGATGCCTGAACCGTCACCGGCCCCGGCCGCCGTACCTTCTGACACGGCGCAACCCGGGGACACAGTGCAGCAGGCTCGGCTCCCGGCCGCCCCGGCACCGGCGCCCGAGTTTGCTGTCGAGCCCACGCAAGTTCCGCCCGCGTCAGCCCCCGTACACTGGGCGGACACATCGGTTCCCGCCGCGGAGCGCCGCCTCGCCGCGGCGCGGGCCACGCTGGCGGGCGACCCCGAACACCCGACGGCCCTGCGGGACGAGCTGGCGGCGCTGCGTGCCCTGGACCGCTGGTCCGAGGCAGCGCAGACGTTGGCGCGGCTGATGCGCCTCGAGCCGGACGAGCTCGACTGGCGACTGCAGCATATAGAGGCCGTTATACGACAGGGGCTGTGGGCCCAGGCCATCGATCCGCTCGTGCAGTTCGTCGAGCGGCAGCCGGACAACGCGCGTGCGTGGCTGTACCTCGCCGCCGCACGCCAGACGCTGGGCCACTTGTCGGAGGCGGAACGGAGCTGGACGCGCGTCCTGGAGCTCGCGCCGGACCTGCCCAGCGCCCGCGCGCGACGCGGCGAAGTCCGGCTGGCGCTGCACGACTGGGCCGGGGCGGCGGAAGACCTTGAGCTAGCCGTTGCGGCGGATCCGGGAGATGCGGGCACGGCCCTGTACCTGGCCGCCGCGCTGGCCGGGTCGGGACGCGAGCAGGAAGCACGACGGTGCGCGCTGAGCCTGCTCGAACGGCAGCCGCAGAATGTGCGGGCCTTGAATTACCTGGCCGAACTGGCGTGGCAGGCCTACCTTCGTGCGCCGCAGACCTCCCCCCAGGAGCATGACGCCGCACTGGACTGGTGGCGCCGCTCCCTGGCGCTGGACCCGGCGCAGCCCGCGATTCGCGCGCGGATCGCCGAGGCCGGCGGTTCGGAGTAGGCGCTATTTACGGCCGCGAAATGCTTCCTGGAGCATGGCGCGGTTGGCGAATTCGATCTGCGAGCCCGGCGCCAGTCCGCGCGCCAGGCGCGTCACCGGCACGCCCAGGTCCGCCAGCACACTCTGGATGTGCAGCGCTGTTGCGTCGCCCTCGAGGGTGGGATTTGTCGCGAGGATGACCTCGCGCACGCCGCCGGCCTTGATCCGCTGCACCAGCGCGCCGATGGTGAGGTCTTCTGGCGCGACTCCCTCCAGCGGGGCGATATGGCCCATCAGCACGTGATAGACGCCGGTGATCAACCCCGTGGCCTCCAGGCTCAGCAGGTCCTTCGGCTGCTCGACGACGACGATTTGCCCGGGGTCGCGCCGGTGGTCAGCGCAGATGTGGCACAGCTCCGCCTCGGCCAGGTTGAAGCAGCGCGCACACGGCCGCAGCCGGTCCTTGGTGGCGGTGATCGCATCCGCCAGCGCCAGCGCCTCCGCGCGATTCGCCTTGAGCAGGTGAAACGCGATTCGCTCGGCGGAGCGCGCGCCGATGCCGGGGAGCTTCTTCAGCTCGTCCATCAGCTTCTGCAACGGGCCGGTCAGTTCAGGCATGTCCCCGTCTTCAGCGGAGCCTGCCGGACGGCTCAGATCTCGTTGGGGCCGCTCGGCCGGCCGGCGCCCAGCATGTCCATCATCGGACCGAGACTCATTCCGCCCATCGCGGATTCCAGCTCCTTCTTCGCAGCCTCCCTGCTGACGCGCACCGCGTCACGCACCGCGGCCACGGTCAGGTCTTCCATGAGTTCGAGGTCGTTCTGCTGGACCAGGGCCGGATCAAACTTGATATTCATCAGGTCGCCGCGCCCGTCCACCGTGGCGCGGACCTGCCCGCCGCCGGACTCGCCGGTGAAGCGCGCCGCTGCCAGGCGTTCGTTGGCCGCGGTCACGTTCTGCTTGATCTGCCCGGCGTTCTTCAAAAGCTGCGCGATCTGGCCGAGATTTCCGAACATGGTCACTCCGTGGGCTGCGCTGCGGTCGGCGGGCGGCGCTCGATGTACGCCAGCTCGCCGGAAAACAGCTCCATCACTTGCTGCACGACCGGCTCGCGCAGGATGCGGGTGCGGTCGGCGCTAGAGATCACCCCGGGCGGCGGTACGTGCCGTGGCGTCGCGGCGATCTCTCCCGGATCATAGTCGGCGGTGGTCGCCGCCGCGCTTTCCGCCGACGCCCACACCCACGCCGGCCGCTCCTCGTCGGGCGGAAGCGCCGCCGGCGGAGGGGAGGCAACCCGCGGGGCCGGCGCCGGACGCGGGGCGGGCTGGGGCGCCGGGGTCGGCTGCACCGGACGTGCGGCTTCAGCGCCGGCTACGTGGGCGGGCGGGACCGGGGGCTTTTTTTTTTCGGGAACCTGCGGTTCGGCCGTCGCCTCGCCGAGCAGTTGCTCAATGGGCGTCCACTGGCGCATGCGCGCGATGCGCACCAGGCACGCATCGGCCAGCGCGCGGCCGGCGCCGCTGAAGCGCACATTGCGGCGCAGCTCCTCGAGCATCGCGATGATCTGCACGTACTGCGACAGCTCGAAGGCGCGGCTCAATTCGACGTATTCGTCGCGTGCGGCCGCGGGCAGGTCGACCATGGGCGCGTCGGGCCCGCACGCCCGGATCAGCATCAGGCTGCGGACGGACTCAATGGTGTCGTTGCAGAAACTGTCCAGCCCGCGACCGCCGGCAAGGATCGCCTCCAGCCCGGCCAGCACCGCACCGGCTTCGCCCGCGGCGGCGTGCTTGAGCAGCGCGAGAATTTGCTCGTCCTGCGCGGGCGGCAGGATCTCGTCCAGGAGGTCCGCCGTGAGGGTCGTCGAGACGGACAGAAGCTGGTCGAGAATGCTCAGCGCATCGCGCATCGAGCCGTTTGCCAGCCGCGCCACGCGCCGCAGGACCGCCGGCTCGGCCGTGGCCTGCTCGGCCTTGACGATATCGGCCAGGCGCTGCTCGATCTCGGCAGGTCCGATGTTGCGGAAGTTGAAGCGCTGGCAGCGGCTCTGGATGGTGGCGGGAACCTTCTGGATCTCGGTCGTGGCCAGGATGAACTTCACGTGCTCGGGCGGCTCTTCCAGCGTCTTGAGCAGCGCGTTGAACGCCCCGGTCGAGAGCATGTGCACTTCGTCGATGATGTAGACCTTGAAGCGCGAGCGGGCCGGCCGATACGCCGTGTTGCTGCGCAGTTCGCGGATGTTGTCGACGCCGGTGTTGCTGGCCGCGTCGATTTCCACGACGTCGAGGTCCTGGCCTTCGCTGATGGCGCGGCAGGCGTCGCACTCGTTGCAGGGCGTGGGGGTCGGCCCGTCGGCGCGCAGGCAATTCAGGGCCTTCGCCAGGATGCGGGCCATGCTCGTCTTGCCCACGCCGCGCGTGCCGGTGAAGAGATACCCGTGGTGAATGCGCCCCGCGCGGATCGCGTTGACGAGGGTGGTGGCGATCGGCTTCTGCCCGATCACCTCGTCAAAGCCGCGGCTGCGGTATTTGCGTGCCAGTACCGTGTAGGCCATGGGAGCCCGGCTGCCGGTCCAAGACGGCAAAAAAGCCCGAGGCCTCCGGCCAGGTGATCGATGCACGTGGACCGGGCCGGGTGGGCTGCTGCCTTCCGACCCTGACCCGTTGTCCGGCCGGCGCACTGCACCGGCCCGACCGTCGGCCTCGGAAACAGCATCGTAGCGTGAAGAGGTGAATCGGACCAGTCGGCGGCGCGCGTTCCGCCGGTCAACCGCGTCGCCCGATTCCGTACTCGCTCCACCGGCGGTCGACCAGCCGCCGGACCTCGGCCGACATCTCGATTTCCGCCGGCCACTCGCGCACTGGGCCCTCGCCGGCGATCTTGCGTGTGGCGTCGACGCCCATCTTGCTGCCCGTGCCGCAGAACGGGGTCGCGTGATCGAGGATGTCCAGCGGTCCGTCGGTGAACAGGATGTCACGCCGGGGGTCGACGTTGCTGCAAAGCTGGAAGAGCACTTCCTGCTCGTTCTGCACATCCACGTGTTCGTCGACCACGACGATCAGCTTCGTGAAGGCCATCTGCCCCGCCCCCCAGATCGCGTTCATCACGCGCCGGGCCTGGTAGGGATATTCCTTGCGGATCTTCACGAACGCACAGTTGTGGAAGCACCCGAACATGGGCAGGTTGTAGTCGAGGATGTCGGGGATCAGCATCTGGAGCAGCGGCAGGAAGATCCGCTCGGTCGCCTTGCCCAGCCAATAGTCCTCCTGCGGCGGCTTGCCGACGATCGTCGTGGGGTAGAGCGGCGCGCGCCGGTGCGTGATCGCCGTCACATGGAAGCGCGGGAACTGGTCGGCGAGCGAGTAGAAGCCCGTATGATCGCCGAAGGGCCCCTCGAGCAGGGTCGGCTCGGCCGGGTCGATGTAGCCCTCAACCACGATTTCCGCGGACGCGGGCACCTCGATCTCCGGCTGGGTGACGCACGGCACCAGCTCGATCGCGCCGCCTTGCAGGAAGCCCGCAAAGAGCGCCTCGTCGATCCCGGGCGGCAGCGGGCAGGTGGCGGCGTACGGCAGCACCGCCGGCCCGCCCAGCGCGATCGCCAGCGGCATGCGCTGGCCGCGGCGCTGGTAGAGCCGGAAATGCCGGGCGCCGTCGTGGTGCATGTGCCAGTGCATCGCGGCGAGCCGCGGTTCGAAGAGCTGCACGCGGTACATGCCGATATTCCGGTCGCCCGTCTCGGGGTTTTTCGAGAACACGCCGCCCAGCGTGATGTAGCGGCCGCCGTCGAGCGGCCAGCACTTCAGCGCGGGCAGGTGGAACAGATCTGCATCGTCAGTGTGCACGACTTCCTGGCAGACGCCGTGCTTGACGAGCCGGGGCGGCAGGCTGCCGAGCTGCGCGAGTTCCGGCAGCTTGCGGAGCTTCTGCAGCAGGGTCGTCGGGATCTCCGGCTTGATCAGCGACTTCACGCGTTGCGCGATCGCATCGAAGCTGTCAGTCCCGAGCGCCAGGCACATGCGCTCGCGCGTCCCGAACGCGTTGATGAGCAGCGGCATGCGCGCGCCGCGCACGTTCTCAAACAGCAACGCCGGTCCGCCGGCTTTCGTGACGCGGTCCGTAATTTCCGTAATCTCGAGCACCGGATCGACCTCCGCGCGGATGCGCTGGAGCCAGCCGTGCTGCTCGAGTTGCGCGACAAACGCTTGCAGGTCAGGCGCGGGCATGGGTTTCTCCGGCCGCCAAACAGGCCAGTATAGGTGGGTCGGGCGCGGCCGCGTAGCGCCGGAAAAAACGGGGAGCGGCTCCCTACAATAGGGCGCCCGGGGGTGGTTCGCGGCTCCGCCCTGGAGGAGCGGATGAGCTGGCGCGATCGCGACTATTCGAAGGAAGAATCGTGGACCGATTTCGGCCCGCTCGGGCAACTGGTGCGCCGCCCGCCCCGGGCCACGAGCCTGCTCCTGGCCGCCCACGCCCTCGCGTTCCTCGTGGGCTTCGCGGGCCCTGGCGTCGCCGCCGCCCGGATCCACTACGCCACGCTCTCCAGCAGTTCGGCGCATCCGGCGGCGATCCTGCTGCACCCGCTCGGCACCCGCGATCCGCTCACGCTCGTCATCACCCTGCTGATCCTGTGGCTGTTCGCCGGGCGAATCGAACAGCAGTTCGGCTGGCGCCGGCAGATCTCCCTGTACGTGGCGGGCAACGTTCTCGCGGGCGCGGCGTGCTTTGCCCTGGCGCGCTGGTGGCCGCCGGCAGCCGGCACGGGGCTGGATTCACCGACGGGTGCGTTCGCGGCTTGGTGCGTGGCCGCGGCGCGCGTCGCGGATGGACAGATGGTCGCGGTCCTCGGCCAGCCGCGGCGCGTGTCGCGGGTCCTGCTGGTCGGGCTGGCCGTACTGACCGGGTTGATGCTCGCGCTGCACGGCGTGGGCGCGCTGGGCTGGCTGCTCGCAGTTCTCGCGGGCGCCGGCGGCGAGCCCCTGGTCCGCAGCGCGCCGGCCCTGTCGCTGCGCCTGCACCGCCGGCCGGTGCGCCCGAGCCTGCCGCGCACCCCGGCCGCAGGCC
>CAZVRR010000178.1:0-8748 GCA_964629745.1 uncultured Planctomycetales bacterium | reverse complement strand
TTGCCGTCGGCGCTGGGGCAGGGGGGGACACCGTCGGCCGTTGCTGCACCGGCCGTGGCCGGGATTCCCGTGCCCGCATTCCGTCATCGCGCGCCGGTCGCTGGCAGCCTGCCAGGACGCACGCGCTTGTGAGCAGCAGAACCGCCAAGCCCAGCCGCGTGCTGGCCAGGCATTGCAGCCGCGTCGTCAGCCGCCGGCCGGAGACGTAGCTCGCCATGGATCGCTCCTTGCACGCGGCCCCGCGTGCCACTGCATATTTATACCTCGCCCGGGCTCCCCGCGCCGCGGGCCGGCCTTTACGCCGGGCCACACGCTGCATAGATTCCCGCCGGTGCAGGACTTCGTGACACACGGCCAGCACGAGTATCCGGCTCATGTGCGTCTGGTTTGGCGGATGCAGCGTTACTACGCGCACGCATGGCTCGGTGTCCGGCGCATTGGGCCGTGCACCGTTCCCGTCACCGGCCCGGTGATCCTCGCGCTCAACCACACCTCGGGCGTGGACCCCATGGCGGTATACGCCACGTGTACGCACCGGCTCGTGAGCTTCGTTGTCGCCGAGGAGTACTACAGCTTGCCCATCGCCGGCTGGTTTCAGCGGCTGGTGGGCTGCATCCCGATTGACCGCCGCAATCCGAACAAGTCGTTTCTCGCGAACAGTCTGCGGCTGCTGAAGGGCGGCGGCTGCCTCGCGATCTTCCCGGAAGGGACGTTCCACCCGCCCAACGTGCCGCCGCCCGATGCCAAGCCCGGCGTCGGCCTGCTCGCCCTGCGGACGGAGGCGGTGGTGATTCCCGGTCACATTAGCGGCGCCCGCTTCACTCACAGCCCGGTGCGCGCGTACTTCCTGCCGCACCGCCTGCGGGTCCGTTACGGCGGTCCCGTGGATCTGAACGACCTGCGCAGGCAGGCACGCGACCGGGATGCGCCTCAGCTCGCCGCCGACCGGATCATGGCGGCGATCCGTGCGCTGGGGAACGAGGGTGAATGCGGTGGCCGGTGAAGCGCCAAGCCGGATCGGCCGACCTGACAGCGCCGCGCAGCGCCGCCGCGACTGGCGCGTGCTGATCGGGGCGACCATCCTGCCCGTGCTCGTGACGCTGTGGCTCTTCCGACTGGGCGTTCCGCTCGGGGTGCCGAATCGGTTCGTGTATCCGTACACGCCCGGCGCGCTCGTTGGAGCGCGACTGGGCGTGTTGCCGGGTGCGCTGTTCGCAGCGGTCCTGCTTGGCCTGGGGGTGTGGTGGCTCGGGGCCGCCGAGCGCGGGCGGCGCGTGCGCGGCGGAATCATAATCGTTGCCGCCGCCGGCGGACTCGGCGTCTGGACCTACCTGGCTCCGCCGCAGCACCTCGAACAGCACACGTTCAACATGCAGTCGCCCTCGCAGGATGGCGCCTTTCTCCACGAATCGTTCGGTATCGGCGACCTGCGGGCGTACCTGGCCGAATTTCCCCGCCGGGCCCGCACGCCGCCCGAGCAGATGCGGGGCACCCGTGTGGTCAGCAATCCCCCCGGCATGACGATCCTGGCCTACGGCGTGCGCCTGGTGGTGGAGGGCGCCCCCGGGTTGCAGCGCCTCCTGGCCGCGCCATTCGAGTTCGGCGAGGAGCGACTGGTGAGCTTCCGGGACATCGCCGCCGTCGGACGGTTGCTGACCTGGGTGCTCACTGGTATCTGGCTGCTCGCCGGGATTCCGCTCTACGCGCTGGGCCGGCTGTTCTTCGGACGCGTGCCGTCGGCGGCGCTGGCGCTCGTGATGCTGTTCGCGCCGGCGCTGCTGTTCTTCAGTCCCGGCAAGGACCCCGCGCAACTGCTGAGCACAGCCACGCTGGTCTGGCTCGGATTGGCCGCCTGGCGGCGCGGATTAGCCTGGTGGGCCGCGGCGGCGGGAGGCTGGCTGTCGGTCTCGCTACTGGTCAGCCTCGTTCATGCGTGGATTGCGGTCATCGTGCTCGGCGCCGTCGTGTTGGCGGCGGAGGGCAGTGAGGAGCGGCGCCGCGTAATACGCCTCGCCAGCGCGGCGGCGGCGGGGGTCGGTGTCATGGCAGTCGCGCTGTGGTTCGGGCTGGGACTGAACCTGTTCGCGACAGCGGTTTCCGTGGCACGATCGCAAACCGAGGTTACGCGCGGACCGGCCGCCATGCCGGTTGCGCAACAGGCGCTGGGGATTCCGCTTTACCTGCTGTTCGCGGGCCCGGCGCTCTGGGCGGGTCTGGCCGGAGTGCGCGGCGGAGGCGACCGTTCAGGGCGGCGCCTGGGCGCATGGCTCGTGTGGCTGACGGCGGCGGGCATGGCGGTGACCGCCGGATTTACGAACGTGGAGACGCCGCGTCTTTGGATTCCGTTCAGTCTGCTGCTGATGCTTGGCTTGGCGTTGCGCGGCAGCGCCTTCATGCCGGATGAGCCGGGCGCGCGTCGGTTGCTGGCAACCCTGGTGATCTGCCAGGTTGTTGCAGGGGTGCTGCAGTGGAGCGTGTTGGACGTGCGGGGTGCCGAGAATCGTCTGATAACGGGCCAGATGTTCTGGTGAGCCACTATCCGTAATTGATTGCGGCAATTCAAATTATAATCAATCCGCCGCGGGCGGATTGGCTCGGCGGGTGGGATTACGAAACAATAGGAATGACGGCTGTTCGTCCGGGTTGAAGGTCCGGCACGGTCGTCCTAGGGTCAGTCCGATGTATGCCCAGAATCCACTACATGACTTGCGGAGGCTCTTTGGGGGAGTCGTCGAGCAAGTGTTCATGTCAGAGCTGGGAATCTGTACACCCGCGTTGACGGACTACCTCGCGGGCCTGCTGGTCGATTTTGTCCACGTGGATGACATTTACCGGATGCGGAACGTCGACGGCGAAATGATCCGTGAGTTGTCGCGCCTGCGCGTGGACGCCGATCTGGGACAGGGACTGAGCCCCACCGAGCGCGACCGCGTGCTCAACCGCTACATCGGTGACTTTACTCTTTTCTGGACAGGCGTTTACCCCGAGACGCTCCAGGCGCGGCGCCAGTTGGGCGTTGATCGCTGGCGTGAGTACCTGCTCCAGGGCAAGCGGGGCTACGAGATTGCCGGGGCGCTCTCCAGCGCGACGGATGTTCCGCCGGGGGAACTGCTGCACGATCTGAGCTTGCACTTCGAATGCTGTGTGCGCGGGCTGCATCTGGTCCGGCAGAGCTGGGACCAGGTGGCTCGTCCGCGGCAGAACTGAGCCCTCGCGGCTTACCCAATCTCAAAGTTCAGGGGGGCGCGCGCGTCCCCCAGTTTTTCCAACTTTTTCCTCTGGTTTTCTTGCATCGTCCCCTATCTCGAACTAAACTATGGGTACCAGTGTGGAAGAGTGGGTCACAGTGGCGGATCGCCGGTGTTTCTGGTCGGGACTTACGAGCTCGTCATCGATGCGAAGAACAGGTTGTCCATACCGTTCAATATTCGCAGAAAGCTTGACGAGCACGCCTTTTACATACTGCCCGGCGAGAAGCCCCGGACGCTGGCGTTGTACCCCGAGGCGTATTTTGAGCGCCTGCGGCCGGTGCCGCCCGCGGAGGCCCTGAGCACCGAAGCGCATAGCTGGCGCCAGTTCGAGTACAGCCAGTGCGCGTTGCTGGACCCCGACTCGCAAGGCCGCGTGTTGATTCCGGAGCGGCTGTTGCAGAAGGCGGGGATTGGAAAGGAAGTCACGCTGATTGGCGTGCAGGATCACCTGGAGCTGTGGAACCGGAGCGACTTCGAGGAGTTCGAGCAGCACGGCTGGGGTGGACTCCCCGAGAACCGCAAGCGTGCGATGCAGGAACTCAAGACGTTCGCCGCGCCGCACCCGACTACAGCCTGACGCCTTCAGCGAGAGCATCGAAATTGGCCTGGAGTGAGCGAGGGCCACAGTTTGCGGCGCGAGACTGCCGCTCGCGCTGCGAACGATACAAGCCAAGGAGTGCCAGGTCAGGATTCTTGACGCCGAGGAATCCTGCCGGGGAGCAAGGACGCTCCTGAACTCCTTAGGCGGCCGATATGGTCGCCGCAACGCAGGTCGCCGGTTGGTCAGGGACGGCCAGCCGCGACCGGGCTTTTTCGTCGCGCACGGTGCGGCGCGACGCAGAGGCGTTGTACCGGCGCCGTGCCGGCTTGTCCAGTCGAAATCTGCTCGGGCCTCGCGTCCGGGTGTTGCGCGGAACGAGTTTCTTGGAGCCGCGCCCCGAACATCAGCCGGTACTCGTGGCCGCCGTCGTGCGGCTCCTGGAGCCCAAGCCCGGGCAGGTGATCCTGGACGGGACGGTGGGGCTGGGTGGTCATGCGGCGGCACTGCTGCCGCTGATTCAGCCGGGTGGGCGCTACATCGGGCTGGACCTGGACGAGACGATGCTCGCGCAAGCTGGCGCGCGGCTCGCCGGGCCGGACGCGGCCGGCCTGGAGTTGGTGAAAGCGAATTACGCAGAGTTCCCCGAGGTCCTTGGCGCGCGGTCGCTGCAGCGAGTGGATCATATACTGCTGGACCTCGGGGTGAACTCTGCACAACTCGCCGATCCGGCCCGTGGGTTCTCGTTCGAACGGGATGGGCCACTCGACATGCGCTACGACCCCGACCAGTCCGTCCGGGCACTCGACCTGGTCAACTCCCTGTCTGAAAACGAGCTCGCCGACCTCTTCTACGAATACGGTCAGGAAACGCTCAGTCGCAAAATCGCGCGGCGCATCTGTCAGATTCGCCACGAAGGACGTATTACCAGCACCTGGCGGCTGGCGGCGGCGGTCGAGTCGGTGTATGCCGGCGCCGAGCGCCACCCAACCCGGTTACATGCGGCCACCCGGGTATTTCAGGCCCTCCGCATCGCCGTGAACCACGAACTCGAGAACCTGGGAACGTGCCTGGCACAGGTGCCGGCGCACCTGAATCCCGGCGGCAAGCTGGCCCTGATCGCGTTTCATAGCCTGGAAGACCGAATCGCGAAGCGGTTCCTGCGCCAGACGCAAGACGAGCTTGAAGAAATCACGCGCCGTCCGCTGGGGCCGGACGACGTCGAGCGACGCGAAAATCCACGCAGCCGCAGCGCTAAACTGCGTGTGGCACGCCGATTGGAAATCAAGCCCTAGGAGGACTTGACCGATGTCGCTGAACGTGAAAGCGGCCCTGGGCATCTGCTTCCTGTTCATCGTCGGCCTCTGCTGGCTTGTCGCGAAAGTTGACCTTCCCGAAGCGATTGCGGGTGGAGGCGCCGGTCCGATCGCCGCGGTCGAACCGCCCGCCGCCAAGCCGGTCCAGCCTCAGACCGGACCGCCCCAGTTCGCGCGGCGAAGTCCCCTGCACAGTGCGCGCGCTGATGAGTCCTCCGGCGACCGGATTCCGGTCGCGCCACTGCCGCCGCCCAAGGCGACGACCCGGACTGTGAGCCTGCCGCCCCTGGCGCGCGCGGAACGGCCTGTGGCTTCCGAGACGGAGCCCGCCGCTACGGCCGCGCCGGAACTGGGCCCTGTGCGCCTGGCCGCGAATGATGTGCCCGCCGGTCATACGACTCCGACAACGCTCACGGCGATCGCCGCCGAGCCGCTGACCATGGAGATGGCCAGCCACACCGCGCCGCCGCCCCCGGCAGACGAGTCAGCGGCGCCGGCGGTCGCTGCGCCGACGCGCTACGTGGTCAAACGCGGCGATTCGTTGACCAGGATCGCCACGCAGGTGTTCGGCTCAGCCGATCAGAAGCAGATCCAGAAACTGCTTGACGCGAATCCGAAATTGAAAGCCCGTCCGGACAAGGTGCTGGTCGGAGAAGAGCTGGTCATTCCGAGTCCGGCGGGTGAACCCGCCGCTCCGGGTCGGCCGGGCCGCTCGGGCGATGCACCGGCGGACCCGCGCACGCTGGCTGCCGCACCCGTGAAACCGCCGCGCTCGGAAAAGGCGGCGCCCGCGCCGCGCGCGGCGGAGCGTGCTGCCGAGGTACGCGGCGGGAAGGGTTCGCCGGCGATCGCGCTGGTGAGTGACAAGGCGTCGCCGGACGTCGCCGGGCGCAAGCCGGCCAAGTCGGCGTCGCCTCCACAGGATAAAGCAGGCCCGAAATCCAAAACGGCGGACAAGAGCGGGAAGAAGCCGGCTGGGGGAGCCAAGTGGTACACGGTCCAGCAAAGCGATTCCCTCAAGGGCATTGCCCAGCGTGTGCTGGGAGACGCGGGCCGCTGGCGCGAGCTGGCCGAGTTGAACGCGCTGCGCGATCCGAATAAGCTGGTACCCGGCAAGCGGCTCAAGCTCCCGACCGACGCGGCCTCGCAAGGCTGAAGGCAGTCCCTCCCGCGCCGCGAAACGCGGGCGGCCGGCGCGGCGAGCGCGGGTAGCCGTCTGAGGCAAGCGCGGCGTGACGCTGACGCGGATCATCCTGCTCCTGGCGGGGATGCTCGCCCTGTTGCTCACGGTGGTCGTGTTTCGCGCTGAGACCACGCGCGTGCAGTACGAAACCACGGAACTGGAACGGCGCGAGGATGCGCTGCGCGAGGAGTTGCGGCACGAGCGCCTGGCGTTGCAGCGCGCCAGCAACCCGGCCGAGCTGCTGGAGCGCGTGAGGCAATTGCGGTTCGCCAAGCCGGCGCCGGACCCGGCACGTCCCGCCGCCGACGGCGCCAAGCCAGCCCGCAAGCCCGCCAAGGCGGAGCGGAAGGACGCGGATCGATCCAGGAAATCGGGGAAGAAATCGAAACCCTAGCCGGTGGAGTGCGGCGCAAGGATGCGCTCGGCGGTTCTGCTCTTCGTGATTGTCGGACTGGCGCTCGCCGCGGGCGGCGGGCGGCTGGCGTACATCCAGCACACCGATGGACCGGCGCTGCGCGAGCGTGTGGCGCGCCTGCACACCGCGTGCGGGGAGATCCCCGCCCAGCGCGGTGAGATTCTCGATGCCCAGGCGCGCCTGCTCGCCGGCAGCGAACGCAAGCCGTCGATCTATGCCGACCCGGCCCAGCTCGCCGACGCGCGCGACCGCCACTACGCGGCGTACTCGGTGGCGCCCCTGCTGGGCCTGTCGCCGCTGGAGCTCGAGCAGTTGCTGGCGCAGCGCGTCGAGGATCGTTTCGTCTGGATCAAGCGCGGGGTCTCGGAGGAAGAGCTCAGGCAGTTCCTCGAAGTGCGCAACGGCCGGCGCTTGTACGGCTTCAACGTGCAGTACGAGCCGCTGCGCATGTACCCGCACGGTCCGCTCGCCGCCCAGGTGCTCGGCTACGTCGGCGCACCGGACAAGGGTGTGCCACATGGGCAGGCGGGGATCGAGCTGGCCTTCGACGAGGTACTGACGGGCACGCCCGGCTTCCGCAAGCGCACCGTGGACGTGCGCCGGCGCAACCTGCGCACCCACGTGGAGGATTATGTCGCGCCGCGGGACGGCGGCAGCGTGGTGCTCACCATCGATACATACGTCCAGCAGCAGACGGAAACGCACCTGAAGAACGCGGTCGAGACCTTCAAGGCGGAGTGGGGCACCTCGGTCGTGCTGGATCCGCAGTCGGGCGAGGTCCTGGCGATGGCGAGCTACCCGGCGTTCGATCCCGCCGACCCGGTGCCGGCCGCGAGTTCGCTGCAAGAGGTCGAGGACCGGCTGCGCAACCGCGCGATCGCCGACGCCTACGAGCCCGGCAGCATCTTCAAGCCGTACATCGCCGCGTGCGCCCTGGACGAGAACGTCACCCGCCTCGACGAAATCTTTTCGGTCAACGGGCCGGCCCGCTCTTTCGGCAGCCGCACCATTCATGATACGCACGCTTACGGTGCACTGCCGCTGCACGAAGTCATCAGCCGCTCGAGCAACATCGGCATGTCGCTGCTGGGCCACAAGGTCGGCAACGAGCGGCTCTACCGCTACCTGCGCCTCTACGGCTTCGGCGACGCCACGGGAATCACGCTGCCGGGCGAGCACACCGGCCTGGTGCAGGACTTCTCGCGCTGGACCAGCTTCTCGACCTGCTCGATCCCCATCGGCCAGGAAGTCGCCGTCACGGCCCTGCAGGTCGCGACCGGCTTCAGCGTGTTCTGCAACGGCGGCATCCTGCTGCGGCCACGCATCGTCCGCGGCGTGATCGACGCCGACGGTAACACGCTGCTGGACAATTCCCAGCCGATCGCGGTGCGCCGCGTGATCAGCACCGAGACGGCCGCGCGCTTCCGCGAGGAGGCCCTGATTGAGGTCGTGATGTCGAAGATCGGCACCGGCAAGCGGGCCGCGATCGCGAACTACCGCGTCTTCGGCAAGACCGGCACGGCCCAGGTGGCCAAGCCCGGCGGCGGCGGCTACCTGCCCGGCAAGTACATGGGCTCGTTCGTCGGCGGCGCACCGGGCGATCATCCGCGCGTCGTCGCGGTGGTATCCCTGTGCAAGCCGTCGGCGGGCAAGTACTACGGCGGCACCGTGTCCGCGCCCGCCGTCGGCGAGATCCTCGCCGCCACGCTGGACTACATGAAGGTGCCGCCGGAGATGACGCTGGAAGCACCAAGTGGGATAATGGGTCCGACGGACGACTGAGCGGCCTGCCAGGCAGCGTGGGCCGAACGAATACGGCGGAGCGTGCATGCGGAAGCTGGGTGACCTGCTGGAGGGAGTGGCGATCGTGCCGGCGCAGCGGGCGGGGCAGCCGGTCGCGGGCCTCTTTGACGATTCGCGGCTCCTGACGCCGGGCGGACTGTTCGTGGCGGTGCGCGGCGCGGCGGCGGACGGCCGGCAGTTTGTCGATGACGCCGTGGCGCGAGGCGCGACGGCCGTGCTGGGGCAGGACGTCGCGCCGCGGT
>CAZVRR010000177.1:8571-8786 GCA_964629745.1 uncultured Planctomycetales bacterium | reverse complement strand
CGTCCACGTGGACGGTGCAATGAGTACCCCCACATCGTGCCGGGGGCGCTCGCCCCCATCGCACGCGTGCCGTCCCGGAGGGACGCGCCGATGAAAGCCCGCCACATCGTGGCGGGGGCGGGGGTGATGTCGTCCCCATCGCGCACCTTCCCGTCCCCAATCGCGCGCGCCGTCCCGCAGGGACGCGCGGCTGAAAGCCCGCCACATCGTGGCGG
>CAZVRR010000177.1:0-8549 GCA_964629745.1 uncultured Planctomycetales bacterium | reverse complement strand
CACTGCGTGCTGGGCTACCGTCAGTGTGTCCCCGCGGGACACTGTCGCTCCATGAGCAGGGAGTCCGCTCCCGTCAAGGCACCGCTAACACAGCAGTGGCACAGCGCAAATTTGAAACGGCCCTGCGGCCGGCGAGCCGCATCGTCGTTCAACGCGGGGCGGGGCGGCGCGCCGCTCGCACATGGCGGACCAGCAGCGCTACAAGCACGACCACGCACGCAGACTTCCAGACCAGGAGCCACCACGGCCGCCACCAGGCGCCGGTCTGAACCTCGACCAGGTCGGAAACGCCGAAGACCGTGAACGTCAACGCCGCCAGCGCGACGGCTCGGCGCCGCGCGGCGCTGCGCAGCGCCACGACGCCGAAGACGAGCCCCAGCACGATCCAGAACGCCGCTTCGATGTAGTTGCCGACGCTGAAGAGCATCGCCATAGCATAGCGTGAATAGACCGGCGGCCGGTCCCACCAGACCGGCCGCGCTCCTCAATCAGACCATTTCGGCTTCCACGAACTACCGCTTGTCAAAGTCCAGATTGCGCGCAGCATTGCCCGTCGCGCACTCCGCCGAAATGCCGATCTTGTACCGCGATGATCACGTCCGTCACGTCGAACTCGACCAGCGGACCGCCGGAACTGTATTGCACCAGCCGCAGGATGTGCTTGAAGACGAAATTCAGCATGCGCGTCTACGTCTCCATCGTGTCATCGTTCGTGGCGGGCGTTTGTTCGTCGAGACTCGTCGGCTGGCTCGGACACCCCGCCAGCGCTACGGCCAGCGCGACCGACCAGAGCAGGAACCACGTGAGGCGCGCCAACATAACTCGTCTCCTGTCGAGGAAGGCAGACTGAGACGGCCCCCACCGGGCATGGCACCGCCGACGGCGATCTCCAGGTGAATCGACCGGATTCGACAGGAGATTCTCTTGGGCCGCTCGAAGCCGGCGCCGTCCGCTAACGACTGGCGGACGCAAAGACGGCTTCGACGCGCTGGCAGATGTAGTGGTAGGCGAGCAGGTGCCCCTCCTGGATGCGGTCGCTCGCATCGTGCGGCACCCGCAGAACGTACTGGCACAGCGGCGCCAGCCGTCCGCCGCTGCGACCGGTAAATCCCACGATGCGCCCCTCGCGCCGCGCTGCGTATTCGACCGCCGCGATCACGTTGGGTGAATCGCCGCTGGTGGAGAGCGCCCAGACCACGTCGCCCGGCTGGAGCAGGCCCTCGAGCTGCCGCACAAACACGCGTTCGTAGCCCAGATCGTTCGCAATTGCGGTCAGCGTGGAACTGTCGGTCGTCAGCGCCAGGGCTGGCAGGGCCTGCCGCTCCGCGCGAAACCGGCCCAGTAACTCCGCGGCGATGTGCTGCGCGTCCGCGGCACTGCCGCCGTTGCCCAGCAGGTACACGCGCCGCCCGGCGCGAAACGTGTGGACCAGCAGGTCCACGATCGCGTCGAGCACGCCGGCCGCGTCGCGCAGGCCGGCTATGACCGCGCTGTGCTCCTCGAGCACGCCGTACCAGCCCGACGGGGCACTCACGGGCCCGGCTCGGCCGGCCGGCTCGCGGCGGGCGGCGCGGACACGCGCCCCACGCCCGCCTGCTGAATCTGCCACTTCCGCTGGTTGGCCGCGGTGCGCGTCTCC
This sequence comes from uncultured Planctomycetales bacterium, assembly GCA_964629745.1. Classification (GTDB taxonomy): domain Bacteria; phylum Planctomycetota; class Phycisphaerae; order UBA1845; family Fen-1342; genus JAAYXS01. Next base: position 6,910 of record CAZVRR010000177.1, on the reverse strand, counting down.
ATGGCTTCCGCCACCTCGTCGAGCTTGCTCTCGAGGCTGGCACGACAGCCCGGGCAACAGAAATAGACCGTTTTGCCCTTGTACGGCGCGCTCACATCCGGCCGGATCTCGCCATGTCCGCAGGGGCACAGCGTCTGGAACGTGTAGCACTCCTCGAGCTGGGCGGCATAGCGCGGCGGCTCCTTGTCGTACGCCACCTTCGCCTCGGGCGTCGCGAAATAGATCGTCTGCTCGCCCTGCGTGCTCGCGAGTTTCGTGTCCACCGGCTGGCCGGTGACCGGGCAGCGCACCTGCACGCGCAGCGGACGCAGCACTTCCCACTGCTTCTGCACCCCGTCCGCAAACTCGTAGGGATCCTGGGTGAACTTGTCGCGCGCCGCGGCGTCGGCGAAGTACACGCGCTTGCCGCGGAATTCCGTGAAGAACTGTCGATCGATCGGCTTGCCCGTCACGGGACACAGCGCCGTCTCGGCCGCCACGCCCTTCTCCGCACTCGCCTCTTCCGCCGCCCGGTGCGGCTTGGGCAGATCGTTGCGCTTGCTCGGGGTCTGCCCGCACGCAGCGCAGGCGAGAATGCACACCATGCTAACCGGCAGTACCCTGAAAGCCTTCATCACCGTTTTCCGCTCCGGCGGCTCGCGCCAAGGCGACCCTGGATTTTAGGGCCCGGCGCGGGAGCCGTTGCAGCTTGGACGAACCCAGACCGCCGCTTATTTCGACTTCTTTGTCTTCGGCAGGAACTTCGCCGCCGCCTCGCACAGCTCCTTCACGTGCGCCACGCTGGCGGCCAGCATCTCCTTCTCGCGGGCATCCAGTTCCATCTTGACGATCTTCTCCACTCCGCCCGCCCCGAGCACGCACGGCACACCGACGAAGTACCCGCCCACCTCGTAGTCCTCGCCGCAGTACGCCGCGCACGGCATCACCCGCTTCTTATCGCGGATGATCGACTCGGCCATCGCGATCGTCGCGGCGGCCGGCGCATAGTACGCGCTGCCGGTCTTGAGCAGGTTCACGATCTCCGCTCCGCCGTTGCGCGTCCGCGTGACGATTTCCTCGAGCCGGCCCGGCGCGATCAACTGCGTGACGGGAATCCCCGAAACGCACGTGTAGCGCGGCAGCGGGACCATGTCGTCGCCGTGCCCGCCCAGCAGCATCGCCTGCACGTCTTCCACGCTGCAGCCCAGCTCCGTCGCGATGAATGCGCGGTAGCGCGCCGTGTCGAGCACGCCGGCCTGTCCGACCACGCGCTGGGGCGGGAAGCCCGAGACGCGGTGGGCCGTGTAGACCATCGCGTCGAGCGGGTTCGAAACCACCAGCAGCACGGCCTGCGGACTGCGCTTGACGGCCTCGGCCGTAACCTCCGCCACGATCTTCACGTTTGTCTCGAGCAACTGGTCACGGCTCATTCCGGGCTTGCGCGGAATGCCCGAGGTGATGATGACGACGTCGCTGCCGGCGGTCTCGTCGTACGCGTTCGTGCCGACCACCTGCACGTCGGAACCCACGATCGGCGCCGCCTCCAGCAGGTCGAGCGCCTTGCCCTGCGGCATGCCCTCGATGATGTCGACCAGAACCACGTCGCCCAGTTCGGCCGCCGTGGCCCAGTGCGCGCACGTGGCCCCGACATTCCCCGCTCCCACGACCGTAATCTTCGCGCGTCGCATGATGTGGTGTGCTCCTGGTTTCCCTTCGTTCGAGCGCATGCACAGCCCGCGTGCAGGCCGGAGTGTAACGCGCCTCGCGCCGGCGGGTAAGGGCCGCCCTAGCCACCCGACGCGGCCCCGCCCGGCCGCCACTGTGACACGCACATCCCCGCCAGCATCAGCCCGCAACCCGCCCATTGCCGGATCGTCAGCTCCTCCCCGAGCAGCAGCCAGCCCCCCACGGCGCCGAATACGGCCTCCAGGCTGAGCAGGATGCCCGCATGCGCCGGCGGGGCCGTCCGCTGCCCGACGACTTGCAGCGTGTAGCCGATTCCCACCGAGAGCAGCCCGGCGTACAGGATCTCGACCCGCGCGCCCCACAGTTCGCGCCAGGCAAACGACTCGTGCCAGGCCCACTCCACGCCGCCGGCGGCGAACGCCGCGAGCAGCGCCGCACCCGGCACCGCGAGCGCGGCCACGACGCCGAACTGGATCGCGGCCAGGCGCAGCGGATCCTGCCGCGGCGCCAGCTCGGCCAGGATGAGCAGGTGAATCGCCCACAGTACCGCACACGCCAGGACGAGCAGGTCGCTGAACTGGACGCCCAGCGCTCCGCTGACGCTCAGCAGGTACAGCCCCCCGGCGGCGATCACTGCGCCGGCCCAGGTGTTCCACCCCGCCGGTCGCCCCCCCACGCAGCCCAGGACCGGCACGAGCACGACGTACAATCCCGTGATGAACGCGGCCTTGCCCGCCGGCGTGCCGACCATCCCGATCTGCTGGAGCACGGCCCCGGCGAACAGCACGGTCCCCGCCAGGCACCCCGCCCGCCAAGCGCCGCGCTGCGTCACCCGGCCCGTGCCGCGCCGTCCCAGCCAGATCAGCGGAAGCAGCACCGCGGCCCCGAGTGCGAAACGTACGCCCGTGAAGGTGATCGGCCCCACGTGCTTCATCGCGGTACGCTGCGCGACGAAGGCGAACCCCCAGATGGCCGCGGCCAGCAGGAGCAGGCCGTCGGCCGGCAGCGCCCTGCGTGTCGGGCGGCGCCGGCTAGGCGGATCCGAGCACGAGGCTTTCGCGCTCGATCTCATAAATTCCGGTGTAGAAATCCTCGAAGGCTTCTTCGCGTACAAACTCGCGTACGCTCACGTGCGCCTCGCCGGCCCGCGCCATGAAGTCGAGGACGATCTCCGTGGCTTCGTCATGGTTGCGCGCCACGACCTGGAAGTTGCGCTGGTAGCGCTGGTGCGGTCCCGACTCGGCGCCCTCCTCGTACACCGCGCACAGCCCGTCGCGGAAATCCGCCTCGACCACCAGGTTGAACCAGAACCCGCGCGCCACGTGCACGCCCGACAGCTCGCGGTACGGCTCGCACAGCTCGACCGTGCAGGCGTTCGCCGCGTACGCCCGCTGCAGCAGTCGCTCGCAGCGCTCGCGCAGGTTGCCCCGCGCAAAGAAATCCATCGCCATCTCGAGCACGTACGTCAACTCGGCGCGATTCGTCTCGTCGACGCGCGTGAGCGCTTCGCGGTAGCAATGCCGCGCCGCCCGCAGGTTGCCCTGCTCCTCGAGGATGAACGCGTGCAGGAGCAGCGGCCGCATCGAATCGGGCGCCACGCGCCGCAGCTCCGCCAGTTGCCGCCGGGCCAGCGCCAGGTTCCCCGACCGCACCGCGGTCACCCCCCAGTTCAGCCGCAGGCCCGCCGAGTCGGGCGCGATCCGCTCGGCCTCGCGATAGCAGTTGCAGGCCTCGTCGTACTGGGCGTCGTCGCTGTGCAGGATCGCCAGCGCGATCCACTGGTCGGCATCGTCGGGGACCAGCGAGAGATAGCGGCGGATCGTCGCCCGCGCCTCCGCCGTGCTGCCGGCCTCGGTCAGCACGAATGCCTTGCGCTGCAAGGCCCAGTCCAGGTCCGCCCCCTGCGCGATCGCCTGGTCATACAGGCGGCTGGCGGTTTCGTAATCGTTCAACTTCTCGTAAACCAGCGCCAGGTTGCCCAGCAGCGTCTCGTCCTGTGCATCCAGCGCGACCGCGTTCTCCAGGGCCTGCCGCGCCGCCTCCAGGTCGTTGTCGTTGGAAAGGACCACGCCCATGGCGCCGTACAGCCGCGGCGAATCGGGATGCTGTTCCAGCAGCCCCTCCAGCAGCTCCAGCGCTTCCTCAATCCGCCCCAGTTCCGCCAGCGCGTACGCCCGCAACGCCGCGCATTCGATCCGGTCATCCAGCTCGACCACGTGCGCCTGGAGGGAATCGAGCTGCCGCAGGCACTCGTCGGGGTTGCCCGCCTCCAGCAGGCGGTTCGCTTCCTCGAGCGCGGCGTTGATCTGCTCCGGACCCATACTGGCCTCGAACGCCGGGGCGCGCTTGCCTTCATCGGCAGATACGCGCCACCACTCCGCGGTAGTATATGCCGAGTTGGGCACGCAGTCGCAAGGGCTTCCCGCGCCGATGCTTGCGAGCCCGCGTCCGCTCACCCATCATGAGCGCCATGTGCACGAAAGCCCGCTACCCCGTTATCCCCCGGCCATGCCGCGCCGTGATCGTCGCGTCCCTGCTCACCTGCGCCGCCGGTTGCGTCGACTGGAATTACGATCGCGTACGCATGGGCATGTCGCAGCAGGAGTGCGCCCGCACGTTGCCGGAAGGCCAGTTCCGCCGCACCGAGCTGGGCTTCAGCGGCCTGCTCCGTGACTCCTGGGGCCGCACGGACGCGTTCGTGATCCTGCTCGCCCCCGACGGACTCGTGTCGGCCAAGCTGCATGCCACGCTGCTGCAGCGCCCCGCCTGGATGGGCGGCGCCCAGGGGGTCCGGTTGCGCGGGTTGCTCGACCCGCAGCACGCCGCACTCGACGCTACGGGCCCGGTCGACACGCTGCGCGTGCTGCTCGATGAGGTCGCCGGCTACAAGGGTGCCGCGGCGTCGCGCGCGGCCCACCAGTGGGTCGGCGCCGCGCTGGTCCGCCTGCTCGAACGCTGGCCGCACGTCGACCTGGACCCGGCCGGTTATCCGCAACTGGCCGACATGCTCGAGGATGTCCCCGCCGGCGGCACCGGCGACATCAACATGGACCCCCAGGGACGCTATTCCTTCGGCTACCAGCAGGGTGTACAGCCTTGATCGAGCGCCGGCGCGCTCAGTTCCGCGCCAGCAGCGCTGCTTCCAGGCGCGCCAGGTTGTACTGCACCGCCTCGGAATCCGCGGCATCGGGCGAGCGGCTGAGATACAGGCGCAGGCAGTCGTAGGCGCCGCGCACGTCGCCGCGCCGCGCGCACACCGACGCCAGGTCCTGCAAGTGCTGGCCGGCCTGCGGTTCGACCGCCATCAGCCGGCGCAGCACGACTGCGAGTCGCCGCCAGTTCGAATGGTCCAGGTAAAGCCGGCGCAAGCTCCGCAGCATGCACGCCAGGACGGCCCGCGTGTCGACCGGTTCCAGCATCCGCGGCGCGAACTCCGTCGCGCGCGAGGTCTGCCCGACCAGCCGCCGACAATCCTGGATCGACAGCGAACGCCCGTCGCCAAACGGGTCCGCCAGCACGAGCCGCTCGGGATCATCGAACCGCACGAGAAAATGACCCGGCAGCGCCACGCCCGCCACGGGCCACTTCAGGCGCCGCCCCACCTCGATCCACACCGCCGACAGCGTCACCGGAATTCCCAGCCGGCGCTCGAGCACGCAGTTCAGATAGCTGTTCTGCGGATCGGTGTATTCTTCCAGGTTGCCTCGAAATCCGTGCTCCTCGACCAGCACCTGGCGCATCGCGCGGTAGCGCAGCGTGGCGGCGGTGCCGGGACGCAGGTCCGCGACTTCCTCCGCGAGCAGATCCAGCTGCCGCAGGTACGGCGTGATCTCGAGATCCGGGTACACGTCGCGCGCAAAGTGCAACGCCGCACAATCCAGACGGATGTGCTCCGTCGGCAGCTCCATGAGCAGATCGAACGGATGCCTTCCCACCTTACCTCGTGTCTCCGCGCGGCGTGTCCGGCGGTCGCGCCGCAGCCTGATGATAGCATCCGAACCGCCCTCACTGCGAGGGGATTTCGCACGCGGCGCAATGCGCGGCGCTCCCATAAAAACAGGCCTTTTTTGCGCGATCACCCCCCAATCACGACGCTCCGTCTCGCAAGTTCGCACCGTGCGCTTGTGCGCGGTTCATGTATCGGTTCTGCTGGCGCCATGACGACTTGCGCGCTGCTGCCCGCCGCCACACACACCGCGGGGCGCGCCCGCGCTGCCGCGGTCTGTGTCACCGGATTGGCTGTCGCGCTGCTGTTCGCCGTGCTCAGTGACGGGGCCCTGCACGATGATGACCTGCTGCATTTCCAGATCGCCCGCTGGGCATGCACGCACCCTGCATGGCTGCTCGATGACTGGGGCCGGCCGGGGTTCACACTGCTGTACTCGCTGCCGGCGGCGGCCGGCTGGCGCGCGGCGCGCATCTTCAGCGCGCTGCTGACCGCGTTGACCGCCTGGCTTGCCTATGACATCGCCGTCCGCCTTCGGCTGCGACTGGCCTGGATCACTCCCGCCCTGCTGTGGTTGCAGCCGCTGACCCTGACCTTGGGTTACACGACCCTTACCGAGACGCCGCTGACGCTCTATTTCACGCTCGCCGCCTGGTGCTGGCAGCGCGGTCGCTTCCGATGCTCCGCGCTGGCGATCTCGCTCTGCGCAGTCACACGGCACGAAGCGATCGTCCTGCCGGTGCTATGGTGCATCGCCCTGCTGTGGCGCGGCCGGCCGGCGTATGACTGGCTCTGGGTCGCCTGGGCGCCGCTCCTGCACAACGCCCTGGCCTGGCCGCTGCTCGCCGAGCTGCCGCTCGCGCTCTGGCTGCAGCCGAATCCGACCGCCGCGTACGGCCACGGCGGACCGCTGACCATGCTGACCATGTGGGCCATGGCCGCGGGCGCCGGCCAGTTGCTGCTCGGTCTGCCTGCTTTCGGCGAACTGGTGCGGCGCGGTGCGGGACTGTGGGTCGCCGGCGGGATCACCTACTGGCTCGTGCACGATATCGCATACTGGTTCGGGTTGTTCGGCAGCGGCGGCTATGGACGGTTCCTCGTCCCGCTCGGCCCGCTGCTGGCCGTCGCCGCCACCGCCGGCCTCTCGCGGCTCGCCCGCGCCTGGCGCCCCGCCGCCACGCAGGGGCCCGCGCAGGACCGGACGTTCTGGGGCGCGGCAGCCTGCCTGGCGCTGCTGCTGGTTGCAGTTGACGGAGAGTTGCAGCGGCTGCGGCCCGAACTCGTCCAACGCGACCTGGT
>CAZVRR010000176.1:0-8794 GCA_964629745.1 uncultured Planctomycetales bacterium | reverse complement strand
CTGGCGTTCCGGGCACCACTATACGCGGTATGAACGTCGGCCTCAAGTGTCGCTGACATACGTTTCTACCTAACACTAACCGAATTATATCCCGTCCGCGGCGCACGCTCGCTCGCACGTCGGGCCGCCGGCCCTCTTTGCGCGCGGCGGCCGTCTGGTCCGGGAACCCAGAGTGGCGGCGCGCGCCGGCCGCCGGCTCGTGGACGGATCCGGGCGAGGTTGAATGACGCATCCCAGTCATCCGATAAACCGACTGGCCGGCCAGCTCACAGCTTGCGTGGCGTATCCGCGCGTTCTATGCTGGGTACGTGGCTCGGGTGATTCGCGGCGCGGCGAAGAGCTCTACGCTGGAGTCTGCGCCCGCGGAGACTGGAGGAAGTCCATGAAGCGGATCGCGATCTGCGCGGCGCTTGGTCTGGTCCTGTGGAGCACCTCGGCCGCACCGGCCGGGTTGTGGGAAGACATCTACCGGGGCCTGGATCTGCTGGCCACCCCGAGCGGCGGTCCGCTCTCCTCGACGGGCGACGGCACGCGGTTCAATGGTCAGCGCTCGGGACGGCTTCGCATCGTGCCCGATGCGGTCGGTCGCGGTTACTCGCTCGAGCTCGACCGCACGTTCGGCCTCGATTCGTCGGCGCGCCCGGAAGTGCTGGATCTCGGCGAGTTCGAGGTGCAGTTGGCCGGACCGACCCAGGCCACCTTCGGCTACACCAACCGCGGGTACCTGATCGGCACCGGCCAGATGCTCGCCAATAACCTGAACTACTCCATGCGGGCCAAGAACGGCCTGCAGGACGTCGAGCTCAGCGGCGTGCTGAGTTCCAACAGCACGGTGGAAATCGACCAGTTCGGGTTCTACCGCGTCGACATGGAAATCAACAACGTGGATTCGGCCCTGACCGTCGACGGTGTGCTCGTCGAGGGCAACGAGGAAACGAACTTCGACATCGGCCCGATCAGCGTCAAGGGCAACCTCTTCTACGACGGCTTCGTCGCGCTGCTCTCCGGTCTCGGCGTCGATACCAGCGCCCTGACGGACGTGTTCCCCGCCTCGCCCATGACCTCGCTGGCGGACGAAATCGCCAGCCAGTTGCCCTCGCTCGATGCGCTGGAGGACGTGGTGGCCGGCGTCCGCGTGACCGGCGACGGCCAGCTTCCCACCGTGCCGGCGCTGCTCGCCTCGGATGCCACGGCGCCGCTCTTGATCCCCGCAGCGGAACCGTTCGCCGTGCCCGAACCGGGCGCGGCCTGCCTTGGCCTGGTCTGCCTGGCTGCACTGCTCCGCCGCGCGCGTCGCTAGCGCCGTTTCAGAGAATCTCCGGCGTGCTACTGCCGCTTCGGCAGTGCGTGGCTGGGCGCGCTGTCCCTGTACACGATCAGGCCGGGGCATGCTTGAATTTGCGCCAGCGGGCTTTGTGGGCGCGGTCGCACTTGCGCCATGCCGCCTCCGACGGATCGGTCGCCCCTGACAGGCTCACTGGCTCGGATACACGATCAGCCGATCGTGCACGAGCAGCACCACGTCGGCGCATCCATCGCCCGTGACGTCGCCGAGCAGGGTCTCGCGCGGCTCGCCCATCTGGCTCGGGTCATCGGAGAAGCGTTTGCCCTGGAACACCTGGAACCGGGCGGCGCGCACGAAGCTGCCGTCCGAGAGAGTGGTGAGGTTCTCGAGACCGGCCTTGCGCATGTCGATGACGACCACGTCCCGCACGCCGTCGTGGTTGATGTCGCCCACCACGGCGTCGGCGAGCCACGCATCCTTCATTTCCGATTCGTAGGAGTGCTGCTCCACCATGGTCGGCTCGACGGCCCCCGGCAGCAGCAGTGCCAGGCGATTCGCATCCGCGAGGATCAGTCCCGTCCGCCCGGCGCCAAGCGGCAGCGGCTGGATGGCGCTCACGTCGAAATCGCCGAGCGGCATGGTCTGGGCGACGCTGGAGGGATTGTCCGGCCCGCGCTGGAGAATCGCCCGCTCGCGCTCGTTCCGATCGTACAGCGTCAGCATCGGGCTGCCCGGCGCGCCCGGCAGCGCGGCCAGTCCGGTGATCTGCGCCGCCGGGCTTCCCGGGTTGTACTGGTCCACCACGGTCCAGCGTCCCTCCTGGACGACCAGCGCCCGCGCGACGCCGCGCTGCGCAATCAGCACCTCGGGCTTGTCGTCGCCGGTTACGTCCGCCAGGCTGAACGTCTCCAGGCTGGCATTCCGAATCAGGCTGGCGCGGATGTCGCCGCCGTTCAGCGGCGCGAAGCGGCCCGAGTCCTGCTGTAAATACGTCTGCGGGGAGTGATAGCGCACGAACAACAGCAGATCATTGCGTCCATCCTGGTTCACGTCGGCAAAGCGCAGACCCGCGGGGTCGTCCTCCAGTTCCTCGGTGGCCCAATTCTGAAGTTCGCGTCCGTCGGCGGCCGCGAGCAGCCGGATCCGCACGCGTCCGCCGCCCGCCTCCTCCTCGTCCTCTTCCTCTTCGGCCTTCGCCGCCGCGCTGCCCGCCGGTGGATCGCGCAGCACGCATGCCAGGACGTCCGCCGGCCCGCCGCTGCTGAGCGACCCGACTGCGGCAGCCAGTGGTACGCCGGCGAGCGCCATGGGGCGCGGGAACGACACCCGGCCCTGCTCGAAATTCGAGAGGCCGAGCGACTTCTCCTCCGGGCTGACGCTCAGCAACTCGGCACGGCCGTCCGCATTCAGATCGGCGATCTGCAAGTCGGTGGCTTTCATCAGACCCGGGAACGGCTTGCCGGCGGCCAGCCCGGTCGGGGTGCCGGCGAAGACGATGATTTGCGCGCCGTTCGGGTCAGCCGTCACGCAATCCACGAGTCCGTCGCCCGTCAGATCACCCACGGCAAACGGCATCCGCTTGCCCTCGATGCGCAGGGGGTACGAGTAGATGTGCTGCGGCCAGTCCGGCACACCCGCCGCTTCCTCCCGCACCTCCCAGCGATACTGCTTCAGGTGGCCAGTCGCCGCCTCCACTGAGAACAGCTCGGCGCCGGTCTGGGTCTTCGCGAACGTGATGCTGCGCAGGCGTGGCATCTTCACGCGGCGCAACGCGCTGAATGTCCCGCCCGGCTCCTGGAGGAACACGGCCAGGCCGTATTCGTCGTCATCCACGCCGATGGCCAGGTCGTCGCGCCCGTCGCCGTTCACGTCGGCGGCGAGCATGAGCCCCGGCTGGCGCAGGCGGTGCACGAAGCGTTCCGGTTTGGCCAGGCCGCCGCCGGGCTTTTGCAGGTAGATCTGCAACACCTCCAGCCCCAGCAGGGCCACGTCGGCCCGGCCGTCGGAATTGAAATCACCGACCCCCAGGAAGCTGCCGCGCGGCTCACCCTCGGGCGCGCGCAGCGCGTCGGGCGGGCCGAATCCGCCCTCCGGACGACCCGGCAGGATCACGAGTTCGCGCGGCTCGCCGAAAAACGTGATGTCCGGTCGCTGGTCGCCGGTGAGGTCCGCGATCTTCATGCTCGCCACGCGGTACGCCACGGCCACGTTTTCGCGCCGCAGCTTGCCGCGGTCGGGAATTTCGTTCGGCTCCGTCGAGACCGCCGCCGTCGGGGCCGGCGCAATCGCATTCGGGTCGCGCTGGTAGAACAGCTCGAATCGGCTCTTGTGGCCGTTCCAGAACGCGATATCGGTATGACTGTCGCCGTTCAGGTCCGCCAGTTCGAGCAGTTGGATTCCTTCGTCCGCCTTGTAGATCTGCATCGGCCCGAAGCCGAAATAGTCCGCGAGCCCGGCGAGCTGGTCGGGGCCCAGGCCGGGGTCATTCGCGGCGTGGCAAAGCGCCGCTCCCGAACACGCGATCGTCCAGAGGATCCTGCGCAGCATCTCGAACTCCTTGAGCCGTTGTCCCCCCGCTCGGGGAACCTGCATCGTATCCGTGGGGGAAAAACACGTCACGCGGCGACGGGGTCGGGAGCCGCAGCCGGCCCGGACGCTACGGCTTGGCAGCGGCTTCAGCCGTGGTGGTGGCGGCGGGCAGTGCCTGGCGCCGCGCCGGCCGCGCATCGAAGCGCGTCACGCTGGGCTCATCGACACTGAACAGGTTGATCGAGCGGATCACGAGCGGGATCCGCGGCCGGTAGTGCCGGTCGGTCGGCTCGGCGGCGATGGCCCGCAGCGTGCGCATGCTTTCCTCGTCGCTCGCCTGTCCGATGACGGTGTACTGGCCGTCGAGCTCGGGCAGCCGGGCCAGGGCGACGAAGAACTGGCAGCTCGCCGAATTCGGATCGTTCGGCTTGCGCGCCATGACCAGCGTGCCGGCCTGGACCGGTGCGTCGTGAAACTCGGCCGGAATCAGCCGGCCGTCCGGTCGGATGCCGGAGCCGTCGCCCCTGGGATCGCCGCCCTGCGCCAGGAACTCCGGAACGATGCGATGGAACGTCTTGCCGTCGTAAAAACCGTTGCGCACGAGCTCGAGAAAATTGGCCACGTTGCGCGGGGCTTCGTCGTACAGCAGCGCGAACGTGATCTTTCCCTTGTCGGTGACCAGGATGGCTTCGTGGCGCGGCTCGACGCGCAGTTCGGTGCTGGCGGTGCCGTGGCGACCGCCAAACGGACGCCACTCGAGTCGATAGGGCCCGTCGTACCGCATCGCCGGGAAGAAATCGCGCATGTCGAGTTCCCTCCCGACGAACCCGTGCGGCCCCAGGCGCAGCGTCGTCGGGGCGGACTCCGCCGGATCGGATGCCGGCGCACCGGATTCGGCCATCGCCTCCTGGGGGATGGAGGCGCCGGGCGGGGCGACCACTGGCGTCGCGGAGGACGATGTCAAGGCCAGCGGCTTTTCGTCGCGAAACGCGACCGAGAGCGCCGGCTCGTCGGGCGTACCGAACACGAACTCGAGCGGGAGCGCCACGCCGACGTCGAGCGTATGACCCGCGGGCAGCGGCAGCTCGACGGGCTGATCGGTGGTGTTCTGGACCGTGAAACGGACGCGGATGGGCCGGTTGGGACTGAAGAGCGGATGCACCGCGGTCATGTCGACACGCAGGGCACCCTCGGGAACCTCGGTGTCGGACGGGGTCTGTGCCGCCGCGCGCGGGGCGCACAGGGTCACCGCCAGGACCAGGAAACGTAACCCGCTGTGCAACATCGGTTTCCGCACATCTCCCGCCCGCGGAGCCGGTGTCGACCGCGGGGCACACCCTTATACCGCGCTATCGTTGCCCGGTTGCGCGGCGTGCCGACGGCCGGCCCGGGGTCCTGCCGCAAGCCGGCCACCTATACGACCGCGCGAAGCTCCAAGTATAGCACGTCCTTTAGCGCCCGGATAGCGTTCAGCGCCTCGTTACTGGGCCGCTCGTCCAGCGAGATCGCACACCAGGCGGCGCGCGCCCCCAGGAACACCCGGCTGCTGACTTCTTCCGCATTCACGCCATCCGCCCGGATCGCCTCGAGAATCGAGGCCATGACGCCCACGGCGTCGCGCACCCGCAACATCAACTGCCAGGTCGCGGGGCTGTGTTCCAACAGGTTCAGGCAGTGCAGCACTTCGCCGCTGACCAGGAACGTACGCACCACGCGGACGACCTCGGCGGCCGTTGCGTGCCGCGCCTGGTCGGTGAGCGGACCGATGTGCTGCGTGCCGATGACGTTCGGCGATTCCCAGAGCTTGTTGCGGATGCGGGTGGCGTCGCCGATCGGCTCGGACGTGAACACGTCCATGGCCACCCGCAGGTTGCGAACCGGGGCGATCCGGGCCACCGCGTTCTCGTCCACCGTCCCCGCCTGACCGACGTGCACCAGCAGCGCGCCCTCGCGCATGCTCTCCAGAAAATCGGCATCGACCAGCACGCGCGATTCCGCCTCGGACGCGCCGGCGACCACGACGACCACGTCACTTTCACGCGCGACCTCACGCGGCCAGTTGCAGAAGCGCACCGTCGCCGGCTCCCCCTCGTCCGCTCCGGGCGTCGGACAGCAGACCAGCACCCGCATCCCGAAGGCGCGGCCGCGCTGCGCCACCTCCCGCCCGATCGTGCCGTACCCCAGCAAGCCGAGCGTCCGGCCCGCCAATCCGCGCCCCACCCCGAATTCCGCGCGGTTCCAGCGACCCGCGCGCAGCGCCAGCGTGTTCTCCACGATCCGCCGGTCGAGGGCCAGCACCAGCCCGAACGCGAGTTCCGCGACGGCCTGGGCATGCTGATCCGGGCAGTGCGTGATGAAGATTCCCTGCGCCGACGCCTCAGCGAGCGCCACGTCGCCGCGGCCCGGACCGGCCCGCACGATCATCTGCAAGGTATCGCTCCGCGCGAGCACTTCCGGCGAGACGCGCCGGCCGTCGACGACGAGGATGCCGACGCCGCGGATGGCCTCCCGCAGCTCCTCGGGGCGGATCTCGGGCCGATAGCTCAACTCCGAGCTCAGGGCGCGCAGCTCCTCGAGGGCGAAATCCGGCAGGTGACACGCGACGAGGATCTTCATGCTGCTCTCCGGGTCCGGCGCGGGCGCCCCGCGCAGGCCGTTGCGAGCGCATTAGATACTCCAAATTCGGACGTGGCGAAACCCCGCCGCAGCCACGCGGCGCGGGGACCGCGCCGCGGCGCGCGCCGCCGATTGCCCTTGAGTGGATGAATCTACCGGATTATCATCTATTATTGCTGGCGGGGGAGCGTTGGTTGCGCCTGCGCGCACGGCCAGGGTACTGGGAAGTGGAGCGTTTCATGAATGAGCACCGGGTCCTGCACGCGTCGATCTTCGTCGCCCTGCTCCTGCTGACCGCGGCACCGGCGGCCGCACAACTCACCGCGTCCGATATCGAGTCCCTGCGGGCGCAGGGGGCGCGGGAAGGCTGGACTTTCACGGTAGGGGAGAGCGAGGCGACCGCCTACGCGCTGAGCGACCTGTGCGGCCTGGTGGTGCCCGAGAACTGGGGCGCGCGGGCCCGCTTCGACCCGTGCCCGCCGCGCCGCTCTTTGCCGCCGGCCTATGACTGGCGCGAACTGGGCGGCTGCACGCCCATCCGCAACCAGGGCGGCTGCGGAAGCTGCTGGGCCTTCGCGACGCTCGGTCCGCTCGAATCCAACATCCTGCTCAAGGACCACCTCGAAGTGGACCTCTCCGAACAGTGGCTCCTGAGCTGCAACCACGACGGCTGGTCGTGCAGCGGCGGCTGGTGGGCGCACGATTACCTGGACTGGAACTGGGATTCCTGTGGCGGCACCGGCGCCGTGCTGGAAACTGAGTTTCCGTACCGCGCGTCGGACCACTTCTGCGATTGCCCGTTCAAGCACCTGTATCGCATCACCACGTGGAACTTCATCGGGTCCGAGGAGGGCGTCCCCCCGGTCGGAAGCATCAAGCAGGCGATCCTGGACTACGGCCCGGTCTCCGTCGCCGTCCACACGAACTCTGCGTTCCACGCCTACAGCGGCGGGATCTTCAACGGCTGCGCCGAGGGCGTGATCAACCACGCGGTCGTCCTGGTCGGCTGGAACGATGCCGAGGGCGTCTGGATCATGCGCAACTCGTGGGGCGAGAGCTGGGGTGAAGACGGGTACATGCGGATCCCCTACGACTGCTCCTTCATCGGCTACAGCGCCTGTTACCTGCTCTACCAGCAGGCCGACTGCAATGACAACGGCATCCCGGACAAGTGCGACATCGAGTGCGGCGCGTCGGGCGATTTCTGCGACGTCGCCGGCTGCGGCGGATCGCTGGACTGCAACAATGACTGGGTTCCCGACGAATGCCAGACCGACTGCAACGGCAACGGAATCCCCGACGATTGTGACCTGGCGGCCGGCACCAGCCCCGACTGCAACGGCAACGAAATCCCCGACGAGTGCGACCCGGACTGCGACGGCAACGGGCACCCCGACGATTGCGACCTCGCCGCGGGCGGCATTGACTGCAACTGGAACCACCGCCTCGACGCGTGCGAACTGGCCGACGGCAGCGCGTTTGACTGCAACGACAACGGGCAACTCGATGAGTGCGACCTGTACCCGCCGGAATTCGTGCCGCCGCACGATTCCTGCGCCGACGCGGAGATCGTCTGCCCGAATATTCTGTACCCGGGGACGACCAGTGCGGCGGAATCTGACGGGGCGGCCAGTTGCGGCGAATCCGCCGGTGCGGGCGACGTGTGGTACTACTACCGGGCGGGAGGAAACGGTTTCCTGCAAGTCAGCGCGACGGGCATCGGTTTCGACCTCGTGCTGTCGCTGCACAGCGGCTGCCCCGGCACGGTCGAGAACCAGGTGGCGTGCAGCACCGGGGTGGACGGCCCGGCCACGATCACGCGCGCGACGTACATGAACCAGGAGTTCTGGATCCGCGTCGCGGGGGTGAGCGGCGCGACCGGCGACTACCACTTCGGCCTGGCCGGCCCGACCTGCGTGTATACCGGCGAGTGCAACGACAACGGCATTCCGGACGAGTGCGAGGTGGACTGCAACCTGAACGGTCAGCCCGACGACTGCGATCTGGCCGACGGCACGAGTCTGGACGTGGACGGTGACGGGATTCCCGACGAATGCCAGGGCGCCGGGCGGGGTGACCTGAACTGCGACGGGGCGATCGATGTATTCGACATTGACCCGTTCGTGCTGGCCCTGACGGACCCGGCGTCCTACGCTGCCTCCCATGCGCCGTGCAGCGTCAGCAACGCCGACGTGAATGCCGACGGCGTCGTGGATGCGTTTGATATCGACGCCTTCGTCGCGCTGCTGACGAGCCGTTGACGCCGGCGCGCGGACACGCCCGGAGGCGGACAGTCTCTCCGGGCTCCGGGCGCGTTCCGGCCGTAGGAGGAGGTTGACTCAGCCGCCCGTGAGCAGCGACACG
>CAZVRR010000175.1:0-8813 GCA_964629745.1 uncultured Planctomycetales bacterium | reverse complement strand
GGCCACCGCCGACCGGAACGCTGCCGGCGACACCGCACAGCGTCACCCCTGGCCCGGGCGGTAGGGATGTGATCATTGGTGCAGCCCGCACCAGTGCCCCGGCGCAGCCAGCGCAGCCGCAGCGTCAGTTCAGTGTTTACACTCTGAATCGTCGACGGCATCGGGCCGTCGAAAATGTCCGAACACCACGGTTCTGTTTACCAGAAAGCACGTGGGTAATCAATACTATTTTTAGGCGAATTCTGGCAACAGTAGGTCGGCACGCCATCCTCGTGGACGACGGCTCGCGAGCGCTTCCGCGCAGTTGCGTTTCCGACCGGTCACCTGTTGACTTGCCTGGCGCGCTACGAGCCGGTTTGACGGATCGATCACCGGGCAGGGGGCTCGCGGACCGCCGGCTCGCGCCGGCGGCCCTGCCTGGAAGCTCCACTTCGTCGCTTCTGCCCTTCGACGCCGCGCCGCCAGGTTCGCTGCGCGGCTTCGGGCTACTGCGTCAACAGCTCCACGAACGGGTCGATGTCAAACGCGTTCACGGCGCCGTCGCCGTTCACGTCTGCGCCGGAGGCGTCGCAGTTCGGCTGCGCGAGCTGGTAGGCCGCCCAGTCAGTCACCGACGCCACGAACGCGTCGATGTCAAATGCGTTCACGGCGCCGTCGCAGTTCAGATCGCCCGCCGCGTGCTGGGCATACTTCAACGTCGCGAAGTCCTGGTTCGGCGAAGCCCAGGCATAGCCGGTCACCGTCACGACACCGCGTGCATCAACGGCCACCCCGTTGGCCTGATCGGGGCCGGCCCCCGGCCCGGCATAACGCTGCGCCCACAACTGCGCCCCGCCCGGGTCGAACTTCACCGTGGCGAAGTCGTAGTTCTGCTGCGCGTCCGGCGAGGTGCCGGTGACGTAGACGTTTCCGGCCGCGTCGAGCGCCATCGCGTGCATTGACTCGGTCGAATCACCCGGGCCGTTGTAGAACTCGTCCCACAGCAGGTTTCCGTCGGCGTCGCGCTTGACCACCGCATAATCGAAAAAGCCGGTGCCGGCGGTGATCACATTGCCCGCGCCGTCAACTGCCACGTCCGCGAGCTGCGCCCCGCCGCAGGGGTCCGCCGGCCAGTGTTCCAGCCACAGGCGCGTCCCGCCGGGCGTGTACTTCCAGGTCATGAATTCGAAGCTGCCGCAGGTCGTTTCAGGGGTACCGGCGACGATGAGATTGCCGTCCGGGGCCAGTGCGGCGTGGGCCGGCCCGAGCGTGCTGCCGCCCAGCGGGCCCAGCTCGATCTCGTCCCACACGAACCCGCCGCCCGCATCGAACTTCACCGTCGCATACCCGCCCCCGCCCCCGCCGGTCTCGCCGACCACGTACACGTTCCCGGCCTCATCCACCACGAGGTCGCTCAGCAGGTCCATCTCGCCGTCCAGGCCGGCGTAGTCGGCTTCCCACGCAATATCTCCGGCGGCCGTGAGCTTCACCACGTAGTACTGGCAGTCGCGCATGCCGCCGACGTACACCGCGTCTTCCGCTCCGATCGCCAGTGCCGGGCCGGTCGGCGCCCAGCCACAGCTTACGGACCAGGGGCGGTGCACATCCCACAGCAGCGTGCCCGCGGAATCGTACTTCAGCGCGAAGAGCTCCAGGCCCTCGTCGCCCCAGCCGCTCCCCGCCACGATGATGTGGTCCGCGCTGTCCACCGCGATCGCCGCCGGCTGCTCGGGCGCGATGGATACCTCGAACAGCCGCTCCCACACGAGGCTCCCGAGCGGGTCGTACCGCAGCGTCGCCACGAAGTGGGACGCCACCGCCGGCTGGTAGTAGCTGCCCGTCACGTGAACGTATCCCAGCGAATCGATCGCCTCCGCGTTCGCCTGGTCGGAATGGGACGCCGGCCCATCGTAGAGCTTTGACCACGCCGTCCGCGGTGCCTCGGCCAGCGCGACAGCGCCGCCACACATTGCCACCAGCCACAACTTCGCAATTCCTGCCTTCATCACTTCTCCCTTCGGCCCTTTACTGACCACAACGCGGCCGCGGTCTCTGCCGCCAGCCCGCGTCAGGAACACCTCTCACCCGCGGTACGCAAACCGCCGCCGGGCTGCTGCCGGCGCCGGCACGCCCGCCAGCCGGGCGAGGATGGCCGCCGCGGCCAGCCGTCCGGTCTGCGCTGCGCCGTTCATGAAACCCTGGTAGTCGCGGCTGCAGTGCTCGCCCGCGAAGTACAGGTTGCCCTCGGGCCGCCCTTCCGCGCCGGCGATGGTCGTCCACTGTCCCGGCCTGTAACACGCATAGCTGCCGCGTGTGAATTCGTACGACGGCCAGTGAAAACGAGCGGCCGATCCGTTGCGCGCCGGGCCCGTGCCGGGAAAGATCCGCTCGAGGCCCGGCAGCAGACGACCGGCCTGGTCTTCGGGCGTGCCGCTGCCGACCTGCACGCCCGCCGCCCCGCCCGAGTACAGCGTCAAGCCGCCGGCACGCCCGTCCTGGAGCCGGCTGTTGTCCCACGCGAGCTGCAGGGGCTGGTCGGTATAGACATTCCCGCTGTGCCCCTGCTCGCGCCAGAGGCGCCGCTGAAATCCGAGCATGACCTTCGCATTCGTCCCGTAGCCGAGCTCGTCGATGGCTCGGCGCTTCGCAGGTGAAAGCGGAATGTCTTGGAACTTCACCGCGCGCAGCAGCGTGAACGGGATGGCGAGCAGCACGACATCCGTATCGATGTGAACCGCGGACTGTCCGGGGCGTGCGAACGTGAGCGTGAAACCGGCGCCGCGCGCCCGGATCGCTTCCAGCCGGTGTTCGCGCCGGATTTGCGGCGCCAGCCGCGCCGCCAGTTCATCCACGAGCCGCTGATTCCCCCCGCGAATCTTGTAGCGTTCGTCGCTCTCACCGAGTACTTCGAAGCGCCCGTGGCTGACGTCCGTACTGATCAGGAACAGGAGGTTCAGCGCCGACTGCTCGCCGCTATCCAGCCCGTATTCCGTGACGTAGGCGACGTCGAGCAGTTTCCGCAGGAATCCGGACACCCCGATGCGGTCGAAGTACTCGGCCAGCGAGGTCCGGTCCAGCGCCGCAGCTCTGCTCCCATGCTCGAAATCCACCGCCCCGCCCAGCGCGTTGCAGTCTGCATCCAGCCGGGCCGCGACCGGGCGGAATGCTTCCACCACGGCCGCTTCGCTGTAGAACTGGCCGTCAAAGTAGTAGGCTTCGCGGATCAGCGCGGCTTCGCCCGCGGCGGCGGTGTCGAGCAGGTCCAGCTCGAACTCGCTGGCCAGGGCCAGCATCTCTTCGTGATCACTGTCGATGAACTCGCCACCGAGCTCCGTCGTCAGGCCCGGCCCCAGCAGGTTCCGTGCAGTGTACACGCGGCCGCCACTGCGGGACGCGGCCTCGTACACGGTCGCGGTCACACCGGCCGTCTGCAGCCGGTACGCCGCGTTCAGTCCGGCGAGCCCTCCGCCGACGATCGACACGCGCGCCGTGGTGCGACGGGGAAACAGGTCCAGGCTCCGGCACCCGGAGAACACGGGCGCGAGCGCGACTCCACCCAGGGTTGCCGCGCCCGCGTGGAGAAAGCGGCGCCGCGAGATGCGGCGCGGACGCGGAACATGCGTCATCTCAACGAGTTCGCTCACGGCGCGCTCGGTGGTATTTGCCACGCGCGCCAGGGCCAGCGCGCGGCGCAGCCGTGCGAAGAGGGCAGTACGTGCCACGATCCCACTCCCAGGCGGCGCCGCAGCGCAGCACCGTCCCGTGTCTGCTTCGCGGAGATTTCCCGAACAACCCGGCGGGATGCTAGCAAGCGCGGGGGACGAGTTCAAGCGCGGGGCAGCGCGGGCCACACCATGGCAAGCGCCCGGCACCGCCATGCTGGAATCTGCCGGTGGGAATGCGACGCGGCGACCCGCGGTGCAAGGCTAATCGTCGCCCTCGGGGGCCGGCCATTCGGCGTCGGTGACGCAGACCCGCTCGATCGCTGTAGCCAGGCCGGTCTGCGGACTGACGTCGATCAGCGCGCCGGACAGCCGTGCATCGTTGCGGGCCACGACGTAGGGGTGCGGCATGCCCGTGACCAGCGAGCGAATCACCGCATTCCGATCGCGGCCGAGCACGGAATCGTGCGGCCCGGTCATCCCGAGATCGGTGATGTACGCGGTCCCTTTCGGCAGGATGCGCTCATCCGAGGTCTGCACGTGCGTGTGCGAACCGACCACCGCACTCACGCGCCCGTCGAGATACCACCCCAGCGCGACTTTTTCGCTTGTTGCCTCGGCATGCACGTCGACGACGATCACCTTCACGTCCCGCGGAATCGCCGCCAGCACGCGTTCCACCGCGTGAAACGGACAATCAGCCCGCACGTTCATGTAGGTGCGGCCCAGCAGCGAGATCACGGCCACGCGCTCGCCGGTGCGGGCGGTGACGAGCGCGAACTCGCGGCCGGCGGCCTCCGGCGGAAAGTTTGCGGGGCGCACGATGTGCTCGTCCGCCTCGAGCAAGGGCAGGATTTCGCGTCGGCGGTAGATGTGGTCCCCCATCGTGCACACATCGACCCCGTAATGGCGCAGCTTGGCAAACATGGCGGGCGTCAACCCGCTGCCGTCCGAGGCATTCTCGGCGTTGGCAACCACGAAGGAGAGCTCGCGATCGCGGACCAGGCGCGGAATGGCCTGCGAGCAGGCGTGCTTCCCTGGACGTCCCACGATGTCGCCGATCGCCAGCATGCGCATGAACGGGCCCTTCCAGCGTTACCTTGCGGGAGCCGGGGCATGTTACGGGCCGACCGCGCGACCGGCCAGTCGCCGGCGGCGCAGCACACGGCGGCTGCCCCCCGGGCTACGTCAGAACATCCTCGAACGGTCGCAGTTGCAGATCGCCGGGCGCGCTGCGCGCGCCGGCCGTCACGCCGTCAAAGTTCACCCGCCGGCCCTCGTCCCAGTAGCGGCCGGCGTTCGATTCGTATGCGGCGCGCATCGCCAGTTCCGCGACCAGCCCGAGCATGATCGAGAAACCGCCGAGCAGGAAGAACATCACTCCGACCAGCGGCGCCTTGCCCCAGAACGCCGCCCAGTGATTCGCCGACACGATCGCCTGGATGCTGGCGAACGCGAAGCAGGCCAGCATCGCGACCCACGACCATTTCGTGATCTTGCCGAAGAAGTGCATGGGCTTCGTGCGGTACCGCTGCAACATCCGCACCAGCACGAGGTCGAACAGCACCTTCAGCACACGGTCGTAGCCATACTTGGTCTGCCCGGCGCGGCGCGGGTGATGCCGAACCACCATTTCCGTGATCCGGGCGCCATGCATGCTCGTAAACACCGGGATGAACCGGTGCATCTCGCCGTACAGGCGCGCGTCGCGAATCATGCTGGCCCGGTACGCTTTCAACGTGCATCCGTAGTCGTGCAGCTTCACGCCCGTCACGCGCCCGATCAGCCAGTTCGCGGCCCGGGAGACGTGCGTGCGCAACCACGAATCCTTGCGGTCCTTGCGCCATCCGCTGACGACGTCGTAACCTTCCTCGAGCCTGTCCACCAGCTTCTCGATCTCGTCGGGCTCGTTCTGGCCGTCGCCATCGAGCGGGACGATCACCGGCGCGCGGGCCGCCCAGAATCCCGCCATCAGCGCCGCCGTCTGCCCGTAGTTGCGCGCCAGGTGCAGGACCTTCAGCCGCGGCTCGCCGGCGGCGAACTGGTCCAGCAACTCGCCGCTGCGATCCCGGCTGCCGTCGTTAACCGCGATGATCTCGAAGCTGCGCCGTTGCCGGCCCAGCGATTCGAGAAAGCGGGGGATGACCACCGGGAGACTCTCCGCCTCCTGGTAGACCGGCACCACGACCGAAATCTCCGGACGCTCGTCACGCATGGCGTTCCTCATCCGGGAAGTCCGAGCGACGCACCCGCACCGCACCACGCCTCGACCCGCCCGCAAACAGGGGGTTAGTATACGTCCAGCCGGCCGTGGCGGGAATGCCGGCGCAGGACACGCGCCGGCCGCCTGGCTCGCAGCGCCGAGCGGAGACATGCATGCCCCCGACGGATGTCGCTATTCTCATGGGCAGCCGCAGCGACTGGGACGTGATGAAAGCAGCCGTGGATACGCTGCGCGAACTCGACGTCACCTGCACCGCCCGCGTCTTATCGGCCCACCGCACGCCGCAGGAAACCGCCGACTACGTCCGCCAGGCCGACGCCGCCGGCGTACAGGTCTTCATTGCCGCGGCGGGCATGGCGGCCCACCTTGCCGGTGCGGTGGCGGCCCAGACGGTCCGCCCCGTGCTCGGCGTGCCGCTGTCGGCATCCGATCTCGGCGGACTGGACGCGCTGCTGGCAACCGTGCAGATGCCGCCGGGGATCCCGGTGGCGACGCTCGCGATCGGCAAGCCCGGCGCGATCAATGCCGCGCTGCTCGCGGCCGGCATCCTGGCTCTCCAGCGGCCCACGCTGCGCGCTGCCCTGCTGCAACGCCGCCAGCGCGCCGCGGAGAAAGTCCTGTCGGAAAGGCTGGAATGACTATGCGCCGCCGGCCGGGTCGAGAATGGCCGGCACCTTGAAGAAATCGCCTTCGCGCTGCGGGGCGTTCGCCAGCGCGCGGGCAGCCTCAAAGGGCGTGTGGGGGTGATCCTCGCGGAGCACGTCCGTCAGCGCCAGGGGGTGCACCAGCGGTTCCACGCTGGACGTGTCCACTTCCTGCAACTGCTTCACGTAATCGAGGATGGCGGCCAACTGGCCGGAGAAGCGCTGAACCTCCGCTTCCGACAGGTTCAGGCGGGCCAGGCGGGCAATGTGCCGCACCTGAGACTCGTCAATCGCGGCCGCCATCGCCGTGCCCCGCTAGCTGGCCGTGGCCTCGGGCTCGGGCTTGACCCAGTTGCGGCGTGGCGGCTTGACCACCAGGCCCATCCGGATCGCCTTGGCGCTGACGCGGATCCGCGTGACGCGCCCGTCGACCAGCGCGCGAACCTTCTGGATGTTCGGCTTGAACTTGCGCTTGCTGATCCCGGTCGTCTTCCGGCCGACGCCGCCAAGATACTTGGCCTTGCCGCGCCGGGAAATCGACGAGCCGCTGATGGTCTTCTTGCCGGTAAACGGACACATGCGGGCCATAAACAACCTCGTGCAAACCAACTGCGGCCGGGCCAGGCACCGGCGCGAGTCGTGCATCGTAGCGACTGGACCCCCCAGCGTCAAATCCCCTGCCGGCGCCCCAAGGCACAGGCGGGCGGCGGCCGCGTGGGACCGCCACCCGCCTGAGTGGAGGGGGTGAGCTGTGCTGGGGCTCGCCCGCTACGGCCGCGTCGGCGGCGGCGTGGTCGGACGGTCCGGTCGATCCGGACTCTCAGGCCGCTGTCCCGGCTGCCGGTCGGCTTCCTCGTGGCCGGCATGCCGCATCCCGCCCTGCCAGTACGGCGTGACGTTGTAGTACGCGAACGCGTTCTGCATGAACTGGCGATCGGTCACGTTCGGCCAGTTGTTCTCGTCAAACGTCGGTGCACCTTTCAGGCGGTCCGTCGGGGCGTTCACCACGAAGGTGGTCTTGCCCTGGTCGGCCGGTTGATTGCGCACGACTTCCCAAGGAACCGCCAGCACCTGGTCGCCCTTGTCCAGCTCGTCGCCCGGAACGATCGCGAAGAGCACGCGCGCCCCGTTCATGTCAATGACGAGGTTCTGGATGTCGCCCAGGTCCTTGCCCGAGGCATCCTTCACGTCACTGCCCTTCACATCGCCGACCTTGATCCAGCGGCCCAGGGATGCGGTTTCCGTCCCCGAGGCACTAGGCTGCTGCCCGGTTGACCCGGCGGGCTGACCGGACATCCCCGGCTCGCGGCCGGTCCGCGCCATGTGCTGGCCGGACATGTGCTCGACCCGGGCACGCTCGCCGAACGCGTCGTACACCTGGTCGATGAACTTCCGCTCAGTCAGGTTTGGCCACTGGTCCTTGCTGAATGCAACAGCCTTATTGCGCAATTGGTCCTTCGTGATGTTCAGGGTGAGATGAATGTCATCACCGTAGCGCCAGTCGCCGCGCGCCGGCACGTCGTCGCGCGCAATCCCCGGGCGATCGTCGATGCCGGGCTGGTTCGGTCGATCCGCCGTGCCGCCGGCGCCGCGATAACCCGTGTCACCACTGGGGCGGGGTCCGGCCCGCAGCGCCGTGAACGGCACCGCGATCTGCTGACCCGACTTGTCCACGACGTCGCCCGAAAGGATCGCGAAGAGCACGTGACCCGAGTCGAGCAGCATCACGCAGTTCTCTACTTCGCCCAAGTCTGTACCCGCGGAGTCGCGCACTTCACGACCAATGATGTCACTCGACTTCAGCCACTGCCCAGGCATGCCGGCCGTTTCCGTGCTCTGCATGCCCTGCTGGCCCCGCTGCAAGTCCGACATGCCCCGCTGTGCGCTTCCCGGATCCGAGGGCTGTTGCCCCGGGGTCTGGTCTCGGGAACGGTCACGCTGGGGATCCGACTGTTGTGGCCTGGGTGGCTGATCACGATTCGGATCACGCTGTCCAGGCTGGTCTGCCGGCTGCTGTGCCCACGCGTACGCCGCGCTGCACAGCATGATTCCTCCCATCCACATCCATTTCCGCATACGTGGTCTCCTTGTGTCCGTAAAGTTGTTCATCGTCGCGGAATGGATTGTGCGCAGCAGGAATGACAGGCAAGTGACACCCGAGTGAATTCGGGTTATGCCGCCGCGATTGGCGTGAAACGGCGGGCTGTCGGACAATTCATCCGGCCGCTGGCCGGCTACAGCCCGCCGGCTCTACTCAGGTCGATAGCTGCTGAACAGGACGTGCGCCGCGCCGCCGCCGCTCGT
>CAZVRR010000174.1:3192-8813 GCA_964629745.1 uncultured Planctomycetales bacterium | reverse complement strand
ATCGCGTCGTGATGATGGACATGCACAGCGCGCGGATCGACGTGACTATCGGCGACAGGGATGTGGTGCGAAACATGGACCAGTTGAACCAGTGGTTCCGGCGGCGCAGCCACCTCACCGACCGGCTGCGCTTCCTGCGGGCGTACTGCCGGGCGCGCAACGACTACGAACAGGCCTGTTCGCACGGCCGGCCGCTGGGACTCGACTTTCCGGCACTGGTGCGGGCGCTGGATCGCGCCGCCAAGCGCCACGCGGAGCGCCTCGGCTCACAGCGTGACCGGCGCGCGCGACGCGACGGCCATTACTTCGCGCGGCTGCGCCTGGCCGACGGCTGGCGCGGCTCGGCGGTCGTGCGGACCAAGCACGCCAGTGTCGAATCGCGCGCTTCGCGGATGGTGCTGGATGCCGCATGGTGGCAACGTCAGCTCGCCGACCCGCTGCGTTTCTGGCGCGATGACCAGAGCGCTATCTGCAAGGATTCGCATTCGGCCAGCGTGCGCCGAGCTGTGCTCGCACACCCGGATGGCACGATCCCCGTGATCCTGAAGCGACCCTTGGCGCGGAACTGGTGGCGACGGCTGAGTCAGCTCCTCATGCCCTCGCGCAGCCGGCGCGGCTGGGCAATGGGTCATGCACTGGTGAACCGGCATCTCGCGGTCGCGCGGCCGCTGGCCTGGCTCGAACAGCGGCGCGGGCTGTTCGTCCGCGACAGCATCCTCGTGACCGAGGCGCTTCCCGGCGCGGCGGATCTGGCGACGTATCTACAGAAGACGTACGCCGCCTGGCATCAGCAGCCCGGGCACCGGCAGCCCGCCGTGTCGCCCGCGCCATCCGCCGCCGTTGCCTGGCGCCGCGAAAAGCGCGCCATGACGGAATTGCTGGTCCAGCACCTGCGCCGCCTGGCGGAGCGGGGCTTCACGCATCGTGACTGCAAGGCCGGCAACATCCTCGTGATCTCGCACCCGCTGCGCAAGCTGCTGTGGATCGACATGGATGGCTTGCGCCGCGCGCGTCCGGCGCGTGGCGGTCTCCAACTGAGGGCCCTCGTCTCGCTGCACGTCAGTCTGCTCGAAGTGCCGGGGCTGACGCGCACCGACCGCGTGCGCTTCCTGAAGTCCTACTGCGCGCGTTTCGGCAGCAGTGAACGTAGCTGGCGCGAGCTGTGGCATGCCCTGGCACGCCCGATCGCCCGAAAGGTCGCGGCCAAGCGCGCGCGGCGCGCGTGGAAACAAAAACACTACGGGCGCGTGTAATCACCCACCACGGCGCACGCGGGAAGGTCAGGCGTTGACCGGCGCGGCGGCCTGGCGACCGGCGAGCTGCGGTACGAACAGCTTGGCCGTGAGGCCGTGCCGTTCCACGTATTCATGCATGCGGGGCAGTTGCTTCAGTACGCTCAGGTCGTCATGCGTGTCGGTGCCGATCGCGACCTGCACCCGATGTGCCGGCAGAATATGGAACCAGCGGTCGTGCTCCTCGAGCGGGAAGAACTTCGCGCTGAGCTCGTAGAAGATCCGGGCGTTGGCCAGCGTGCGGACCACCTGGTCCATGGACGTCGTCGGGAAGCTGACATGTACCGCGGCGTGCGCCAGGCCCACGGGGCAGGGCCAGCGCCGCGCCTGGTTCGCCAGCGTGGTCAGGCCCGCCCAGTCGACGTACTCGAACAGCAGGTAGTCGAGCCCGTCGAGCAGGGCGCGGACGGAGCCGAGCATGTTCTTGTTCATGGGCCAGTTGATCTCGGCTCCGCAAAACACCTGCACCTTGTCGGCCCAGCGCTGCCGGGCCTCATGCACCGCGCGGACGTAGTCGCGCGTCTCGCGGGCGAAGATGCGGTCGAATTCCTTCTCGCTGGTCACCTCCCGCGAGCTGGGCGTGCAGAACAGGTGATCGCTGATGCCGATACCGGCCATGCTCAGCGTCGGCTCGCGGAGGTGGGCCTCGATGATTTCGTCGATCGTGTAGGCGCCGTCTGAAAACGGCGTGTGGTTGTGCAGGTTGTACATCGGCGCTGCCATCGGCCGTCCTCCCTCACCCGGGGTGGACCTGTCAGACCGCACCCCGCCGCAGGCGCAGCCCGCGGCCATCGGGAACCCTCTACGCCGGGGATGGTCTCGGCCAGGGACTAAACCAGAACCGGCCGCGCGCACGCAAACGAACGCTGCAAGTTCGCCTTGGGCCCACGGAACCAGTGCTGTCGTCCAGCCGACGGTCCCCGTCAGTTTCCGCGGCAGCCCGGGGCGTACGACGGCGGGAACACGCCTCGAGCCAGCCCGGAAACGCTTCGCCCCATACGACGTGCTCGTCTCACCCGCGCACGCCGCGTCACCCATGTCCCGCTGGATTAAGTATAGCACAACCCGGTAACGGAGCAACGGTTATGGGCCACCCGAATTGGGCCGAGATTTTTTTTCGCACCGGGGCGAACCGATCCCCGCCGGCGTCGTACCCAGGGTGTTCGCGAGAGCTTCTCCTTCGTTCCTCCTCGTTCTGCTAAGACCCGGGTCGCGGCCGTCGAAAGACGGCCGCACCCAGCTTCCACCCCTCCCCCCCCGTGCCCTGAAACGAACAGGAACCGCCGGTTTCCAGACAACGCCTCCTTGCGCACTGCATCCGTGCTCAGCAGCAGCCGTAGAACTCATGGGGAGTGACGACAACATGTATGTGGAACTTCATGCGGCGGCCCTGCTGGGATGCGCCGTGGGAACCTTGGCGCTGCTGGTTTTCGGGCCACGGCGTCGGCCCGCACCTGCGCAGGCATTTCTGGCCGCTCTCGTGTTTTTCGCCGTGGTGTATCTCTTCCGCTTTGGTTGTTTTGGTTGGTTTGACGGCTGCATTGAGGGGTGCCAGTGGCTCATCCCCGCGAGCTGCGTCTACCTCGTCCTCGCCTACGTCAGACCGTTGCCCGTGCGTCTCGGCGTAGCTGCTTTGCTCGTCGCCGCGGCCTGGGCGCTTTCGGCACACTTCTCGAACATCGTGCAGGATCCGCACTGGTCCGGGACTCCGCAGTTGAGCATCGAGGCCAAGGTGCGGACAGCCGTGCTGAATGACCTCGCCAGCCAGGCCGCCGAGTTCAGTTCCGACACTACGTCTTACCCTGCCGGCTGGTTGCGCGAGCTTCCATTCGCCGCCGGCCTGCGCATGGTGAACATGGGCGCGGCGCCGCGCCGCGACGTGCACCTCACCTGGCACACCTGGGCCACGGGGCTCTACCCCGTGGACTACGTCTGCCAGGATTTCTGGTACCCCGGCGGTCCGCCGGCGACGGGTTTAGCGGCGGTCGAGTGCCGCGATCGGCCGGGATTCGTTGTACCGGTCCGACCGCGGCCCGCAAGCTCGCGCCCGGCGCCCTGACCACCGACTCTCCGGCGGCCCGACGATTTGGCTATCCCGCCAGCAACTCCACGAACGGGTCGATGTCAAACACGTTCACCGCACCATCGCCGTTGATGTCGGCGAGCGTGTGATCACATTCGGGATACAGCGCCGCGTACGTGTCGGGCGCGGTCAGCGCCAGCACGAACGGATCGATGTCGAAGGCGTTGACAGCGCCATCGCAATTCAGGTCGCCGGGCGCGAACTCGCAGGCATCGCCGATCCCGTCGCCATCCGTGTCCGCCTGCCCGGGGTTGTAGCGGGTCGGGCAGTTGTCACACGCGCTGGTCACGCCGTCGCCGTCCTCGTCCGGCTCGTCCGGATCGCAGCAGTCGCCGACGCCATCGGAATCGGCATCCGCCTGGTCGGGGTTCGCCACGGTCGGGCAGTTGTCGCTGCTGTCCGGCACGTCGTCGCCGTCAAAGTCGCCCGGCAGGCCGGGACCCAGGATCACGCGCACCTCGTACTCGCCGGCGGTAAAGCCGTAGCCCTGCACGAGAACGAAGTAGTCGCCCGCCGCGTCCTCCGGTACGTAGTAGAGCACGCGCGTCCAGTCGCCGTCGCCCGCTGGCCCGCCGCCGGACCAGCCGGTGAACCCGAGATAGCCCGTCGCCAGGGGGTCGTAGAGTGAGCCCCCGACCAGGCCGGTGTCCGGGCTGAGCAGGCCGCGCACCTCGACGGAATACACCTGCTGCGGGCCGGTGGTGAAACGAAACCAGTCGTCGTCCCCGCCGTGGCCGAGCACGCCGGCGGCCGGGGTACCATCCGTCGAAATGAGCGTCGCACCGAGGGCGGCGTCGGCGTGGTCGTCGGGCGGGTTCACGCCGAGGTCCAGCACGCGCAGCTCGTACGAACCGCCGGCATAATAAGCTTGGCTGTACACGAGCACGTGATACACCGCACCCGCGTCCGGCGGCGCCGCGTAGACCAGGCCCTGCCAGTCGCCGTCACTCCCCGGCGCCCCGTACGACCAGTCCGTGAAGTCGGCGAAGTATGGCCCGTCCATCAGCGTCGCGGCGACGGGAATGACCTCGCTGTAGGCCAAGGCGCGGACTTGCACGGCGTAGAGGTGATCGGCGTCGGCGCTGAACGTGAACCAGTCGTAGTCGCCCGAGTAGTCGATCGTCGCGGTGGTGATGCTGCCGTCGACCGGCACCGCGGTTGCCCCCGCCTGCTGCCCGCTGTGGTCGTCGGGCTGGAAGCCCTGGTCGGTAATCCCGAGCGTGACGTGCCCGACGTAGCCGGGGAACAGCGCGGTGACGCGGACGAAGTACGTTGCCGACGCGGGCGGGAAGAAGCTGTGCTCGTCGTACGAAGATTGCGTCCACTCCGCCAGAATGGTGGCGCAGTCGCCGTCGAAGATCTGCACCAGCGAGGGGAATTGCGCGGACGCGCCCATCGGGGCCAGTTCATAGCGGTATCCCGCCTGGCCGAAGAAGGCCAGCCAGTCCTCGTCGGTGTCGGGTTCGATCAGCGCACCCGTGACGGTCCCATCCGTCGTCACCGCGGTCGCGCCGAAGCAGCTATCGCCGTGGTCATCGCCCCCGTAGGCGCCGAAGTCTGTCGCGCGCACCTCGTACGGCCCGGTCAGATCGGGGTAGCCGTTGACGCGCCAGTACAACGTGTCATCCAGGCCCGCCGGCACGTAGTACATGACGGTCTGCCAGTCTCCCGGCGGTCCGCCGACGGAAGTCGTCGACCAGGTCGTACTGCCCAGGTAGCCCAGCCCGGCGTACAGCCCGGCCCCGACATACCAGTACGGCGCAGCACTGACCTGCGCGCGGACCTCAACCTGGTACAGGTGCTGCGATTCCCCGTAGAACCCGAAGTAATCAATGTCGCCGACGTAATCGATCGCGCCGGTGTAAACGCTGCCGTCCGCCAGGATCGGAGTCGCCGCCGCGTGACCGCCGGCGTGATCGTCGACCGCCGGCCCCTGGTCGGTCAGCCCCATTTCGACGAAGCCGACGTAGGCTGCGACGTAGGATGCGATCCGAATGTAGTAGGTGTCGCTGGTGGGGACGACGACACTTCGCTCGTCGGAACTGTAGTAGCTCCAGTCCGCCACGACCGTGACACAGTCCGGCCCGAGCACCTCAACGGTGTAGTAGAACGACGCGGAGCCGACGAGTGTCGTTGCCTCGTAGCGGTTTCCGGCGGTGGCGGTGAAGCTGAGCCAGTCCTCGTCCGTTGCCGGATCGATGATCGCGCCGGTCACCGTTCCATCCGCGGCGATCGCAGTCGCCGCC
>CAZVRR010000174.1:0-3092 GCA_964629745.1 uncultured Planctomycetales bacterium | reverse complement strand
GCGTCGCCTAGAGCTGGCTGAGCCGCCGCGGACCGGCTGCGATCACCTCCGGCGGGCAGCCGTCAGTGAACAGCTTGAAGTTCTCGATGTAGCGTGCCGCCAATCCGTCGTAGGTCTTCCAGTACTCGTCCTTGTTGCCCCACGACGTGCTGGGGTCGAGCACGTCGTCGGGAACGTCCGGGCAATTCACGGGCACTTCGAACCCGAAGAGCTTGTCCTTGCGGTACTTCACGTTCTTCAGTTCGCCCGACAACGCCGCGTTGAGCAAGTTGCGCGTGTGTTTGATGCTGATGCGCTTACCGACGCCGAAGCGCCCGCCGGTCCAACCGGTGTTGACCAGCCAGCAGTTGCAATTGTGGGTGGCCATTTTGTCGGCGAGCAGCTTGGCGTAATAGAACGGGTGGTGAACCATGAACGGCGCGCCGAAGCACGCGCTGAACGTGATCTGCGGCTCGATCCCCAGGCCCATTTCCGTGCCGGCGATCTTCGCCGTGTAGCCGCTGATGAAGTGGTACATCGCCTGGTTGGCGTTGAGCCGCGCGATCGGCGGCAGCACGCCGGAGGCATCGCACGTCAGGAAGATCACGTTTTTGGGATGCGAGCGGACGTAGCCTTCCGGAACGACGCCCGGGATCAGGCTGACCGGGTACGACCCGCGCGTGTTCTCCGTCAGCCGGTCGTCGTTGAGATCGACGTTCCGCGAGGTCGGATCCCAGACGACGTTTTCGAGGATCGATCCGAAGCTGTGAACGGCCTGCCAGATCTGCGGCTCGTGCTCGGCGGACAGGCGGATGACCTTGGCGTAGCAGCCGCCCTCGAAGTTAAACACGCCCTCGTTACTCCAGCCGTGCTCGTCGTCGCCAATCAGGCGGCGCTTCGGGTCTGCGGACAGCGTGGTCTTGCCGGTGCCGGACAGGCCGAAGAACAGGGCGACGTCGCCGTCGTGGCCGACGTTGGCCGAGCAGTGCATGGCCATCACGCCCTGCAACGGCAGCAGGTAGTTCATGATCGTGAAGACGCTCTTCTTGATCTCTCCGCCGTAGCTGGAATTCGCGACGATGCCGACGCGTTCCGCGAAGTTGAGCATGATCGCGGTTTCGGTGCGGGTGCCGTCGATGCGCGGGTCGACCTTGAAGGACGGCAGCGCGATGACGGTGAATTCCGGGACGTGCTTCTTCAGCTCGTCGCGGTCGTTGGTGCAGATGAACATGTTGCGGGCGAAATGGCTGTGCCAGGCCTTCTCCGTGATGACGCGGACCGGCATGCGGTAGAGCGGGTCGGCGCCGACGTAGCAGTCCTGCACGAACAGTTCCTCGCCCTGGAGAAACGCCTGCAGTCGCATGAGCACGCTGTTGAACGTGGGCAGGCTGGCCGGCCGGTTGTACTCGCCCCACCAGATCTTGCCTTCGTTCTCGGCCTCTTTCACGATGTACTTGTCAGCGGCGGCGCGGGCGGTCCACTTGCCGGTGTTCACGATGAACGGCCCGCCGTTGACCAGGTGCCCTTCGCCCCGGAAGATCGCCTCCTCCACCAGGGCCGCGACCGGCAGGTTCCAGTACACGCGGTCGAGCTCGGACAGGCCGTGGTTGGAGAGCTTGAAATCGCTCGCCAGGTCGGCGGCGGTCTTCTGGGCAGGGGTTACGAACTCCAGGTATTTCATCGGTGGCTCCGAAGAAGGCACTCAGCTTTCCGCACTCAGCTCCACTCGTCGCTGCCTCACCCGGGATGTCGACGGCTCCGCGGTGCGCGGCCCGCGTTTACCAGTCGCGCACCAGCTTGCGGTTGCCGATGTACAGCTCGTTGGGTGCATCCGGGTCCAGCGCCCACTTCATCCGCTCGATGCCCTCGGTCACGTCCTTGATCGTGCCGCAGTAGCTGATCCGCAGGTAGCCCTCGCCGCCGAACTCCACGCCCGGCACGGTCACGACCATCACCTTGTCGAGCAACAGCTTGGCCAGGCGCGTCGAGTTCTTGTCGTAGGCGCTGAAGTCGGCAAACAGGTAGAAGGTGCCGTCGGGCTTGCGCACCTTGACGCCCTTGAACGTCTGCAGCCGCGATACGAGCACGTTGCGGTTGTTCTCCAGCGTGGTCCGCAGGCTCTCGACGCTCGACTGGATCCCGTTGATCGCGGCCGCCGCCGCGATCTGGCACAGCGCCGACGGGCCCGACGTCTGGTGGCTCTGGATGTTCGTCATCACGCTGATCAGCTGCTTGCTGGCGACCGCCCAGCCGATGCGGAAGCCGGTCATCGCGTACTGCTTCGAGACGCCGTTGATGATGATCAGCTTGCTGTTCTCGCTGCGGTCCTTGGCGAATTCCCAGCAGTTGATCGGCCGCCGACCGTCGAAGATCAGCCGGTGATAGATGTCGTCCATGATCAGGTACAGGTCGCGCTTCTCGCAGAAGTCGACGACGTCGGAGATGAACTGCGCCGAGTACATCGCGCCGGTCGGGTTGTTCGGGCTGTTGATGATGACCACGCGCGTGTAGGAGCCGCAGGCACGCTCAATGTCCTGGATGGTCGGGTAGAAACTGCCGTCCTCCGGGTACACCGCCACCCCGCGGGCGCCGCACAGCTTGGCCATCTCCGGGTAGCTCACCCAGTACGGCGCCGGGTAGACGACCTCCTCCTGCGGGTTCAGCACGGCCTGCAGCGCGCACATAATGGACTGCTTCGCACCGCCCGAGGCCATCACGTTCGCCGCACCCACCGTCCGGTTGTAGTACTCCTCCGTGTAGCGGATGATCGCCTGCTTGAGCTGGGGGATGCCGTCGGCGGGCGTGTAGCGAATCTCGCCCGAGTTGAGCAGCCCGGCGGCGGCGACGATCGCGTCCATCGGAGCCCGGCTCTTGGGTTCCCCGCCGCCGAGGTGGATCACCGGGTCGCCCTTGGCCCGCAGAATCGCGGCCGTCTCGTTGAGCTTGAGCGTAACCGACTCGCCGATGCTGCGGCCGATCTGGCTGATACTCATGCGTTGGCTTCCTTGGCTGGCACGCCTTCCACCCCGCGCTGCTGCGCTCGCAGAGAAACGGGGCACCGTATCGGGCGGCGGCGGGGGTGTCAACGGAACCGTCACGCCGCGGGAAACCGG
>CAZVRR010000173.1:0-8879 GCA_964629745.1 uncultured Planctomycetales bacterium | reverse complement strand
AGCCGCGCGTCGGGCATCGTGAGCGACTACCGCGTCCTCGAAGAGGGCGAGCGGCCGGGCGGCGCCTGGTCGGTCACGCTCGAAGCGACCGTGCGTCCCAGCGCCGTGGCTGCCGCGTGGGGCGAGGTGCAGAACCTGCTCGACCAGCTCGGCCGGCCGAAGATCATGGTCTGGATCGACGAGCGCATCGATGGCCAGCTCGAAAGCGATTCGGTTGTCGAGAGCCGGATCGAGGAGCTGTTCGTCAAGGCGGGTTTTGACCTCGTCACGCGAAAAGCGCGTGGCAGCGTCGGGATGCCCGAGCCCGCCGACATGCACGACGGCCGGGGCGACACCCGCTTGCAGCAGGTGGCGCGCGAGCTGGGGGTGCACATTCTGATCCGCGGCACCGCGAATGCAGATCGGGCCGGCATCGAAAATATTTACGGAGTCCCCGCCGCGTTTTACAACTGTGATGTGCAGGCCCGCATCTACGCGGTTGAGACGGGACGTCTGCTGGCCAGCGAATCGCTGCCCGTGACGCGCCGCGGCGTGCGCTCGCGCCAGGAATTCAGCCCGCAGGCCGCCCGCGAAGCTCTCGTTCACGCCACCTTTCCGCCCGAGGAGCGCGCCGGTCGCCAGCCGCCCCTGGCCATCAAGCTCTATGACAGCGTGATGGAGCAGTGGTCGACGCAGCTTAGCGCCGGTGGGGACATCGATTTGGAAGTCCGACCCCTGGATTTCAAGGCGTTCCTGCGGCTGAAGCAGGCCCTGGCGGAGATCCAGGGCATTCGCTCCGTCGACGCGGATTACACCGAGAGCGCTGGGCAGTTTCGCATCAAGGCCCAGATCAGCGCCGCGACGCTCGCCGAGCTTCTCTCCGGCGATCCCTTTGCCCAGTGGCTCGAGATTACCGATCTGAAGTCGGGGCGGATTCGGGCGCGCGGCCGGTAGCCGCGATCGTCCTGGTCCGGGGTTGCGCGAGAGATTCCCTTGTCCGCCCCCCGGCGCCCGCCGTATGCTTGGCGCCATGGACGCCCAAAGCTCGGTCAGGGAGGACCGCATGCGCCGCAGGCCGATCGCCGTTTTCGATTCGGGACTGGGAGGTCTTTCCGTCGTGCGCCACCTGCGGCAGCGGCTGCCGCACGAGGAGATCGTGTACTTCGGCGATACGGCGCGCGTGCCGTACGGCAGCAAGTCCCGGCAGACGGTGATCACGTTCGCCCTGGAAGCGGCGCAATTTCTGCTGGCTTTCGATCCCAAGCTGATCGTCGCCGCGTGCAATACCGCCAGTGCGCTGGCGCTCGACGAACTGGAGCGCGAGCTGCCGGTGCCGGTGATCGGCGTCGTCCGGCCGGGCGCCCACGCCGCGGTGCGCATCGCTGCCGGCCGGCCGATCGCCGTGCTGGGCACCGAAGCGACCATCGGGAGCGGCGCGTATCCGGCGGCGATTCAGCGGGTTTCCCCGGCTCATCCGGTCGTGCAGTGCGCCTGTCCGCTGCTTGTGGCGCTCGTCGAAGAGGGACGCGACAACGAGGATCCGATCGTGCGGATGGCCGTGGAGGAGTACCTGCGTCCGCTGGCGCTGCAGGGCGTTTCGGTGGTCATCCTCGGCTGCACGCATTACCCGCTGTTGCGCGAGGCGATCGCGACGTGCCTGGGTCCCAATATCCAGATCGTGGACAGCGGGCGCGAGACCTCGCTGGCGGTCGAACAACACCTGCAGAGCGCCGGGCTGTTGTCGCGCGAGGCCGACCGCGGTATGCTCCGCTGCTACGTAAGCGACAATGCCCAGCGTTTCCGGCGGGTTGGATCCAGGTTTCTCAACGAGGACATCGAACACGTTGAGTTCATCGAGCCCGAACGCTACATCTCGGCCGGCACCTGGGCGGTGCCCCCGGCCTGACGCGTGCCCGCGGGCGTCGCGAAGCAGGCGGCGCGGCGGCTGGTGGCTCGTGGCGCTGCTCGGCGCGGCACCCGGGTGCAGTGACACGCAGATCAATGACGTGGTCCTCAAGGTCTTCGAGCCCAGGAAGACCCCCCAGCAGAACATGGTCGCCGCCTTCGCCTCGGAAGACCCCGACGTGCGGCGTGATGCGCTGGGCCAGGTGGCCAAGAGCAAGCAGTGCGGCGAGGACTGGGCGGTCAAGGGCTACCTGGCGATCGCCCTGCTCGACAACGATCCCCAGGCCCGCTGCGTGGCCGTGCGGGCCCTCGAGCTCTCCGGCGACCCGCGCGCCGTCGAGGCCTGCCTCAAGCTGCTGAATCACCGCGAGTACCCGGCCGAGGAAGTGCGGCCGCCCGACGACCTGACGCGCTGGGATGCCACGCTGGCGCTCGCCAAGCTGTCGGCGCGCGGCCTGGTGCCGGAAGACCAGGCGGAGTACGCCCGCACCACGTTCGCCGACCGGCTGAAGCTCGACACGATGTGGCAGGTGCGCGCCGCTGCCGCCTCGGGCCTGGGAAACTACTCCACGGCGGAGTCGCTCGGCGGGCTGATCAGCGGGCTGAACGACGAGAATTTCGCCGTCGTGCATGCCTGCGAGGAGTCGCTGGTCCGCTTGACGGGCGTCACGCACAACTGCGACGCCCTGGCGTGGGAGGCGTGGCTCGAGGCTCATACCGGTGACCCGTTCGCCGAGGCGGGGAACATCCCGGAATCGCGGCGTCCGCCCTATCGGAATCGCTTTGAGAAAGCCGGCTACGATTTCAACGAGTTTGTACGCTGGCTGGTGCCGGGGCGGAAGGAATAAGAGCCGCCACACGGGGAATCAGGAGCGGTGATTTGGAAGCGCTGGTGTTCCGGCCGGGAACTGCCCCGGGCGTGGCCTACGTGCCGGACTATGCGGATCCGGTCGCCGGCCCGGGCGAAGTGCTGGTGCGTGTGCACCTGGCGGGGATCTGTGCCACCGACCTGGAATTGGCGCGCGGGTACATGCAATTCGCCGGCGTGCCGGGCCACGAATTCGTCGGCACCGTCGTCCGCGGCCCCGATCACCTGCTCGGCCGCCGCATCGTGGGCGAGATCAACTGCGCCTGCGGCGAGTGCGACCTGTGCAGCCGCGGGCTGCCGCGGCACTGTCGCCGCCGGTCGGTGATCGGCATCCAGGGCCGTGACGGCGCCTTTGCCTCGTACGTCGTCGTTCCCGAGCGCAACTGCCACATCGTGCCGGATGAATTGAGCGACGAGCAGGCGGTCTTCGTCGAGCCGCTCGCGGCCGCGGTCGAAGTCATCAAGCTGCAGCCGGTGGATCGCTGGACGGAAGTCGCGGTGCTCGGCTCGGGGCGGCTGGGCCTGCTCGTAGCGCAGGTGCTGAAAGCCCAGGGTTGCCAACTGGAGGTGATCGGCCGCAACCCACGCACGCTGGCATTCTGCGAACGCCACGGCATTCAACCTGTCGAGCTGCACGAACTCGTACCGCGCCCCACGCGCGACGTCGTCGTCGAATGCACCGGCGACCCGCGCGGCCTCGAGCTGGCCCTGCAACTGTGTCGTCCGCGCGGCACGATCGTGCTCAAGAGCACCTACGCGGAGAATGCCACGCTGGACCTGGCGAAGCTGGTCATCCACGAGATCAAGCTGCTCGGCAATCGCTGCGGTCCCTTTCCCGAGGCACTCGAGCTGCTGCGCCAGGGCAAGGTGCAGGTGCAGGAACTGATCAGCCGCACGTTTCCGCTGCGCCAGGGCGTGCAGGCCCTGGCCGCCGCGGCCAGCCCGCAGGAAATCAAGGTGCTGTTGCGCCCGCGAGGGAGCTGATGGAATTCTTCACGGTCGGGCCGCGGCGCTACGGCCGCTTCGAGCGCGTCTTCGACTCCGCGGTGGTGCACGCGTTCTCGACGCGGCCGCACGACGTCGCGGCGCGCCCCGACGCCGATGCGGCCAGGCGGGCCGAGCATCGCGCCCAGATGGCGCGCGACCTGCAACTGCCGCCAGGGGCGTTGTGCTTCTGCCAGCAGGTGCACGAGGACCGGATCGCGGTCGTCGATTCGGCCCATGCGGCGGGGCGGCTCGACGGCGTCGATGCCGCGGTGACGGATACGCCCCAGCGCCCGCTCATGACCTTTTCCGCCGACTGCCCCCTGATCCTGCTGCACGACCCCACGCGCCGCGTGCTGGCACTCGTGCACGCCAGCTGGCGCTGCACGGTCGCCCGGCTCGCCCGCCAGACCGTGGCCCGCATGACGGAGGCGTTCGGCTGCACGCCGGCCGAGCTGCGCGCCGGGATCGGGCCGGGCGCCGGACCGTGTTGCTACGAGGTCGGGCCGGACGTGCTCGCCGCGGCGGCCGGCCTGCCCGCCGAGGAGCAGGCATTTGAGCGCCGCGCCGGCCGCGTGTACTTTGACCTGTGGCAGGCGAACCGGGCCCAGTTGCTCGGCGCGGGGCTGAAGCCCGGGCACGTGGAACTCGCGGGCGTGTGCACGATGTGCCGCAGCGACCTGTTCTACTCCTACCGGCGCGAGGGCGCCGGGTGCGGCCATTTCGGACTGATGGCCGCGCTGCCCTGAGCGCCGGGCGCAAGCGCCCGACACGCGCCGCGCCGCGAAACGGCCGCGATGAAGCCAGCACCACTGCTGTTCGATGACCGGCTCCCCGATCGCGCGCCGAGCTCGCGCGCCGGCTGGCGTCGCGGCGTTTTGTGGGTCGTGCTGATCTTCCTCGCCACGCGCCTGGTCACCTGGACGTGCGCGTACTACGGGGCGGAACTCGTGTACCGCATCGAGGAACGGCTTCCGCCGCCGTACCAGCGACACCTCTACCGCCTCGCGACACAGCCGGCCGCGCCGGAACATGCAACCCGGCGCCAATTGCTCGGCGACTTCATGCCGCTGTGCCGCTTCGACGCGATTCACTACCGCTCGATCATCGAGCGCGGCTATTCGTACACTCCGCCGCCGCCGCCCGAGCAGATCCGCAGCCGCACCGAGGTCGAGCAGAACATCGCGTTCTTCCCGCTCTACCCGGCGCTGGTGCGACCCCTGCGCGGCGTGCTTTCGATCAACGCGGCGCAGGTGCTCGTGGCGCACCTGGCGGCCCTGGCCGCGGCGCTGGTGCTCTACGCCTGGATCCGCTGGCGCATCGACGAACCGACGGCGCTGCTGGCGGTCGCCGCCACGTTCTGCTGGCCGACCGCCTGCTACTTCAGCTTCGGCTACGCCGAAAGCGTCACGCTGCTGACGGTCACCGGCGCGTTGGCGCTGATCGACCGCGGGCGCTTCGGGTGGGCCGCCGTCGCGAGCGGGCTGGCGACCGCCACGCGGCCCACGGCGCTGGCGATCGTGGCGGTGTACGCGCTGGCCTGGTGGCAGCGCTCGCCGCAGCGGCCGGCGCTGCGGCTGGCGGGACTGCTGCCGCGGCTGCTGCTGGCCGCCGGTGGCCTGCTCAGCTACGCCGTGTACCTCGCGTACCGCTTCGGCTCGCCGCTGGTGTACTTCGACAATTTCCGCGCGGGCTGGGTGACCGACCGGCAGCGCGCCGACTGGTTCGAGTTCCTGGTCCTGGCCCGCGTGTGGGACCAGTTCAAGTATTTCGGGCGCCTGCTGCGCAACTTTCCCGAGGGAATGGTGAACGCGGCGAACCCGCTCATGTGGAACATGCCGCTGAATTTCTTCGTGCTGTTCCTGAGCCTGGCCGCCTGGGGCCGCGTGCCGCGCAGCTTCCGCCCGCTGCTGCTGCTGGGACCGCTCGTCTTCCTGCATGCCTACGTGGCGGCCGGCGGCGCCACCTTCGGCGTGGAACCGATCGGACGTTACCTCGCTGTCAGCGTGCCGGCCTTCGTGGTCCTGGCAGCCTGGTGGACCCGGGAGTGGGCCGGCGGCGCCCGGGCCGCACTGCTGGCGTTCCTGCTGCTCGTGCAGGCGGCCTGGGCCCTGCGGTTCGGCCTGCGCGAGTGGTGCGGCTGAGACGCTTGCCGCCGGCGCGGCTTGGTGCTTCAATGCGCGCGGCGATCTGCCAGGAGGGCCTCATGCGGACATGCTCTCTCCGGTCGACGCGGCGCCTGCTGGGCACGGGCCTGCTTGCGCTGCTCGGCACCGGCTGCGGCGATGCGCGTTTCGGCGTCGATCTGCCGGCCCGTCCCAAGCCGACGGAGCTGCGCCAGGCGGGCCCCGCCGTGCTCCGCGTACCGGCGGACCAACCCTTCTCGATCGCGGTTCCCCAACATACGGAGAAGCCCGGGCTCGACGGCACGGCGGATGCCGACGCGCAGGTCACCAGCGCCGGAACCGGCACAGCGCGGGCCGCCGTCAAGGAGAGCGGGCTGGCGGAAGGCCTGGTCCAGCTCGGCCACAGCTTCCAGAATTCGACCGAGCTGCAAAGCGACTTCACGTTCACCGTCCGTTTCCGCGGCAACCTGGAGTTGCATGCGACGCCCGATTCAGGGTTTCCTGACGGGACCGTCGGGCTGAAACTCTACGCCCGCGACTCACACGGCCGCCTGCTCCGCGATCTCACGATCGTGCAGCAGACGACGGAGGGCGGCGCCACGCAGCGTGAGCTGAACGACAACGTGCAGTTCACCCTGACGCTTGCCCCGGCCGAGGCGGTCAGCGTCTTCCTGGCCGGCCAGGCCCGCGCGGAGATCCGGGCCGGTCGTTCCGCGGAGGCCGCCCTGTCGTTGCAGGAAGTGCAGATCGACGTCGCGACGCGCCCGGCCCCACCCGTCACGCCGCCATGAGCCGTGCCCGCGGCGAAGACGCGCTGGCGGCCAGCCAGGTCGCCACCCTGCGCGAGCAGATCCGCCGCCACGATTTCCTGTACTGGGTGGAGAACCGGCCGGAGATCACCGATCCCCAGTACGACGCGCTGGTGCGCCAGCTCAAGGAGCTGGAGGACCAATACCCGGACCTCGTTACGCCCGACTCGCCGACCCAACGCGTCGGCGAAGAACCGCTACCCGGCTTCCCGCACGTCCAGCACGCCGAACCGATGCTTTCGATCGACAACACGTACTCGCCCGAGGAGTTGCGCGAGTTCGATGCGCGCGTCCGGCGCGGCCTCGACGATGCGCCCTTCGAGTACGTGCTGGATCCGAAGATCGACGGCGTGAGCGCATCGCTGCGCTTTGAAGACGGGCGGCTCGTGGTCGGAGCCACGCGCGGCGACGGCCTGGTCGGAGATGACGTGACGCCGAACATCCGCGCGATCCGCAGCGTGCCGCTCCAGCTCTACGGCAGTGGCTGGCCGACCCTGCTCGAGGTGCGCGGCGAGGTCTATTGCCCCTTGTCGGCCTTCGCCGCCGAGAACGAGCTGCTTCAGGCGCGCGGGGCGGAACCGTTCAAGAACCCGCGCAACGCGACGGCCGGCATGCTCCGCAATCGCGGGCGCGATTCGCGCCGCGTGGTGAACCGCACGCTGTCGTTTCAGGTGCACGGCTTCGGCAAGGTCGAGCCGCTGCCGGCGGGTATCCGCACGCATACCGAGCTGTTCCGGCGCTTCCGCGAATGGGGCCTGCCGGTCAGCCCGGTGATGCAGACGCTGCCGGAGATCGAGGCGGTCATCGAGTGGGTTGCCCGCTGGGAACCGGAACGCGCTCAGCTCAACTACGCGACGGACGGCGTGGTCATCAAGGTGAACCGCCTCGATCAACGACGCAGACTGAGCGTGACCAGCCGGGCGCCGCGCTGGTGCATCGCGTACAAGTACGCCGCCGAGCAGGCCCGCACGCGCATCCTGTCCGTTGACCTGCAGGTCGGCAAATCGGGGACCATCACCCCGGTCGCCAACCTCGAGCCGGTGCTGCTGGCCGGCACGACTGTCAGGCGCGCGAGCCTCCACAACTTCGACCAGGTGCGCCGGCTCGACATTCACGTCGGCGATGCCGTCACGGTCGAAAAGGCCGGCGAGATCATCCCGCAGGTCGTTGCCGCCCACCCCGAGCAGCGGCCCCCGCGCGCCGCGGCGCTCAAACCGCCGACGCGCTGCCCTGAGTGCGGCGGCGAGGTGCAGCAGGACCCCGGCGGCGTGTACCTGCGCTGCATCAGCCCCGAGTGCCCGGCGCAGCTCATCGAGCGCCTGCGTTTCTTCTGCGGGCGCGACCAGATGGATATCGACACGCTCGGCCAGGTGATGGTCACCAAGCTCGTGGAGTCGGGCCTCGTCCGCACGTTCGCCGACCTGTACCGGCTGAAGGATCGCCGCGGCGAAGTGGAGCGTCTCGTCATCGAGCAGCAGCGCAAGGGCGAGGGCGCGACCCGCACGATCCAGGTCGAGTTTGGGGCCAAGCGCACGGACGCCCTGCTTGCCGGGATTGAGAAGAGCCGGAAACAGCCGCTGGCGCGCCTGCTCGCCGCGCTCGGCATCCGGCATGTCGGCACGAACACCGCCGAGCTGCTCGCGGAGCACTTCGGTGACCTCGATGTCCTTGCCGCGGCGAGCCCCGACGAGCTCCAGGAGGTTGAAGGCATCGGGCCCGAAGTCGCCGCCGCCCTGCGCCGCTGGTTCGACAGCGCCGCCGGTCAGCACACGCTCGCGGAACTGAAAGCCGTCGGCGTCCAGACCACGCAGCCGCGCCGCCGCGCGGCGCGCCAGCCGCTGGCCGGGCAGACGTTCGTGGTCACCGGCACGCTCGAGCGCTACGATCGCAAGGCGATCGAGAGCCGCATCAAGGAGCTGGGCGGCAAGGTCAGCGGCAGCGTCAGCAAGAAGACCGATTTCGTGCTGGCCGGCGAGAGCGCCGGCAGCAAGCTCGAAAAAGCCCGCGGGCTGGGGGTGCGCGTGATCAGCGAACAGGAGTTCGAAAAGCTCGCATCCGGCTGAGCGCTCCCCGTCGATTCGAGGAACCATGTACCGAGGAATCACCGTGCTGGGCACGCTGGCCCTGGCCGTCGCCGCCGGAGGCGGTCAATCTGCGCCGTCGCAATCCGCCCCGGCGCCGTCCGCCCCCGCCGTCGCACTCGCGACC
>CAZVRR010000172.1:0-8909 GCA_964629745.1 uncultured Planctomycetales bacterium | reverse complement strand
GGCGCCGAGACCTCGACGATCATCTTCCAGCCGGCCTCGATGATCACGCCGCCGAGCGGCGTGAAGTCCGCCGTGATGAACTCGAACGACGTCACCGGCACCAGCACGTCCATCGTGCCGAGCAGCTCGGCCGTGGCGATGTTCGGCGGGCAACTGCCGTCTGTATCGCGGTAGATGTTCACCGTGATCGTCGTCTCGGCGTCGCAGTTCTCCACGCCGAAGCGGACGCAGTTCACCGTGATGCCCTCGGTTACCGACCAGCAGCGCGCCCAGGCGTTTTCGGTGGTCGTCGCACCCTCGTCGGGCGAGCAGGCCACGGAACCGCTTTCCAGCACGTCCGGCGACGTGCTCTGCGTCAGCGTTTCGGGGCCGCAGGTGCGTCCATCCCCAAACGTGGCAGGGGGCGACGCATGGCCGCCAACCGCTGAAGCGAGCTCGGCCGCCGGCACGGGCACGCTAAACCAGAGATTCAGACTGAGAACGACGTTGCAGAGGGTCAGGCAGGCGCCCCTGGACATGTTCCATCTCCTTCCACCCACTCTCCCGCAAGTGGACTTGACGCGGGAGGGCAGCGCGACCGCTCCTAGCGTAACAAATGCGCCCCCGGCTGGGAACGGGAATTACGGGGGTCGGGTGAATACCCGATGGCGCGCCGCCTTGCGGCATCGAGCTTGCACCCCTGATGGCCGATAGCAGATCCGGGAGCGCTGCGCGGGCGCGGCGCCCCCGCCTCGCGCTGCGCAGGAGTGTGACATGGGCACCATAAGTTCCGGTGTGGGCCTGTATTCCGGCCTCGACTACGCGTCGCTGGTCGACCAGTTGATCGCGATCGACGCCAGGCCGCGTGACCAGCTCGTGTCGCGCATCAGCACAATCAACGCGCAAACCACAGCCCTGCTGGACATTTCTGCGCGTGTCAGCGCGCTGCTGGCGCGGGTCAACACGCTGACAAAGGCAAGCTACTTTCAGACCGTCACGGCGACGTCCTCCGACCCGGGCGTGCTCTCCGCCGGCGTCGTCCCCGGCACGCAGCCGGGCGCGTACAGCTTCACCGTGCATGCCCTGGCCACCACGCACCAGCTCGTCAGCCGCGGCTTTGCCAGCGCGGACGCCAGCGTCGGAGCGGGTCAGTTCACGATCGAATCGGCGGCGGCGCGCGTAAATGCACAAACGACCCTGGATGAACTCAACGGCTATACCGGCGTGCAGCGCGGCTCGATCACGATCGTCAACTCCACCGGCGACGAAACGACAATCGATCTGCGCGCGGCCCAGACCGTCGCCGACGTGGTGGACCTGGTGAACCAGTCCGAAAGCGGCGTCCGCGCGGAGCTGCGCGGCGAGGGCCTCGTCCTGACGGACACGGCCGGTGGAACACAGGGGCTGCGGATCCGCGAAGTCGGCGACGGGCATACCGCCGCGGACCTGGGATTCCAGCCCGGCCAGACCTACTCCAGCACCGGCGAGCTGGTCGGCGATAAGCTGGTCTACCTGGCGGCGACCACGCCGCTTGACGCGCTGAACGACGGA
This sequence comes from uncultured Planctomycetales bacterium, assembly GCA_964629745.1. Classification (GTDB taxonomy): domain Bacteria; phylum Planctomycetota; class Phycisphaerae; order UBA1845; family Fen-1342; genus JAAYXS01. The sequence continues at coordinate 7,379 of CAZVRR010000172.1, read as the reverse complement.
CTCGGCGTGCGACGCCTCGTCGCCGGGACTGACTTCACGATTCAGTCCTCCGACGCGTCGGTCAAGGTCAACGTCAAGCTCAGCGAGATCATCACGGAAACCACGCGCCTGCAACGGCTGAACCACGGTCGCGGCGTGGAACTCGGCAAGATCCGCATCACGCAAACCACCGGCCAGGCGACGGAAGTCGACCTCACTGGCGCCACCACGATCGGCGAAGTGAAAGAACGCATCGAATCGGCCGTGTCGGGCGTCAGCGTGGTGATGTCCGGCGGCAAGCTCGTCGTCACGGACGCGACCTCCGGCACGCAAAGCGATTTCAAGATTGAGGACGTCGATGGCCACGCCGCCCGCGACCTGGGAATACTCGCCACGGCGGACGAAAAGCGCATCGACGGCTCGCAGATCCTGCACGTCGACACGCTCGGGGACGTGATTGCGGCCATCAACTACGGCGAGGGCAACCGCGACAGCGACGGTGTTCCGGTCATCCAGGCGTCCATCTCGGCCGACGGCACGGGGTTGACGATTACGGACCACGGCGGCGGCACGTTTCCATCGACCGTGATCGCGCTGCCCGAAGGATCATCTTCGCAGGCCCTCGAAGACCTGGGCCTTGCGGCCGGCGTGTACAGCGGGTGGGGCGAGCCGATTGCCGGCCGTCGCATCATCGGCGGCATTGACACCGTCCTGCTCAACACGCTCAATGGCGGACAGGGCTTCACCGGCGGGGTCGTGCGCCTGACGGCCAACGGTGCGACGGCGGACGTGGACCTGACCGGCGCGCAGACGCTGCGCGACGTCATTGACAAGATCAATGCGACCGCCGCACAGGCGCAACTGGGGATCAAAGCTTCGTACGACGGGACCGGCACGCGACTGCAACTCTCGAACATGGTCGACGACGCCGGTCAGATTGGCGTCGCCGACGTGGCGGGCGACTTTGCGAGCGCCATCGGCCTCGAGGGTGGGACGGGCCGCGTCAAAAGCGCGAATGTGCAGCGCCAGTACCTGAACGAGAACACGCTGCTCGCCGACCTGAACCAGGGCCGCGGCGTGTCAGCGGGCACGATCAAGTTCACGAACTCCAAGGGTCTGGTCGAGGAGCTGAACCTGGAGACCGCCGGAGTCGAGTCGCTCGGCGAATTGATCGCCGAAATCAACGATTTCGACGGACTCGAGCTGGAAGCCCGCATCAACGACACCGGGGATGGCCTCCTGATCATCGATCATTCCGGCGGCACCGGGCAATTGAAGATCGAGGATAAGAGCGGAACCGCTGCGGCGGAACTCAACATCGCCGGCAGTGCCGAGAGCGGCGTGGCACAGATCGACGGGGCTTTCGAGTTCAGCATTGACACCTCGGAGGGGGACACGCTCGCGGACCTGGCGGAACAGATCAATCGCACGACGTTGGCATCCGCGCGGACGATCAATGACGGTTCGGGCGCAGCACCGTACCGGCTGACCGTCAGTTCCCTGGGCACCGGGCTGGCCGGCGAATTGATCATCGACGGCGGCGATCTGGACATGGACTTTGCGACGCTGACTGCGGCCCAGGATGCCCGCGTTTCCCTGGGCGCCGGGTCCGACAGCGGGATCATGATCACCAGCTCGCAGAACGTGATTACGGATGTCGTGGACGGACTGACGCTGACCCTGTCGTCGGTGAGCGAAGACCCCGTCACGGTGACTGTGGAACAGGACGTCAGTACGCTGATCGATTCGCTGAGCGGTCTCGTGGAGGACTACAACAGCCTGGTCGCACGTATCGACGAGCTTTCGAGCTATGACGCCCAGACGGAGACAAAAGGTGTCCTGTTCGCAGATAGCGCGTTGCGAACGCTGGAATCCAGGATGTTCAACGCGCTGACGGGGGCAGTCCCCGGGGCCGTGGGCAGTATCAAGCGGCTTTCCGAGGTGGGCATTCAGTTCGAAGGCGGGGAGCTGACATTCGACGAGGACAAGTTCCGCACGGCGTATGAGAACGACCCGACCGAGGTTACGAAGTTCTTTACGACAGCAGAAGTCGGAGTCTCGCTCCAGATCCAGGCGGAACTGGAGGGGATCACCGAGACCGGTGGGTTGCTGGACCGCCGCGAATCCGCCCTGACCTCGCAACGTGAGCTGCTGGAAACGCGTGTGGAGCAGCTCAACGTGCTGCTGACCGCGAAGCGTGCGCGGATGCTGAGCCAGTTCATCGCCATGGAGCAGGCGCTGGCAGCCCTGGAGTCGCAGCAGAGCGCGTTATCCAGCCTGATCGCATTGGACAGCAGCAGCTCCAGCTAGCTACTAAACGCGAGGGAGTGCAGGGCCGATACACTCGACATGCCGGCCGCAGCGGATCCATCCCGGGAATACGTGAAGAATGCCGTCCTGACGGCTTCTCCCGAGCAGTTGCAGCTGATGCTGCTCGATGGCGCTATCCGCTTCAGTGTCAAGGGGTTAGAGGCGCTCCAGGCCGGCGAACTCGAGAGCATGTTCAACGCGCTGGAGCGGGCACAGCGAATCGTCCTCGAGCTGAACAACGGCCTGCGGCGCGAGGTGAACCCGACGCTGGTTGACCAGATGGCGGCCCTTTACGACTTCATTTTCCGCCGTCTCGTTGATGCCAACATGCACCGCGACCCCCAAGCCATTGAGGATGCGCTCCGCATCCTGCGCCACCAGCGGGAGACCTGGTCGATGCTGCTGGAGAAGTTGAAGAAAGAGGGGGCGGCGCTGCAGACTCCCGCCGCACAGCAACCCCGGAAGGCCGCCGAAAGCGCGGAAGCATCTACCACGACCGGGTTTGTAGCGGAAGCCTGACTAGGATTTCGTCAATTCCTTGCATCGGGGGCGCCGACGTGTAGACACGACCGGCGATTGACGCTAACATCCCGCCCCGTACAGGCTTGGGCAACGATGAGGGTCTCACATGTCTGACACCTGCAATGTTGCTCTGATTGGTCAGAAGTTTATGGGGCGCGCGCACAGCAACGCCTACCTCAAGGCGGCGCGCTTCTTTAACTTGCCTATCAAGCCCACGATGCACACGATCGTCGGCTTGGATCTCATCTCATTGGCTCCGTTCGCCGACCGCTGGGGCTGGCGGAATTACAGCACCTCGTGGAAGGAGGTGGTCAAGAGCCCGGAAATCGACCTTGTCGACGTCAGCACCCCGAATTACATGCACGCGGAACAGGCCATCGCCGCCCTTTCCGCCGGCAAGCACGTGGCCTGTGAGAAGCCGCTGGGTGCCACCCTCCGTGACGCGAAGTCGATGAAGAATGCTGCCGCGCGTGCCAAGCGATCCAAGACTTTTGTCTGGTTCAACTACAGGCGGTGTCCCGCGGTCGCCCTGGCCCATCGTATGGTGGCCGACGGTCGGTTGGGCCGCATCTACCACGTTCGCGCGAGCTATTTGCAGGATTGGGGCGGGCCGCAGACGCCCCTGAGCTGGCGCTACCAGAAGAAGTACGCAGGTTCGGGAGCGCACGGCGACCTGAACGCCCACATTATCGATATGGCCCGTTTCGTTACCGGGCAGGAGATCGTGGAAGTAACGGGAGCCATCGCGGAGACGTTCATCGTCGAGCGGCCGCTGCCGAACTCGCCCGCGCGGGCGGCGCATGGGGCCCCCACGCGCCAGAAGCGTAACGTCGGAAAGAGCGACGTCGATGACGCCGTCCTGTTCCTGGCACGTTTCGCGAACGGCGCGCTCGGCAGCTTCGAGGCCACCCGCCTGGCCGCCGGCCACCAGAACAACAACCAGTTGGAGCTCAACGCGGAGCTCGGCTCGCTCCGCTTCAGCTTCGAAGACATGAACGTCCTGTGGTACTACGACGCGCGCGAGGACAAGAAGACGGCCGGCTGGCGCCGCATCATGTGCACGACGGCCGGCGAGCATCCGTACACGGGGGCGTGGTGGCCGGAAGGACACATCATCGGCTACGAGCATTCGTTCGTGAACATGGTGGCCGACATGATGGCGGTGCTCGCCGGTGAGACGCCGATCGTGCCGCTGCCCGATTTCGCCGACGCCTACGAGACGCAGCGCGTGCTCGAAGCGGCGATGCTGGCGGCCCGGCACCGTGCCGCCGTCAAGCTGAGCGAGATTCGCTGACCCGCCGCCGCACCGGCGGTTGTTACCCACTCGTTACACCCGGGGGCCCAGCCGGATTCACACTTCCTCCAGCGTGCCCGTCGCGCGCCCGTGTCGGTCGCGCCACGCGTGAACCGCTTCGAGGATCGCACCATGTCCGCCCGTCATGCCATTCCCGTCTTTGCCGCACTGGTACTGCTCGTCGCCCCGTTGCGTGGCCAGCCGGCGGAAACCACCGGCAAGATCGACGCCGTGACGGTGTACCGCGGGCAGGCGCTGGTCACGCGCGTCATCCCGCTCGCCGGGGCGGCCGGCTTGCGCGAGATCGTTGTGACGGCGCTGCCCGAGCACGTCGTGCCGGCCAGCCTGCACGCGGAGGGCGCCGGCGGGGTGGAGGTGCGCTCCGTACGCTACCGGATCCGCCCGGTCGAACAGGACGTCCGCGCCGAGGTGCGGGCCCTGGACGAACAGATCTGCGAACTCCAGGACCGGCTCACGGCTGCCGAGCGGCAGACGCAGTTGATCGCGGAGCGCCGCACGTACCTGGACCGCCTCGAGCAATTCACCGCAACGACCGCGAGCGTGGAACTCGCGCAGGGCGTGCTGAACGGCGACACGCTGGAGAAGCTCTCCGAGTACCTGCTTGCCCAGCGCCGCGCGCACCTCGAGGAGGAGCTGAAGCTGGCACGCGAACAGCGCGCCCTGCGCGAGCAGCTCGACGTGCTCGGCCGCCAGCGCGAAGTCCTCACGAGCGGCTCGGCGCGCAGCCAGCGCGAGGCGGTGGTCTTTGCAGGCGTCCCGGAGGCCGGTGGGGAGCTGCGCCTCCGTTACCTCGTCGAGCATGCGACGTGGGAACCGTCGTACAACATCCGTGCCGATGCGGATCGCAGCGGGGCGCGCGTGGAATACTATGCCGCGATCCAGCAGATGAGCGGCGAGGACTGGTCCGATGTCTCCATGACGCTGTCGACCGCCAGCCCCACGCTGACGGCCAAGGCGCCTGCCCTCACGAGCCTGTCGATCGGCCTGGCGCCCCCCCAGCGCGCCGACGTCTCCGCGCCGCCCGACAGCGGCGACTATCTCCAGTCCCGGCGCGAGTTGGCCCAGCAGCAGCGGCAGGTCGAAAGCGAACGGGCCCAGCACAAGGGCCGGAGCTCGCAGCCGCGGTCCGCGGCGGCCTCGGTACCGGGAGACGAGGAACTGGACGTCATGCTGAACCGCGTGGCCGGCCAGCTCCAGGTGCTGGACCTCGTGGCTGCGGGGCGCGTCCGCGAGGGCGCTGCCCGCGCGACGGCCGAAGGGTACAGCGTCGTCTACGCGGTTGCGGCGCGAACGACGCTGCCCAGCCGCGCCGATCAGCAGCTGATCCAGATCGCGGCGCTGCCGATGCGCGGCGAGTTCTACAAGGTCGCCGCTCCGGTGCTCACCAGCTACGTGTACGAGGAAGCGAACCTCGTGAACGACAGCATGCTGGTCCTGCTGGAAGGACCGGTCACGACGTATGTCGACGGGCAGTTCGTCGGCCAGAGCAGCATTCCGAACGTGGCAGCGGGTGAGACCTTCGCCGTCGGATTCGGCATCGATTCATCCCTGCGCGCGGCGCGCGAGCTGATCGACCGCAAGGAGTCGACGCAGGGCGGCAACCGGGTGATCGATTTCAAGTACCGGCTGGTGGTGGAGAACTTCGGTCCCGCGCCGGCGACCCTGCGCGTCGTGGACCGCCTTCCGACGAGCAAGGGTACTGACGTCAAGGTGACTCTGGTCGAGGAGGGCCGCGGCCTGAACAAGGGTCCGCAGGTCGAGTCCGAGCGGAAGCAGGGGCTGCTGCGCTGGGATGCGGACGTCCCGGCGCAGGCCACGCGCGACCGCGCCCTGACCGTCGAGTACCAGTTCCGACTCGAGTACGACCGGCAGATGTCGATCGTCGGCCTGGCGACCGCGAACTGAAAGGCGGGCCCCTGTATCATGGCGGCGCGGACGCCGGCGGCAGCCGGGCGGCTTCCCGCGCGGCTGGCGGAACACGGCCATGGATCGACACCGCATTCTCGTCATTGAAGACGACCACGCCATCCGCCGGGGCATTGCCGATGCGCTGGACATCTCCGGGTATGCCGTGCTCCAGGCCAGTCGCGGCGACACGGGGCTCGAGCAGGCGCTCAAGGAGAATTATGACCTGCTGCTGCTCGACCTCGTCCTGCCCGGACGCGATGGGCTGGTCATCCTCGAGGAGCTGCGCCGCGTCCGGCCGACCACGCCCGTGATCATCCTCACGGCCCGTGGCGAGGAGCACGACCGGCTGCGCGGCTTTCGACTCGGCGCCGACGACTACGTGGTCAAGCCGTTCAGCGTGCGCGAGCTGCTGGCCCGCGTCGAGGCCGTCCTCCGCCGCACGCCGGAGCGGCCGCAGGCGGTCTCGCTTGTGCGCTGGCCCGGCGGCGTCGCGGACCTGTGCCGCAGCGAGATCCGCCTGGACAACGGCGCACGCGTGGAGCTGTCCGAGCGTGAGCGCGAGCTGCTGCGCTACCTCGCCGAGAATCCGACACGGGCGATCTCGCGCGAGGAACTCCTGCATCGCGTCTGGCAGGTTGACCCGCGCGGCCTGGAAACCCGCACGATCGATATGCACGTGGCCCGGCTGCGTGAGAAGATGCACGCCGACTCGGCCGGGCCGGCGATCGTCACGGTCCGCGGGAAAGGGTACAAGCTCGCCGCCGGCGTCGCGTGTGAGCCCGCGTGAGCCCGGCCCGGTAGATCATCATGCAGTGGAATCGCCCCTGGCAGATCGGCGTGATCTTCGCCGCCAGCCTGCTCGTGCTGCTGGCGGCCACCGGCTGGATCACCGTCCGCGCGCTGCGCTCCGAACGCGCGGAAGCTGCGGCGCGCGACCAGGCGGCCTTCGAGGAAAGCGTGCGCCTGGCGCTGTGGCGCATGGACTCGGCGCTCGTGCCCCTGATCGCGCAGGAGCGCGCCCGCCCGTATTTCGCGTATGTGCCCTTCCATTCCGCAGAGGCTGCGTACGCGCGGATGATCGGGGAGCCGACTCCGGACGAGCTCCTGATCCCCTCGCCGCTGCTCGGTGCTGCCGTTCCAAACGTGCGGCTTTATTTCCAGCTCGGCCCCGACGGCGTGTTCACGTCGCCGCAAATTCCGCCGCCCACGGCGCCCGCTGTCGACCTGCCGCCCGGGCAGGTCGAGATCGCCCGCCGCCACCTCGCGGACCTGGCGGACCGGCTGGCGCCGGTGAACCTCTGGGCGTCGCTGCCACCCATCGAAATCGCGGCGACGCGCACTGCCG
>CAZVRR010000171.1:0-8969 GCA_964629745.1 uncultured Planctomycetales bacterium | reverse complement strand
AGGAGTTGCTGGCTGCTGTACGGCTTCTCCAGGAAGGACACCCCCGCATCCAGCACGCCGTGGTGCGCGATCAGGTCGGAGGTGTAACCCGACACGAACAGCGTGCAGAGGCCGGGCCGGGCCGCCGACAGGGCCTCGGACAACTGCCGCCCGTTCATGCCCGGCATGATCACGTCGGTGATGAGGAGCTGAATCGGACCATCGTGCGCCGCCGCCAGGCGCAGGGCGCGCGCGCCGTCCTCCGCGACCAGCACGGCATAGCCCTGCTGCGCCAGGATCTCGGCCGTCAGCCCGCGCACCGCCGCATCGTCCTCGCAGATCACGAGCGTCTCGCAGCCGGACGGGCCGGCGACCGCCTGGCCCTGCCTGCCGACCGCGAGCGGCTCGTGGACTGCCGGCAGGTAGATCGTGAAACTCGTGCCGCGGCCCGGCTCGCTGTACACCGACACGTATCCCCCGGCCTGCTTCACGATCCCGTACACCGTCGACAGGCCCAGACCGGTGCCCTGCCCCTTGGGCTTGGTGGTGAAGAACGGCTCGAAAATGTGCTCCAGCGTGTCGCGGTCCATCCCGTGCCCGGTATCGCTCACCTTCAGGACCACGTGTTCGCCCCGCTGCACGCCCGGGTGAAACCGGACGTACGTGTCGTCCACGACGACGTTCCGCGTTTCCAGCAGCACGCGGCCCCCGTTGGGCAGCGCGTCGCGGGCGTTGACGACGAGGTTGATGATGACCTGCTCGATCTGTCCGGCATCGGCCTTCACCGGCGCGAGGTCCGGGGCGAGCTGCTTCTCGAGCTTGATGTTCTCCGTCAGCAGCCGCCGCAGCATCTTCTCCACGTCGCCCAGCGTCGCGTTCAGGTTCAGCACGGTGGGTTGGACCACCTGTCGCCGGCTGAACGCGAGCAGCTGCCGCGTCAGGGTCGCCGCCCGCTCCGCGCTTCGCTCGATCTGCTCAAGACCGCTCAGGATGTCCTGCCGCGACGACGACATCGCTTCCCCGCGGCGCGCGAACTCCGCGGTCAGGGCGCTCGTGGCCAGCTCCACGTTGCCCAGGATCGCGGTGAGAATGTTGTTGAAATCGTGCGCCACCCCGCCCGCGAGCTGACCGATGGCCTCCATCTTCTGCGCTTGGCGCAGCTGCGCCTCCAGCGTGGCCCGCTCCTGCTCGGTCCGCTTCAGGTCCGTGATGAACCGCGCCTGCTGCACGTTCTGATACGCCTTGGCGGACAGCTCGTGCGACAGGACGCGAAGCGTGCGGGCGACCCGCCGGAACTGCTCCTCCGCCATCACCGGCACTTCGAGCAGTGCCCGGCGGTATTCCTCCGGATCGGCGCCGAGCTCCTGCGCACAGCGGCTGGCGCGGACCAGGTCACACGACGCGCTGCGCACCTGCCCGATCAGCCAATTGGCGATGTGCCGGCCACCCACGGTGATGCTTGTACCGGCGCCCCACAGGCCCGTACTCGGGCAGAGCCGTACCGGCGGTCCGTCGCCGCCCTCGCGCCCGGACTCGCCGTCGGGCAGGGCGCCCCACTGCCCGCCGGTTTCTCCCGCGCCGCCGAACTCCGTCCACAGCCGGCTGAACCGGCTCGGCCGCGTGATCGGCGTGCCGTCCGGGTGCGTGATCAGCGCCGCCACGCCGCTGGACTCGGCAAAGGCGTCCTGGATCCGCTGGATCTCTTCCACGTCGAACAGGTCGGTGAACGTCAGCCCCGACGCATCGTCCAGCGGCCGCGTCATCGCGATGATCCGGCTCTGCAAGGCCTGCTCCGCCCGCTTGCGCTCGGTGATGTCCTGCACCGTCACGACGAACCCGGCGGCGGGCTCTTCCGGGCGCAGCAGGGCCCCGGTGAGCAGCACGTCGATCGCCGATCCGTCCTTCCGCCGGAAACGGCTCTCCATGCTGGTGTGCCCGCCGGCCGGCGCCGGCGCGTAGAGGGTGCGCCCGACGTGGTCGAACTCCTCCTGGGTGAAGTACGCCTGACGCGTACTGTGGCCGAGGAGTTCCGCCGGTTCGTAGCCGGTCAGTTCGTACATCGCCTGGTTCGCATTCACGACCACGCGATCGACGCTGAAGATAATGCCGATCGGCGTCGCTCCGAAGACGCTGCGGAGCATCGACGCGCTGGCCTTCAGCTGGCGATCCGCCCGGCGGTGCTCGGTGACGTCGTAGGCCGCCTCGACCACGCCCGTGATCTGCCCCTGATCATCGCGAACCGGCGCCGCGTGTACCTCGAACAGGAAGCCATTCGGGGTCTCCACCTCGCACGACGCGGGCCGGCCGGTCGCGAAGCACTCCCGCACCGCGCACACCGCGCACGGCTCTTCGCGGTTGTGCCGCAAGCGATAGCAGTGCTGTCCGAGCACTGCGCCGGGCGTCAGCCCCAGGCTCGTCGAGGCGAATTCATTCGCCCAGACGATCTTCAAGTCGCGCGAAATCAACACCAGCGAGCCGGGCATGGCTTCCAGGATCGTCTGGAATTCCCGGGACAGCGCCCGGTACTTGCGCTCGCTCTCACGGAGTTCGGTCTCGGCCCGCTTGCGCTCGCCGATATCGCGCTGCACCCCCCAGATCCGCGTCAGACGTCCTTGCTCCACGATCCCTGTGAAACTCTCGCTCAGGTAGATCGGTCGCCCGTCCGCGCGGCGATCAACCGTTTCCTCCTCGCGAACCTGGTGGTTGGGGTGTTGCAGGACCAGCGCACCGCGCGGCCCATACTCCGGCGCGAAGTCCGTCGCCGGCCGTCCGATCATGTCGGCCGCCCGCAGCCCGTACATGCGCGCCAGCGCCTCGTTCACCTCGCCCACGACGGCGCCGCGCTGGATCCGGGCCGCCGCTTCCGCCGGCGGCAGCTCGACGGGGACGGGCTCGGTGAGGTCGATGCGATAGATCCCCTCGCCCGCGTTGTCAATGAAGTTGCGGTAACGCTGCTCGCTCTCCCGCAGCGCCTTCCGGGCGCGCGCAGCCAGGATGACCCCGGAGGTCGTCGCGGCGAGCGAACTGAGGAACTGGTCGTCCTGCGCACCGAGCGGCCGGCGGGAGAAGAGCGCCAGCACCCCGATGATCTCCTGGCCGGCCGAAATCAGGCGGTACCCCGCGAATGAAACGAGGCCCAGGCGCTGTGCCCACGCGCGGTCATGGACGCGCTGATCGTTCGCTACGTCATTCGTGAGGAACGACGGCTCGTCGCCCGACGCGATGCGACCGATCTTGTAACAGCCAAACGGCACCCGCCGGTGCATCGGACCGTCCAGGTGCGTGTAGCGGCCCGAACTCGCGACCAGGTGCAGGCAGCGGTCACGCCGCTGACAGGCGTGCCGGTCCTCCGGACTGCGCGCATGCACGCAACCCGCCGCGCAGAGGTCGCCCGGAAAGCTCAGCCAGATGCGGGCGAAGTCCGCCCCGAAGATCTCGACGATCCCCTCCGTGATGCGCCGCAGCTTCGACTCCAGGTCGCCCTCGCCGATCAGCTCTTCCATCAGCCGGTTCAGGCCCGCGGCGCGCTCCTCCGCCTGCTGGCGCTCGGTCACGTCCTTGACCATGCCGAGCACGCGCCGGGACTGACCGGTCTCGTCGCACAGGCAAACCCCCTCGTCAGTCACGTGGATGTACGTACCGTCGGCCTTGCGCAGGCGGTAGTCGCAACGAAAGATGACGCCGTCCCGGATCGCCGCATCCAGCGCGGCCCGCGCGCGCACGCGATCCTCCGGATGGATGCGCCCTTCCCAGCCGGCCAGGCCCAGACTGCTCAGCTCCTCCGGCGTGAAGCCCATGATCTGCTGCGTGCGCCCGGCACATTGCACGTGGCCCGTGCCAAGGTTCCAGTCGTAAACGAGCTGGCCGGTGCTTTCGGCCACGAGCCTGAAGCGCTCCTCGCTCTCGCGCAGGGCCTGTTCCGCCAGCTTGTGCTCGGTAATGTCAGCAAGAATCCCAAGGACGCCATGCACGCTGCCGTCCGGACCCAGCAGGGGCACCTTGGTCGTGCGGACCCACCGGCAGACGCCATCGGGCTGTCGAAGCGTTTCGACGATGTCGCGGCGCGGCTGGCGCGACTCGATCACCGCCCGGTCGTCGGCGCGATAGGCTTCCGCGTCTGCACGCAACCATGGCAGGTCGAAATCGGACTTGCCGACGATCTCGGCAGCACTCCGCAGTCCCGCCAGGCGGGCGAAGTGCTCATTGCACCCGAGGTAGATCCCCCGCAGGTCCTTCCAGAACACGCCCTGGGGCACTGCCCCGAAAACCTGGGCAATCGTCGGCGAGCCGGACGACCCGGGCACTGCGGACGCTTCCGCAAGACCTCCCGGTTTGGTGCCGGCCTCGACCACACTGCGCAGCGACGCGTCGTGGCGGGAGCTCACAGGAGGCCCGTCCATGCAAGCTGCCAGCTTCGGCGACTGCCACATGAGGCCTGCGCGCCGTAAGACGCGGCCTCGACGAACACGTGTGTCACTTAGGGCGGGTGCGACGACAAGTTTGAGACGCCCAAGGGACGCATCGGGCAGTATAGCCGCGCCGGTGCAAGCCAACACCGCGAACCGAGCGTATTGCGCAGGAATCGCGACCGCCCGCGCATCTCCTGCGCGTACCCCCCTGCCCCCGGTAGTCTTTCCGACTGCTGAGGGCGGAAATCAGCGCGGCCGCCGCCGTTCTCGCGCGTGCCCCGCCACGCACCGACCGAAGCGGCCCGCGCGTTTCCAGCAGGCCCCCGCCCCGGCCGGCTACGACCCCGCGACGTGCGGGCCGCGGCGCCACGCGCGGCGCGGGGTCGATTCGGCACTGTGCAGCCGTGATGGTGCACAGAAGGCGTCAAGCCCCGCTGGTGTCGTGCCGCGGCAAGGCGACTCGCCGGCCGCCGCCGCGCATTTCCGCCGGAGCGTGACGCCGTGCTCCCGATCAGCCGCCGGTCAGCAAGTCGATGAACGGATCAATGTCGAACGCATCCACCGCTTCGTCGTCGTTGATGTCGGCGAGCATGACGTCGCAGTCGGGATACTGCACCGCGTAGCCCGCGGGGTCGGTGAGCGCCAGCACGAACGGATCGATATCGAAGGCGTTGATGGCGCCGTCGCAGTTGAGGTCGCCGGGGTCGAAACCGGGGACGGGCAGCAGCGAGATGTCGTCGTACCACACCGGCACGTCGTGCGGCGCGTACAGGTCGACGTTCGCGATCGCGATGTCCCCGCCGGTATAGATGTTCCACGTGCCGCTGGAGATCTCGGCACCGTTGTAGTAGTGCACCATGAAGTTGGCATCAAGGTCGATGTCGACGCGGATCTCGATCCAGGCGTCGTACACGACTGGCTGTGCATACTGCTGGGTGGGATCGCGCAGCTGGTCCCACACGAGGTCGCTGGCCGGGTCCATGTGGGTTTCCACCGCCCAGTCGGCCGAACCGGATTCCGAGTACTCATTGTTCAGGATGAAGTACGTGAGGCCGTCGAGGTTCGATGGAATGTACTGCCAGGCCGTGAACACCCACTGGCCGGAGGTGTAACCGGTGAAGGGGTGCACGGCGTCATCCGCGCCGCCGTCCACTTCAATTGAGTACGGGAACGAATGGGAGTGGGCCCCCGAAACCTGGCCGGCGACGGATTCGACCCCGTACCAGCCGCTCCACCCGCCGACGCCGAACAAGACCGTCCCCAGGGGGTACGAGTCGAAGTTCTCCGTCCAGTCGGCGACTGCCACCGGCAGGCCGATCAAGCCCGCCAAGGCCACGACACACAGCATGTTGCGCATGACACTCCTCCTGTTAGACCTGTACCTGGATATGTCCGCAATACGCCTGCTTGAAGGCGGCAGTGCTCGACGCCAACCTGCCACAACAGGGCGTCCGAACCAACCGCTCCCGCCGCGCTCGCGCGCGAAATGCCGGATGAGCGCCGTGCCCCGCCGCACTCCTCCTGTGTGCGAGTAAATCCCTCCAGAGCGCGCCTGTCAAGAAAAATCCGCCGCCGGCCGATGAATTTGTCCACGCGCGCCGCGCCGCGGCACCGCCCCCGCCACCGGGCATAAATCACGCTCTTCGAACAGTTTGCCCCCCTTCGATCCCTCGATCCCACGCGATCCGTGGGTCCGTGTCCACCCAGCCCTCGATACCCCCCGGCACAAAACGGCCGCCCGGCACTCCGCTTCGGAGTACCGCGCGGCCGTCCTACGGGAATTCCCCTCGGCGCGTGCCCCGCCGGATCGGCGTGGCGCGCCTATTCGACCAGGAACACGCGGATCGGCTGATTCAGTTGTGTCTGGCCGCCCTGAATCGTGCGGTCCGGCGCGAGCGTACCGTTGAGCGTCGCAATGTCGTCATACGCGAATACCGCGTTCGCGCCGGCGTCGACGATGTAGCCCGTCCCCGCCGCATCCACCGCGATCGCGGTCAGGGTCACCGCACCCGGCACGGTCAGCGTCACGCTCGGCGTCACGGCGCCGTTCAGGCTCGAAGCATCCTCGAATACGTGCACGTTTCCACCCGTCGTAACCGCATACAAGCGATCCGCGCTGTCGACGTAGACGTCAAACAGCTGCACGAACCCCGGGCTTGTCAGCGTTCGCGTCGGCATCACCGTCCCGTTCAGGTTGCCCGCATTCGCAAACACCAGGATCTGGTTGCCGCCGAAGTCCGCCACGTACAGCTCGTCATCGGCGCCGAAGTTGACGCCGCGCGGATTCACCAGCGCGGCGCTCTTGATCTGGCGCGTCGGCGCCAGGTTGCCATTCAGGGCCGCGGTCGACGCGTTGGCGTACACGTTGATTCCGGCGGTCCCGTTGTTCGCGACGAAGAGCAGGTCGCTCGTCGTGTTGATCGCCAGGCTGACCGGCTGCGTCAACAGGGTCGCCAGGCCCGACACGTTGCGATCCGGCGCAAAGTTCCCGTTGGCCGTGGCCGCATCGTCGTACGACGTAACGGTACTGGTGAGGAAGTTGCACGCGGTCAACGCACCGCCTGCGTCCACCACGATGTCGGCCGGCTGGCTGAGCTGCGTCGCCGCGCCGGCCAGGTTCGTATCCGGCGCGATGTTGCCGTTGACCGCCGACGGGTTCCGGTAACTCGTCACGTTGTTGCCGCCCAGGTTCGCGATGAACAGCTGCGGCGTGACGGGCGGCAACGCGGCCTGCACCGTGATGGAGACGGTGTCCGTGTCCGTGCCGCCCTGCCCGTCGTCCACGGCCAGCTCAAATACCAGCGTGGCAGCCGCCGCAGGCGCCGTGAAGCCCGGCGTCGCCGTGTTCGCGCCGCTGAGGGTCACCGCCGTGCCGCTCGATTGGGTCCACGCGAAACTCAGCGTGTCGCCGTCGGCGTCGTTGCTGCCTTCTCCGCTCAGGTTAACCGTGTCCCCGATTTCCACCGTCTGGTTCGCACCGGCGCTGGCCACCGGCGGCGTGTTCACCCCCTGCTGCGGGCATCCGCCCAGGCTGCCCACGGCAAGCACGAGCGTCGCCAGGACTGCGCAGCGCAGCCCGATCCGAGTCATCATCGTGTCATCTCCCTTCGGCAATTGCCTCTGCAACTAGAGTTTGACGCGCTTCCAGTTCGTGACCGGCGAACCGGAAGCTGCATCGGCCCAACAACAGACACGACGCTACCCGGGCGCCCGAGTCCAGTCAAGGCACGCCCGCAGCACGCGCATGGTCGCGCGCAGCGCGGCTTCGCGATCGACGCATGCGGCGAACTGCGTCAGCAGTGGCGACGGGTTTACTTCGATCACGGTCGCCTCCTCCGGCCGCGCTCCTGCGGCGGGGATCTTGAAATCCACGCCGAAGTGCCGCAGACGGAGCAGCGTGCCGATCTGCCGGCCCAGCGCCAGCCACGCGTGATCGAGTTGGGGCAGGACTTCGGCGCGCGCCCAGCGGTTGAGATTGAGAATCGCGGTCTCGAATCGCAGCATCGCGCCTGGCGGCACGACAGTGCGCTCGTCCCAGCCCCGATCCACGACGACGGCTTGCCACACCGGGTCCTTCGTCGCGCGCCGCCAGCTCGCCTCGTCCGCGAATCGCGGTACCGAATGCCCCAGCAGCTCGCGAATCGAGCGCTGCCCGTCACCGGTGATCTCCACCGGCAACCGCGCGTACCCGAGCGAGTATTCCCCGTCCACGAAATTCAGCCGCAGGTCGACGCCACCGACGCGCGGCTGGACCAGCACGCAGTAGTCGAGTTGCCACGCCGCCTCGATGGCCGAGCGCAGCATCCGCTCGGAGTCGACGACCTGCACGCCCAGTCCGTGCGAAAGCCGGTTCGGCTTGATCACCAGGGGGTACCCGCGCTGCCTGGCCAGGCCCAGGCCAGGATCGGCTCCACCCCGCCCGCGCCAGGCATGGGCACGCCCCCCGTGCGGGGCCAGGCAGCGCACCGACTCCGTCGTGGAAATCCCTGCCCGCCTGAGCACCAGCTCCGTGTAGAACTTGTCTTCGCAGATCCGGCTGGCCGAGGCGTCGTTCAAGGGTGTGCGGCCCCCGACCAGCCGCAGGCAGTGCCCGTCTGCCCGCAGCTCGTACAGGTATCCGAACTCGGGGTCGAGCACCTCCGCTTCCCATCCGAGCCGGCGCGCCGCCTCGCAATACAGCGCCGCCTCGGCCGGCAGAGCACCGGCCCCCGCGGTTCCGCCCCCTGCTCCCGGGTTGTCCGGCTTGCCGGCGGCCATCGCCGGTGCATGATACCGGGTGCAGCGCCCGGTCGTCGCACCGGCGCCAGGAGCAAGCAGCCGATGCCCGTGCGATCACCCGCTTCCGACTGGCGCAGCAGCCCGCTGCTCTGGCCCGTCGCCGCACTGGCCCTGCTCCTGTTGCTGAACCTGCTGCTGAGCCCGCGCTTCTTTCAGCTCGAGATCAAGGACGGCCATCTCTACGGCAGCCTCGTCGACGTGCTCCAGCGCGCCGCGCCGATCCTGCTGACGAGCCTGGGCATGACGCTTGTGATTGCGACCGGCGGCATCGACCTGTCCGTCGGCGCCGTGGTCGCCATCACC
>CAZVRR010000170.1:5996-9011 GCA_964629745.1 uncultured Planctomycetales bacterium | reverse complement strand
GTGTCCACATCGGCGACATCCGCTGGCTGTCGAGCAGAAATGCGGGGGGTGCGTCGGGCGCAAGGTTCGCGCGGGCGATTGCTTCGGCGCCCGCGACGAGGGCGGCCACGACCGGCTCCATTTCCAGCACGGCCCGCGGGCCTGGACTCGTATTGAAGAGCGGCACGGGTCGATAGCCGCGCTCCGCAAGTGCCAGCCCGAACTGGACCGATGCGGCGGCGGGCAGCTCGAGCACCAGCGCGGTCCGGCCGTCGGCGGCAGGGGCCCACGAGACATCGGCCGCCGACGCGGGCGTCGTCCCAAAACTGCCCGGCGGACGAAAACGCAAACCGGCGGACGCGAACAAGACCGGCTTGGCCCAGTCGGACCAGCGCGCCCCGGGCGGCGCCCAGATGTCATACAGCTCCTGCGGCAGCATAGTCGTGCTCACAAGCTCGAGAGGGTGCGGGACGCGCGGGTGCGATCAACACCGCCGCTTCGCGCGCATGCTGGTCGATCAGCGGCTGGCGCGCCAGGCGGCCGTAGGCGCCGGCGGCCCAGCCGTCCACGACGAAGACGCCGATGCAGACGTACATCGGTCCCTCCGGCGTTGTCATCGGCAGTGTGTCGAAGCGACGCTGGGCGACCCAGTGCCGCCCCGCCCAGAAGACACTGCGGCGGATGCGGCGCCAGACAGCCGGCGTGGTGACGCCGTGCATGCCGATCGCCTCGCCCACGCGGCCCAGGGCGGGTTTCAGGATCCAGCGCGGGTCACGGCGCCAGTCCGCCTGCCGCGGATCGCGCGTCTCGGGCAGAAAGCGGCGCCAACCGGGAATCGCCACCGGAAGCTCGTCCCACACCAGCGGCAGGCGCTTGGATTGCGTCAGCAGCGCAACCGCGGGGTTGGCCTGCGGCGTCCGGCCGCCCACGAACAGCTGCGGCCAGCCGCAACGCCGCGGCAGGTTCGGCAGCCACTCGGCCGGGTAGAAACGCAGCAGCGCGTCCAACGGGGCGGCGTGCGGACCCGCCGCGACCGCCGCTTCGCCCGCGCGCCAGACCAGGTCGGCCGGGCTGAGCAGCACAGCGTCGAAGCCGACCGCCGCGAGGCGCCGTGCGAAGTAGTGCATGACCTGGCGATCGTCCGTGTACGCGGTCGCATGCAGCAGTCCGATGTGGCGGCCCGGTCCCGTCGCGCGCTGCAGCGCTTGCATGATCGCGGCGACGGGGTCGCCTGCCGGGCGCAGCGCCGGAAACTCGGCGGCGACCAGCTCGGTGAAACCCGCGGCCTCGATGAACCCGCCGGGGACGTCGGAGTTCACCTCGGAAATGCGCCAGCCGTCGGCCGTAAAATGGAAATCGAAGCGCAACACGCGCGCCACGCCGGCGGCGGCACCGCCGTCGGCCGCGCGCGCGAGTACACGGCGCACGGCGCGTGGCAGTCCCAGGCGCCGCTGCAGGCGCGGCGCGACGAGCAAAGCCGATTCCAGTGCCTCCGTCTCAGCGGCCAGCGACTCGGCCGCCCGGGCAAGCTGCTCCCACTCCGCGGCCGGCAGCACGATCGGGTAGGGCGCCAGCACGCTCACGTCGCCGACCTGCGGATCCCACTTGCAGCATTCGAAGATTGCGCGGCGCCGAAGCGCGGTAAAGGTGGGCTTCGCAATCGCGCAGGTGGGCTGCCAGGGCGGCGCGCTCACCACCAGCCCCTTTCCACCAGGTACCATCCCGCGGCAGAAAGGTAAAAGGCCGCCGGCAGCACGCCCGCGGCGAGCAGGTTCGGGACGGCGTGTGCACGCGTCGGTCGCGCCACGCGGCTGATCCAAATCTCGACGGCAACCAGGATCAGGACCGGCCAGGCGAAGCGGGCAAAGTCGCGCGCGGTCTGCTCGGCCGAAACCCAGTCGCCCGCGACGGCGCGGCCAAGCACGGCGCCGCCCGCGATCAGGAAAGCGGCCAGGCGCAGCCCCGCGGCCCGGTCGCGTTCCACCGTGATCAGCTCGCCGACGGCTCCGCCCCACTCGACGAGCAGCCAGGCCAGCAGCAGGCCGGCCGTGGACAATGCAGCCGAGAAGAGCACCACCCAGAATCCCGGCCCATTGCCGATGTTCGCGCCGGCGAAGCACAGGAAAGCCGCCCCGAGCGCCCCACTGAGGGCCACGGCCGCTGCGCCGTTCCGGCGCTCCGCCACGTCGTCACGCGCGGAAAGTCCCAGCCAGTCCAGGAACTGGATCACGACGGCGGCCCAGGCTGCCCCGAGCGCGGCGTAGAACGCAAGATACCTGGGGTCATCGCGGACATCGTGAGATGCGAAGCACCGCAGCACGAAGCCCAGCGCGGCGAACCCGCAGACGGCGGCCGCAACCAGCAGTCCGCGCTGCGCGGCCCCGCCGGCCAGGCGCGTGGGACGCCAGAGCCGGACCAGCCAGCGCCACCAGAGCCCAAGCGCCGCCACGACGGAGATCACCAGGATGGTCTGTTCGCCCGACGACATCAAAACAGCTCGCAGCGCTGATCGCGCCGGGCGATCACGATCTCCCGGATTCCGTCTGTCCGCAGGGCCTCGGCCAGCGCGGTGCTTTGCGCCGCCTCGCCGTGGACCAGGAATACGCGCCGCACCTGGTCACTGCGGCGCTCGAACATGCGCAGCAGATCGGCCTGGTCCGCGTGACCGCTGAACCCGTCCAGCTGCACGACCTCGGCATTCACTGGGTAGGTTTCCTGGAAAAGCGTGATCTTCTCGGCGCCCTCGGCGAGGCGGCGGCCGAGCGTGTTCTCCGCCTGGTAGCCGGGCAGCAGGATCGTGTTGTGGGGGTTGCTGATGTTGTTTTTCAGGTGATGCCGGATGCGGCCGGCTTCGCACATCCCGCTGGCCGAGATGATCACGCAGGGCCCGCTGCGCTCGTGCAGGGCCTTGCTCTGTTCCAGGCTGCGCACGTACGTGCATACGCTGCTGCCCAGGATGTCGCCCGTCACCTGGTGGAACGCGCGCGCCTCCGCGTCGTAGTAGTACCTGGCGCTCTTGCTCAGCAGGAAGATGTA
>CAZVRR010000170.1:0-5986 GCA_964629745.1 uncultured Planctomycetales bacterium | reverse complement strand
AGCACTCCGGGTGCATCTAGAAGACTTCCGTCGCGTTGACCGCGAGCGGGCTGTCCACGAAGCACGGGATGCGGGCCAGCTCGCCGGCAATCATCATTTCGTGCAGGAAGTACACAATGGATTGCGTGCGGCCGACCGAGAAGGCGGGAATGATCACCTTGCCGCCCCGGCGGATCGTCCGCTCCACCACGTTCAGCAGGTCGGTCTTGGATTCTTCGACCGAGCTGTTGATGCGGCCGCCGTAGGTGCTTTCGCAGATGATCGTGTCGTCCGGCGGGAAGGGCGTGGGATCGCGCAGGATCGGCTTGTTCGGCCGACCCACGTCGCCGCTGAAGAACAGGCCGGGCGTCTGCCCATTGCGCTTGGCGAACCCGATGCGCACGCCGGCGGAACCGAGCATGTGGCCGGCATCCTGGAAACAGGCCAGCAGCCCCGGCACCACGGGGAACCAGCGGTTGTACGACACGGTCTGGACCAGGGAGACGGCCTTCAGCGCATCGCCGTAGTTGTAGAGCGGCTCGATCGGGCGCAGCCCCTTGCGCGCCCGGCGCTTGTTCAGGTAGTGCGCATCTTCCTCTTGGATGTGTGCCGAATCCGGCAACATGATCGCGGCCAGGTCGCGCGTCGCGGGGGTGCTGAAGACCGGTCCGTCGAAGCCGTCCTTGACCAGCCGCGGCAGGCGTCCGCAGTGATCGATGTGCGCGTGCGACAGCACGACGGCCGAGATCTTCTTCGGCGCGAGGGGCCACTGGCGGTTTTTCTCTTCCGCCTCCTGGCGGCGTCCCTGGAACAGTCCGCAGTCCAGCGCCACCCAGTGCCCGTCGATGCCCACCAGGTGCATGGAGCCCGTAACTTCCCCGGCCGCCCCGTGGAACAGCAATTCGGCCATCGAATCCTCCGTGTGAAGCTGCGCATGGTAGCGGTGCCCGGCAGGAGCGGGAAGCCGCCGGCACTGCACGGCGACGTGAGTTACCGGGCCGCGGCGCCGCGCGGCAGGGCGTCCCCCAGTGCCGCGAGCACGTCGCGCACCGCGATGCCCCAGTCGGGGCCGTATTGCGGCGCGCCGTCCAGCCGGTGCACGTCCGGGCCGAGCGGCTGCCAGATGACGCCCGACGTGGGCCCGAACAGCACGACGGTGCGCGTGCCGAGCAGCGCGGCCAGGTGCGCGGGGCCCGAATCGTTGGCGACCACGGCGCCCGCCGCCGCGAGCAGCGCGCTGAGGTCATCCGGGCTGGGCAGCGTGAACGTCGGAAACTCGTCGCGCAGCCGGGCGAGCGTGGCGTTGGCCCACCATTCCAGCTCGGCCGGGCCCAGCACGAAGCACGCGGAGCGACCCGCGGCGCGCGCCTGGCGGGCGAGGGCTACGAAATTCTCGAGCGACCAGCACTTGGCCCGTCCGCCGCTGCCGGGGTGGATCACCAGGGCGCCCGGGCGACTACGGGCCTGGCTCAGCAGTTCTGCGCCGCGCTGCCGCAAGGCCAGCGGCACGCCCAGGCCGCGCTGTTCCGGACGCTGGTGCACGCACTTGGCAACCAGCAGGCCCTGGAGCTCGAGATCGGTCAGCCACTGCCGCGTGATGTGGCGACGCAGGTCCGGGCGCGGCCGCGGATCCAGGCTGTACAGGGCGGCGGGCGCGAGCAGCGCGAGCCGGCGGTGCGGCAGGGAATCCACCGCGCCCAGCGTGTTGAGCACGCGCGCCCCGGCGACCAGTTCGGCCAGCCTCGGAGGTGCGGGCTCGGCGTGCTCGGCATAGAGCCAGTGCAGGCCGAGCGACTCGGCGCCGCTGCGCCGCACCTGGGGCCTACATGCATCCAGCGCCCCCGGATGCGTGCGTGAGACGACGTGCAGGCCGTCGCCGCGCGCCGGACTGAGCAGGCGCAGCGCAAGCTGGATGGTCAGGACCAGGTCGCCCAGCGCCCCGCCGTGGAAGATCAGCCACGGCCCGTGCAGCGTGTCCGAAGGTTCAGGCACGTGATCATTGTAGGGAGGCGGCCAGGGGAAACGGAGGAAAAAAAAGGCAGCGGGCCCGGCTGGTAGCCGGGCCCGCAACGGTTGCCGGGGTCGGGAATCGGAACGCCGGGAGCCTAAACGGGTTGGGCCACCGCCTGGCGCTGCTGGCTGCGCATCAACTCCTGGATCGCGCCATCCAGGGTGTGGGTGGGCTGCCAGCCGAGCGCCCGCAGCTTGGAGTGATCGCCCAGGTAGACCGGCACGAATTCCTCGCCGTCCAGCGTCGGCCCCGCCGTGCACTGGATCGTCTGGCGGGCGGCCTGGATCATGAGCTGCACGATCTCGCCGCAGGTGCGGGCCTCGCCCGAGCAGACGTTGTACGTTTCGTTGGGCTGGCCGTCGACCAGCAGCCGCTCGTAGGCGTCGATGACGTCGGCGATATGCAGGACGTCGCGCCGGCAGTGGAAATCGGGCAGCACCAGCTCGTCGCCGTCGGCCGCGCGGTCCCACTGCGTGATGCGCCGCGCCATGGCGCCGTAGAAGAACGAGTCCGGGTGTCCCGGGCCGGTGTAGTGGAATGGCCGCGCGATGGTCAGGTTCAGGTGGTACTTCTCGAAGAACGTGTGTGCGATCGATTCGGCGGCCAGCTTGAGCGAGCCAAACGTGCTGACCGGCTGGGCCGGCGTCGATTCACTGGCCGGCTGTCCCTGGGCACAGGCGTTTCCGTAGACATCGCAGGCGCTGATCAGCAGGACGCGGGCGCGCGGCACGATCCGGCGCGCTGCGTCGAGGATGTTGGCCCAGGCGCTGACGATCGACTGGTAGGCGTCGAGCGGCTCGTCCACGGCCTGGTACGCGTGCGAGTAGCCGGCGAGTTGGACGATGCCGTCGGGCTTGGCGCTGGCGATCGCGCGGGCGACGTTGATCGCGTCCGCGACGTCGCACACGATGGCCTGGCCGTGCTGTCGCTCGTAGGCCAGCTTGCGCGCACGGTTGCGAACGCCCGCCACGACGCGGTAGCCGTGCTGTCGAAGTTGGCTGGTCAGTTGGGCTCCGGCGAATCCCTCGGCGCCGGCAACGAAGATAGTCTGCACGGGCGTTACCTCCTTCGGGGCGACCCGTCCGACGGCGATTTCATCCCGGCAGGGGGCCTTCGGCCCGTGGTTCCAGGATGCACAGGAGGTATCGGCCAGCCGGCGCGCGGAGTTGCATAAGGCGGTGGTCGCCCCGGCGGCGGGCCGCGCCAGGGCCGTAATTATCGTCGTCGCCGGACCGGGGACCCCGCGGCGCGTCCGGATATGCGCGGGCCGCGGCTCGCTTGAGCGGCCCGCGCACGGCGGCTATTCTCCCTCCCAGGCAAGCGGTGGGGACGGGGCCGCATGGAGGATTGACGATGCCGCTGAACACGATCATGCGTAAAGCAGAAGACGAGATGAACAAGGCGCTGGAGTTCCTCAAGACCGAGTTCCGCTCGGTGCGCACGGGCCGCGCGACGCCGGCGCTGGTTGACTCCCTGCGCATTGACGTCGAGTCTTATGGGTCCAGCATGTCGCTGAAGGAGCTGGCGACGATCGCGGTGGCGGAAGGCAACGTGATCGTCATCAAGCCGTTCGACCCCGGAACGCTCAAGGACATTCAGCGCGGCATCGAGAAGAGCGGGCTGGGCATCAACCCGCAGAACGACGGCAAAATGATCCGGCTGCCCGTGCCGTCGCTGTCGACGGAGCGGCGCGACCAGCTCACGAACCACGTCCGCCAGCTCGCCGAACAGCAGAAGGTCTCGATCCGGAACGTGCGGCGCGATGCCAACAAGGCCTTCGAGACCGCCAAGAAGAACAAGACGCTCAGCGAGGACGACGTGGAACGCGGCCAGGATCGGCTGCAGAAGCTGACGGACGATTACTGCAAGAAGGCCGACAAGCTGGTCGAGGACAAATCAAAGGAAATCATGGAAGTCTGAGCCGCGCGCGGGCGGCCGGGTTTGCCCGCCACGTGGATGCCCCGCCCCCGTGCAGCGCCCGCGCAGCCTGGTAAACCACATCGGGAGATTCGAGATGAGCGCATCCGCTGCCGGGCCGCAGGACCGGACCTGCACGCGTCGCCAGTTCGTGAAATCGTCTTTGGCTGCGGGCGTGGGGGCCATGACCGTGGCCGAACTGGCCGCCGCACAGCCGGCGCACGTCGGGGGCAGCGACGAGCTGAAGATCGGGCTGATCGGCTGCGGCGGCCGGGGGACCGGGGCGGCGCTCGAGGCGCTCGCGGCGCATCCGGCGAACGTCCTGACGGCGCTGGGCGACATGTTCGCCGACCGGCTCGAGACCAGCCTGTCGAAGTTGCGGCAGGAGCGCGGGACGCAGGTGCGCGTCGAACCGGACCACTGCTTCCTGGGCTTTGATGCCTACCAGCGGGTCATCGACTCGGGTGTGGACGTCGTGCTGCTGACGACGCCGAATCACTTCCGGCCGCAGCACCTGGCCGCCGCCGTCGCCGCGGGAAAGCACGTGTTCTGTGAAAAGCCGATGGCGGTGGATGCACCGGGGGTGCGATCGGTGCTGGCGTCCGCCGAGGCGGCGCGGCGGAAGCGGTTGTCGCTGGTCGCCGGTTTCTGCTGGCGTTACAGCGATGCCGAGCGCGAAACGTACCGGCGGGTTCTCGATGGCCAGCTCGGGCGGATCGTGACGATTCATACGACGTACCATGCGTCTCCACTGGCGCAGCACAAGCGCCAGCCCGACTGGTCCGACATGGAGTGGCAACTGCGGAACTGGTTCCACTTTGTGTGGCTCGGCGGCGATCACATTGTGGAGCAGGCGTGTCACAGCATTGACAAGATCGCGTGGGCGATGGGCGGCCGGCTGCCGGTCCGCGCGACCGCGCTGGGTGGGCGACAGGCGCGCGAGGGCGCGGAATCGGGCAACGTATACGACCATTTCAGCGTGATCTACGAGTACGACGACGGGACGCGCTGCTTCCACACCTGCCGCCAGATGGCGAACTGCCCGTTCGACAACACCGATTATCTGTACGGCACGAAGGCCAATGGCGTGGTGAACGGCTGGCAGCCGCGACACGAGTTCACGAACCTGGCCGGCGAGAAGACCTGGAGCTACGACGGGCCGCGCCGGAACATGTACCAAGTCGAGCACGACGAGCTGTTCGCGTCGATCCGTGACGGAAAGCCGGTCAATGACGGGACGTGGATGGCGCACAGCACCCTGATGGCGATCCAGGGGCGCATGGCCGCCTATACCGGCCAGACGATCACGTGGGAGCAGGCGCTGTTGTCAGAGGAAACCCTGACGCCGGCGCGCTACGAGCTGGGCGAACTGGCCGTGGCGCCGGTGGCGATTCCGGGGCGCGTGGAGTTCCGTTGAGGAGCTGGCGGAGCCGTCGTGCGTGCCGCCGCCCGCGCTGAAAAACACTATTTCCATAAAAAGAGTGTGACGAGCTTGATCTTTGAGGTATAATAACTCTATGAAGCGCCGCTTTTTTGTGCCGGGGTGCTTCCACAGTTCTCCAGAGGAGCGAAGTCGTGCGACACGATGAGCTGCTCCGAAGCGAGGTGCATGTCGCCGGGCCTGCCGGTCCGGCGCAGGGTAATCCTCGCCCCCTTCCTGACGGTTATTGAAACGACGACGACAATCAACGTTTCAAGCAGCCATGCGAGCTAAGTGCCGCGTGCCCGTGCGCCGGTAGGACTTCGTGCCGCCGCGCACGGGCACGCGGTTGGTTCGCAGCCAATGGACCTGTAGCGCGCCTGGCTGCGTAAACCGTCGTTGGACAATGGGCGCTACATTGGGGATTGGCAGCATGTGCGGTTGGTCACTCTGTCTGTCGTGTGCCCTGCCTTTTGTCGCAATCCTGGCCGCGGGGGAGGCCGGGGCTGCGCCGCCGGTCGAATGCCCGTCCTTGGCGCTCCACAGCGTCGCGGCGCCCGCGGCCGGCGGCGTCCGCGTGGTATGCCCGCCGGAAGCCACGCCGGAGGGCGAACCGATTTGCAGCGATGAATACGACGACACCTACAACGGTGGCTGCA
>CAZVRR010000169.1:0-9019 GCA_964629745.1 uncultured Planctomycetales bacterium | reverse complement strand
GAGGTGTCTCCGTGTAGCGGACCGGTGAAGATGTGGTTTCCATGGTCGGGATCGCACGCGGAGATGTCAACGCCCGCTCCCGATCGCGCGGCAGCCCGGGTAATCCGGGGCTCGGAGAAATGAGAGCCATTCATCGGGTGGGCCTGGCCTGGCGTCCCTTACTGTGCGACTTAGTTTCCTGACCAACGGTGTGTGTCCGAGTGGCCAAAGCGCCTCCGCAATGTACAGGTCCAGCTCGGCCCTAAGAGTTTCGGCCGCCGGGCACGGTCCATTCAGATCGGGAGATGTCGCTGCGTATTCGGCACGGATTGCGTCCACCGCAACCCGCAGCTGCGGCGGCGCTCCAGCACGTAATAGCGCCCGACCCGTCCTTCGCCCGCCCGAGCAACATGTCCCGCGCCTCATCGTGGCCGGTGGCCCTGTACGCGGCCGCGGCGTCAACTGCCGAGCGCGCCGCGGATCGCCACTACTCCGAACCCGATCAGAATCGCGCCCACGCAGGCAACCAGCCCCGGAAGCATAAAGCTGTGTTTCAGCAGGTAACGGCCGATGCGCGTCGTGCCGGTCTGGTCGAACTGTATCGCCGCGACGATCGTGCCGTAGGTGAGCAGGAGAAAATACCCGTTGACGGCAGGGAACATCGCAATGAGGTAGATCGGAGCGATCCCGAGCGTAATGCCCAACGGCATCAGTTGCTGCGACCGTCGCGGCCTGACTTTAGAGCAGTACCGAGAGCGCAAGCAGCGCAATGGCGAAAGTCCACGGATGGCGCTGGACGGTCTCCCTCAGTGCGCTCTGCACCAGATCCCGATTACCGTCGAAGACCGCGCTACCCGGCCAGGCCAACCCGACGATCGCAACGACGGCGATCCAACCGGCTCCTCTCGTTTTCCCGTTGTTGGGCACTCAAACGGAGCTGCTTGAGAACTTACCGCCGGCTCGGGTGAAGGTAGAGCGAGCTGCTCGTGCGTTGACCGCGGGACCCACCGCAGTCCCGCCGCTTTCTCGAATGCCTGAACGGGCGAGCTCGGGATTGGCACTACCGCCCGGCCAGGGGAACCAAGGCGCGGGCATCGATGTCGCCGGCTGCCGTATCCTGCCGGTCATGTAGCCATGCGAGCGTTTTCCTGGTAGAGTCTGGGTTCACTCGCTGAACGACGCACCAGCTGCTTCGGCAGACAAGCACGTGAGAGATTATCGTCGCGAGCGCATTCAGCTGCGTGGCGTAGACAAGCGATGCGTCTCAGAAGGAGGATTCTTCATGGCACGCCCGTTCCATCTGACTGATATCGGGATGTGGCCGCCCCACGAGCAGCGCGTCTTCGTTCTGGAACATCTGATCCAAGCGCATGAGGATGACCTTGCAAAGGTCGAAACGCTGTCCCGCACCAACCCGGACTCGACACCGCATACTGCCCGGGCGGCCGACCTGCGCGTCCTCATCCGCGTGCTGCACGAGATATTGAACGCGGAGCGCGCGTCGTCGAAGTGAGCGATTGCCTTGCCGTTTACACACTGAACCACGACCGCATTGGCCGCTCGGCTGTTGTTCGCTGCGCGTCAACTGATGAACCTGCCATCTGCACGGAGTGCTAAGAAGCCGCTAGGCCGTTCGGCGCATAGTCGGTGTGGACCGCGCCCACCACCGCTTCGTCGCTCTCGCGCTTTCTCGATGACCATCGGCGGCGTGGGCGACAGCTTGGCGAAACGGCGCCTGGCGGGCTGCAGTCCGGGGCGAAGGTTGCCGAAGAACTCCCGCCGGGCGGGGTTGTCAGGGACGGGCGGATGACGTAAAATTCGCGCTTTGAGCGGGAAGCAACCCGGGACCCGGACCGCCATGCGGGTCCTTGGCCTGGCTTATCCGTGCGGCATCGCAGTGCTACGTAACGCGTTACAGCATCAAGCGTTACCGCGACGAACAGGGTACCGCGGCAGGTACATCCAGCTTGGGCGTGTGTCCGAGTGGCCAAAGGAGACGGGCTGTAAACCCGTTGGCGTTAGCCTACGGTGGTTCGAATCCACCCGCGCCCAATCAACCCTCCCCCTCCCCGCCGGCCGAATCCACGTGCCGGATGTCCGCCGCCAGGCCGTGCAGGTGATCCAACGCACGCGGGGCGATCGAGACGTCCAGGATCGCCCGGCCATCCTCGAAGCGGCGCTCGTAAATCTCCGCGAACCGCTCCAGGAAATGCAGCGCCCGACCCGCATGCGCCGGCACTGACAACGTCATCCGCTGCTGCTCGCCGCGCACCGCGAGGTCGACCGCGGCGCGCAGGGCCGCCAGCCCGTCGCCCGTGCGGGCCGAAATCGGCAGCGCGTCGGGATGCTTCTCCCGCAGCAGCGTGAGCAGCGCCGCGTCCTGGGCCGCGTCGACCTTGTTCAGCACCAGCCGCACGGGCTTGTCGCCCACCCCCAGCTCACTCAAGACCTGCTCGACCGCGGCCACCTGCTCCTCGACTTCCGGGCTGGCCGCGTCCGCGACGTGCAGCAGCAGGTCGGCATGAATCGCTTCCTCCAGCGTGGCGCGGAAGGAGGCGACCAGGTGGTGCGGCAGGTCACGCAGGAACCCGACGGTGTCCGACAGCAGCACGAACCGGCCGCTGCCCAGCGACCAGCGGCGCGTCAGCGTGTCGAGCGTGGCGAACAGCCGATCCTCGGTCAACGTGTGCGCGTCGGTGAGCGCGTTCATCAGCGTCGACTTGCCCGCGTTCGTGTAACCTACCAGCGAGACGGTGAAGTAGTCCTGCCGCGCCCGCACCTCGCGCACCCGGCGCCGATCAATCTCCGCGAGCTGTCGCTTCAGGAACGACACGCGCTTGTCCACGAGCCGGCGGTCGATCTCGATCTGGCTCTCGCCCGGCCCGCGCGTGCCGATGCCGCCCACCGCGCCCACGCCCGTCCCGCCGCCGGCGCCGGCAATCCGCTCGAGGTGCGTCCACATGCCGCGCAGCCGCGGCGCCGTGTATTCGAGCTGCGCCAGCTCGACCTGCAGCTTGGCCTCATGCGTGCGGGCCCGGCTGGCAAAGATGTCGAGAATCAGCTCGCTGCGGTCGAGGACCTTCCGTCCGGTGGCCTTCTCGATTTCGCGGATCTGCGAGGGGGACAGATCGTTGTCAAACAGGATCACGTCGGCGTCGTAGACGTCCGCGCGCTGGCGAATCTCCTCCAGCTTCCCCTTGCCCACGCAGGTCGCCGGATGAAACGCCTCGCGCCGCTGGATGACGCGTCCGACGACGGTCGCGCCGGCGGACTCGGTCAGGGCGGCCAGTTCCGCGACGGGGTCGTCGACCAGCGGTCGCCGATCCATGAGGACCCCGACCAGCAGGGCGCGCTCCTTCCGCACTGACAGCGTATCGCGTGCTTTCATCCGCGCGTACGAATCCCCGTATGCGGCCCGCCGCCCCATGCCGCGTGCTCGTAGTGCCTTCGCTCGAACCGGGTCAACTGCGCTCCAACGGAATCGCCGATCGGCCTTCGCAACCGACACCCTATCCTAGCACACGCGACACCCCGAAACGAACCCGGCCTGCGCCACCAGCGATCCGCAACCCGTTTCCGGATGCTTGAAAGGATTCAACCGCGCTATTATCTGAACCTCGCGGCCGGCGGTTCGTTACAGGTCCAGTACGAAGCCAAGCAGCGCCGGCCTGCCGTCCGGGCCGACGATCGTCAGCGCGGGGTGTGCCAATCCCGTCTCGTCCGGCCGGACCAGCAGAAAGACCCGCTCCCGCCTGTCATTGCGCCGCAGTTCCTCGAGTGCGACGACGCTGGTGCGGTCGTACAGGAAGTGCAGCCGGCCGACACGGAAGTAATACTCGTATTCCGCGAAGCGCTCCGCGATGCGCACATCTGCAAACCACTGCTGCGGGCGGTAGCCGAGCACCACCAGCGCGACGATGTACGGCATGTTCACGTCGCGCGTCGTGATGAAGACCGCGTCGGCTTCCGCCAGGTGCGGTCGCAACCAGCGGCAACCCTCCACGAGGTCCGCCTGGTAGGCGCGGTACACCGCCGGCCGCCGGTTCCGCGGGCCGAAGTACGTGCGCAGGAAGGCGCCGTCCAGCCCGGCGCAGCAAAGAACAAAGCATGTGGCCGCGACGATTGCCGCGCGCGGCCAGCGCGGCGCCACGGCGCGCCACAATTCCGCGGCCCCGTACGCCGCGAGCAGGATCAGGGGAACCAGTCCTGTGCTGCTCCGCAGCGCGTGCATGCCCGCGTCGACCAGTCCCGCCGGCGTATCGAGCATATGGCTGTAGAGCAGGTCGCCCGCCGGGTACAGCAGGACGGCGCAGGCAACCACGCGCACCGCCAGCGAATCACGCCAGCGCCGCACCACGAACACGCCGCCCGCGATCATCAGCGGCAGGACGTACCACGAGAACAGTCCGCAGCCCGCGGTGGATTGCGCCTCGAAGCGGTCGCCGCGGGCGAACAGGAACGCGGGGTCAAAATGCGCAAAATACCGGCCGGCGATCGCGCCGATCCGCGTGCCAAGCGGTGCATCGGCCTGCCAGAGCGCGATGCGCGCCCCGCGCATGGCAATGCGCTCAGGATGCGCCAGGTGCTGCCAGGCCAGCGGGCCGAACGTAACCGCCAGCCCGAGAAGTCCCGTGAGAAGCGCTACGCGCTGCTGCGACACGCGCAAACGCGGCCACCAGCCGCGGACCGTCACCACCGCCCAGGCGACTGCCAGCGGCGGCAGGAACAGCCGCACCGCCGGATAGCCGTAGCAAGTGATGCCCAGCAGGAGTCCCGCGGCCAGGGCCCGCCACCACGTCAGCGGCCGCGGCGAGCATTCCGCCGGCCAGCCGGCCCAGAGCAGCGCGAGCATGCCGACCACGACGTGCAGCGGCACCAGGCCCGCCTCCCACCCGGTCCGGCTGAGGAGCACGTGCCAGGGGTTGAATGCGGTGAGTGCGGCGGCGATCAGTCCGACGCGTGCATCGAAGAGCCGCCGGCCAAGCACGTAGAGCAGCGCCACGGTGGCGACGCCGCCGACGGCGGCCGGCAGCCGCGTCGTCCACACGTTCAGCCCACCCAGTGCCTGGAACGGCAGCAGCAGGTAGAGCAGCAGTGCGGAGCGGTTCTCACCCAGGGCATGCGTGTAGAAGATCGGCCAGCGCTGGCCCCCCTGGTCCTGCCCCGTTTGCAGCAGGCACCACGCGCTCCAGGCGTTCGCGGCTTCGTCCTGGTTCAGCCCCGGCGGGGCGCCGGAAAGCGCGACGCAGCGAACAACTGCGGCGGCCGTGAGGATCAGCGCCAGCAGGCAGGCATGCACACGCGGCCGTGACAGGCTGGAGCCCACCGGCGTAGTCACCTCTGCTTGGCGCGCGGCGCCGGTTGCTGGGGCGCCGCCGTCGCGCCGGTCAGTCCGCGAGCAGCTCGCGGAGCACGTCACGCGCCCGCTGCACGTCGGCGGCCGACTCGAAGCGGAAGTACATCACGCACCGGTCGCCCATCCGGCCGGCGGTCAGGCCGCTGATGTTAATACCGGTCTCGGTCAGGGCGCGCGTGATCTGCTCGGCGATGCCCTTGCGGTCGGGCCCGACCACCCGCACCGCGTCGATGTGGCTGGACTTGGTCAGCCCGACGCCGGCCGCGGCCTCGACCTGCGCCGGTCCGACCAGCGGCGCCAGGTAGACGATGCCCGTATTCGGCTTCACCGGCGAGGGGCGCGCGATGATGAAATCGAGGTCCGCCCCGGCATCGAGCACCTTCTTCAGAATCTCGGCCAGCGACCCGCGCCGGTCGCGCACCTCGCCGGCCCACACATCCACCTGGGAGATCTCGAATTCCATGCGTGGTCCTCCGCTCGCCGCCGCTCCGGTTCTAGGGATACTGACGCGTGGGGGCAACGTCAAGGACGGCCCGCAGGGGCGGGTCCTGACGGCCCCGGCGCCGTCCGGTACACTGGTACTGCGAGAACCGAGGAGTTCGGGTGTGCAGATTCGCGAGTTCCAACAACTGATCGATCGCATGTACTCGGACAAGGACCGCCAGCGCGGCCCGGCCAAGACCTTTCTCTGGTTCGCCGAGGAAGTCGGCGAGCTGGCCAGCGCGATCGCGAAAAAAGACGATACCAACCTGCGCGAAGAGTTCGCCGACGTGCTGGCGTGGCTCGTGACGCTGGCCAATGTCGAAAACGTGGACCTGGAACAGGCTATCCAGAAGTTCACCGGCGGGTGCCCGGGCTGCGGCCAGATGGTCTGCCGGTGTGGGGCGAAACTGACGTGAAGCGGAACATCGTTCTATTCGCCGTGACGGCCGGTCTGCTGCTGAGCCTCGCGGCGCCGGCGCGGGCGCAGGACACCGAGGGCGGGCTGAACACCGTCGAGACGCCGTATTACACCCTCCATACCGACCTCAGCCCCGAGGGGATCGCCGAGGTCCGCCAGCGGATCACGCGCATGGCCGAGGAATACAACGCCCGTACGCAGGGCTTCGGCGGCTCCGTGAACAAGCGTTTGCCGGTGTTCGTCGTCAGCACCCTCGCGGCGTTCCAGCGCCTGGGCGGTCAGGCGGGGGCGGCGGGCTTCTACAACGGCCAGGCGCTCGTGGTGCGCGCCGATTCGGGGATCTCCCCCGAAACCTGGCACATCGTCCAGCACGAGGGCTTTCACCAGTTCGCTGATGCGGCGATCGGCGATCTGCTGCCGCCGTGGGTCAACGAGGGACTGGCGGAGTACTTCGGCTACGGGCAGTTCACCGGCGACGCGTTCTACACCGGGTTCGTCCCGCCCCGCGCGCTCGCCAAAGTCCGGTTCGCGCTTGAGCAGAACAAGATGCTGCCGTTCGAAAAGCTGATGGAAATGGACCTGCCGGCGTGGAACGACCACGTCGTAGCGGGTGACGGCATGCGGGCCCAGATCAACTACGTTCAAGCCTGGGCCATGGTGCAGTTCCTGGCGCATGGCGAAAACGGCAAGTACCAGCAGCCGTTCCTCGATTTCCTCAATGCCGTCGCACGCAAGCAGCGCTGGCTGCCGGCATGGATCAACATCTTCGGCGACGACGT
This sequence comes from uncultured Planctomycetales bacterium, assembly GCA_964629745.1. Lineage (GTDB taxonomy): Bacteria > Planctomycetota > Phycisphaerae > UBA1845 > Fen-1342 > JAAYXS01. Next base: position 2,004 of record CAZVRR010000169.1, on the reverse strand, counting down.
GGAGGCGTTCGAGCAGCGCTTCCGTGAGTACTGGATGGCAATGGGCGAGAACCCGACCGCCGACCTGGAAGCCCAGGCCACCGTCGCCACCGTCACCAGCTTCTACGCCCGCGCCGCGCGCCAGCGGCAGTCGTTCGATACGTTCGAGGAGTTCCTGGCCGCCGCAAAGGCCGGCACGCTGGCCCAGCACGAGGATGACTGGCTGCCGCCCGGCCTGCTGGAGGCCGCCCTGAAAAACCTCGAAACGACCGGCACGTGGTCCCTGCGCCGCCGCTCGCCGCAGGCGGTGCTGTGCGAACGGCCGGACGGCACGCTGCTGGAAGGCCGCTTCCAGTTCGACGGGCCGCGGGTGAAAAGCACCGACGTCGTGGTGAAATCCGCCAAGAAGCGCAGGCCCTAGGACCGGCCCACGAGGCCCGCAGAGGGACGCCTGGTGAACAGCACGCTGCTTTCGACCATCGCACGATTTCCGGGCCGCCGCATCCTGCTGGTCGGCGACTTCATGCTTGACCGCTACGTGCTGGGCGACGCCGACCGGATCAGCCCCGAGGCGCCGGTGCCGGTGCTGCGCGTGGTCGAACGGCAGGACCGCGTCGGCGGGGCCGGCTCGGTGGCGCTCAACGTCGCGGCGCTGGGGGCGCAGGTCCAGTGCTTCGGACTGCTCGGCGACGATGCCTTCGGCAAGCGCGTGATGCAACTGCTGGCGGACGCAGGTGCCGACGTGTCCGGACTGCGCGTGGCGCGCGATCGACCGACGATTACCAAGACCCGCCTCGTCGGCCTCGCCGAGCACCGTCACCGGCAACAGATCCTGCGCGTCGACGAGGAAATCGTGCGCCCGCCGGCGCAGGACGACTGCGCCGGCTTGACGCAGGCGATCGTGACCGCGGTGCCGCAGGCCGACGTCGTGTGTCTCGAGGACTACGCGAAGGGCGTCTTGTGCCCCGAGCTGTGCGGACGCGTCATCGCCGCGGCCCGCGCGGCCGGGCGGAGCGTCTACGTCGACCCCGCGCGCAAGCCCGAATGGGACAAGTACCGCGGGACGACGCTGATCACGCCGAACTGGAACGAGCTGGAGATCGCCGCCGGCCGGCGGCTGGGACGCGACGAGCTGGCGCCCGCGGCCCGCGACCTCATCGCGCGCCACGAGCTGACCGCCATCGTCGTGACGCTCGGGCGCGACGGGGCGCTGCTCGTCACGTCCGACGGGCAGGAGCATTTCCCGACCGTGCCGCGCGCCGTGTACGACAACACGGGCGCCGGGGACGCCGTGCTGGCCATGCTCGCCGTCGCCGGCGCCGCCGGCGCAACGCTGGGCGATGCGATCGCGCTGGCGAACATCGCCGGCGGGCTGGAAGTCAGCAAGTTCGGCGCGGTGCCGATCACGACGGAAGAGGTGGAACGCGAGCTGCGCGACGGCGCCCGGCGCGGCCGCGGGAAGCTCCGCGACGTATCCGAGCTGTGCGAGGAGCTCACCGCCCGGCGCCAGCGCGGCGAGACGATCGTCTTCACCAACGGCTGCTTCGACATTCTGCATCCGGGCCATCTCGAGCTGCTCGAAAAAGCCAAGGCGCTCGGCAGCGTGCTCCTCGTCGGGGTGAACAGCGATGCCTCCGTCCGCAGCCTCGGCAAGGGCGACGACCGCCCGATCCGTCGCGAGGCGGACCGCGCCCGCCTGCTCGCGGCCCTCGAGTGCGTCGATTACGTTGTGCTCTTCGGCGAGAGCGACCCGCAGCGCCTGATCGAACGCGTCTGTCCCGACGTGCTCGTGAAAGGCTCGGACTGGGCCGGCCGCGGCGTGGTGGGGCAGGCGTTCGTCGAAGCGCGCGGCGGACGGGTCGTGCTGGTGGACCTGGTCGAGGGCTACAGCACAACGGACGAGCTGAGGCGAATCCGCGCCGCCACCGCACCGGAGCCCGTGCAGCCCCGGCGCGGCAGGTAGGCCGGTGATTCAGGGCGTGGGGGCGCCCGGGGTGTTCTCCGGTTCCTTGGGAACCAGCAGTC
>CAZVRR010000168.1:5580-9020 GCA_964629745.1 uncultured Planctomycetales bacterium | reverse complement strand
CCAGCGGCGCCAGCGTGTCGCGCAGCAGTGCCCGCATATCCAAAGCCCTCACCGGCTCTCCCCCCGCGGCGCAGGCGGCCCGGGCTTTCTCCGGCGAAAGCGGCTGGATGCCCGCGCGGTCCGCCATCGCCCGCTCGGACTGAACCGTCGCCGCGTCCACCCGCCCCGGCAGCTCCGGAGTCCCGAACCAGATCGGATCACGGGCCAGGTCAACCGGCCCGGGCACAATGGCAATCACGCACCCCGACTCGTGACCGTGATTGAGCCGCGTGGCCGCCATGTTGCCCACGTACAGCACCGGCTGCACCGTGGCGCGCGGGATCACAAGCGCGGGATCGACCCTGAGTACCAGGAGCGTGCCGCTGCTGATCTCGAACGGCTCCCGGCAGGCGGCATAGCGAAACGTGGACTCCAGCGTGAAGGCACGCGCCATGAGCACCTCGCCGATGGGCGCCGGCGTGGGCGGGATGGCTGGCGGCGCCGCGAGGCCGCGCGCAGCCAGGACCAACAGGAACCCGTAGGCGATCGTGGCTTTCATGACCTGCATCCTCGCTTCATGAGAAGGGCTCTCCGGCACACCCTGGGCATCACCGCACACACGCCACCTACTCGCAGTACACATGGGATACCTCGAACGCATCGATGCCGGCCTCCGTACGCGAGTTGTTCGGCGAATCCACCGTGGAGAAACGGACCACCGCCGTCGCGGTCAGGGGCATGTATTCCGCCAGGTGCAGTTCGTGCGCCACCCAGCCATCATGGCTGGCGAGGTGCGCCACCTGCACCCACGTCGCTCCGCCGTCACTGGATACATGCACGTCCAGGTAATCCGCCGCGGAGGTATCCGCGTCATCACAATAGAACCACTCGGCAAAACGCAGCACCGGGTCGCCGGCGGCGCTGAGATCCAGCAACGGCGAAGTGAGCTCCGTCGGGCCGCCATCGACATCAAAGCCATGGCGGTTGTCGGTCAGGAAACACGTGCCCGATCCGTCGAAGTCAGCCGGCGGGGAACCGTCGTCGCTCCAGCCGGCAGGTACGGCGCGCGCCCACATCCCGGAACTCATCCCCGGCGCGCTGTACACCGTCCACCCCAGCTCCGTTTCGAAGTCGTCTTCGAGAATGGAGACGTACGTGCCGACGGCGGACGACAGCGGCGCGGCGGGCCCGCCCGGCGGCAGGTATACCATCCCCATCCACGCGCCCTGCGCGGAAAAGTAGCATTGGGGCTGGTCGCCGCAGTCCGGCGCCGGCAGCGTTCCGCGCCACCACGTGCCGTCGATCTGTTGCAGCGGCTGCGAGATCCATGCCCCCGCGTCGTACCGGTAGTGCAACGTCGGCGAACCGGCGACCAGCGTGTCGTCGCCCGCGTCGATCGCGACATCGAGTACGATCGGCACGTACGGCGGAGAGAACTCAGGCAGCGGCTCCGAAAGAGTCAATGTCAGCGGCGCGAAGCGCGCGGGCAGGTCGTTGTCGAGCATCAGCTCGTCGATGACGATGCGCCCCTGGTTCGTGCCCCAGGACGGCCCCACGTCGAGTGTCACCGCGACGATGTTCTGCAAGTCCAGCGGGCCGCCGTTTGCCAGGAAATCGGCGCTGCGGATGCGAATGCGCCGCATTTCGTTGTGCCAGCCGCCTTCGCGTGCATACGGCATGCCGAAGCCGCCGCCGTAGGCGCCGATGTTGACCGAACTCGCATTGCCGGTCGCGTCGCGCAGCGTGACGCTGAACGTCAGAATGCCGTCGGTCGCCAGCGTGCAGGGGTGCCGCGTACCCTGCGCTCCCCGGAAGGAGAGGTACTTCCACAGGGCGAAGTTCCGCAGCTCGGGCACAATAGCCCATTCGTAGTACGCATCGGTCCCGTCCCAGTCGAAGACCACACCCTTGCCCTGGTCCTCCATCCCGTCCTGGGTGGCGCCGTTGAACGGATCGCTCGAAGTCCAGCCAAATGCGTAGTCGTTGTCATACAGCCGGCCCTCGGTCAGGTTGGCCACGCTGAATGTGACGGCCCCGCCCGAACTGCTCGTTCCCGGCTCCAGGTGCGTCTCGTAATCGTCAATGAACGCGATCCCCCCATCGGCGTGGTTGCGGTACTCCTGCGAAACGACGAAGCACGGATCGCTGCCGACGGGCACGGCCGGCGGGTGGAACCGCTCGTACTGGCGCCAGAGATAGTCCTCGCCGGGGATGTTGCCCTGGGCGTAATGCTTGTACAGCGGCAGCATCAGCCCAAGCTGCACCAGGTGCGTCCCGTCTTCGTAGATCGGGCAGGGGCCCTCGAACCACGGGTCGCCGCCCGCATCGTGGAACCAGGCATGCCCCGCCCCCTGCACGACCGTGGACTGGCGGAAGCGCGTGGCCCGGTCGTGCATGCGAAACGTGCCGTAACTCACGTCGGCATCACCGGAGGCCGTCCACAGGTGGTAACTCACGTCACCCGGATTGGTTTCTGCAGCTCCACTGGCGTCGGTGGGCAGCATCGCATCCACCAGCCGGATGTCCTCCGGCCCGTAGTGCGTCGGGACATAGTAGGGCGCGGCCATGGTGATGCTGTGGTACGCCTCCGTGACTCCCGCTCCGCCCATGCTGTGGCCGCACCAGATGATGCGGTGCGAGTCGACGTGGCCGACGAGTGCGCCGCCGGCGATGGAGGGCAGCAGCTCCAGGAACGCATCCGTGTGACCGCAGGTCGAAAGGCCGCGCCAGAACGTGTTGGCATGCGACATCACGATGTAACCGTACGAGGCCATGTGATAGCCGATGTGGTCATACCAGCGATAGTCATGCCCGGAACCATGACCGATCACGAGCAGCGGCAGTTCGCCCATGCCCGCCACGTCGGTCGGGTAGTACAGGTCCTCGCCGGAGTCCCACGGCGTGATCCCGTAGATGGCATCGACATTGTAGATGGCTTCCGTGACGGCCAGGGGACCGGGCTGTGTCGTGTCGTGCACCACGTACAGGCCGGCCTCGCGGCCCAGCCCGTCAATGAAGTCGCTGCCGTCCAATACGCCATTTGCATTCATGTCGACGACCATGTCATACCCATGGCCGAGGCCCGTGAACGCCCCGGTGAGTTCTTCGTAGGCCGCCGCGCTCAATTCGTCCGGAGCCGCGATCTCGAAGGTGTTGGCCTGGACCGTGCCGCCGGCGAACACCACGCTCAGCGGCCCGCCGGCCGTCACATCCAGGAACAGCGGATCGACCTGCCACTCCTCCTCGCTCTTGTGCTCGACCACGTAAATGTCCGCCGCCGCGCCGACGATCTCGGGATGCAGCGTGGGATCGATGGCGAACTGGAGGGGAGCGCTCTGGTGGAAGGCCCGCACATACTCAAAGTAGGGAAAACTGGACAGGGCGTTTCCGGCCAGCTCGAGACGGTGAATCGTCGGCCCCGGTCCGCCCGTGAGCAGCACGATGAACGGGTCGATGTCGAA
>CAZVRR010000168.1:0-5554 GCA_964629745.1 uncultured Planctomycetales bacterium | reverse complement strand
CTGCGGGTATTGCTGGCCATACACGTCCGGCGACGTCAATGCCAGCACGAACGGATCGATGTCGAAGGCGTTCAGCGCGCCGTCGCAGTTCAAGTCGCCCGGCTCAAACGCCCGCGCGAGGTCAGCGCCGCTGCACACGCACCCCGCGATCAGCACGAGTACATGAAATTCGCGCTTCAAGACCTGCCTCCAAGACAATGGACATGCCCCGCCCTCGGCGGACTCGAACGAGCCGCGCCACCATCCCAGCCCACGCACTGGACGTTATTATCAATATACCTCGCCTTTTCACCCGATGCAAGAAAAACGTGCGACCCGCCGCACCCGTCCTCGCAACACCCGCCCCTCACGCGTCCCTATGTCCCTCCGTCCCCTCGTCCCTTCGTCCCTTTGTCTCTTCGTCCCCATGTCCCTTTCTCCCCGTGCCCCCGCATCGCGCCCTCGATCCCTTGATCCCTCGACTTCTCATCCTTGCCCCCTTCCACCCCACCCGCTACGTTACGCCTGCCCGTTCGGACCGCTCCATGACCGCCTCGCCGACAACCAGACTTCGCAGCCCGCGTGGCCTGCTGCGCGGCATCTCCGGCAAGGGACTGTCAGCCGTGCTGGTGTGGGGCGCATCGTTCATCGCCACGCGCTTTGCGCTCGAGGCCTTTACGCCGTTCGGCCTGGTCGCTACGCGCCTCTCAGCCGGCTGCCTGCTGCTGGGCCTGACCCTCCGCGTCACGGGCATGCCCCTCTTGCCCGACCGGCGCGATTGGCCGACGTGCCTGCTGCTGGGCTTCGTGCTGACCGCTCACCTGGCCGTGCAGGCCACGGGGCTGCTCTTCACCTCCGCCATCCACACCGGCTGGATCATCGGCTTCATCCCCGCCGTCACCGCCGTCGGCGCCCACCTGCTGCGCAAGCAGTATGTCACGCGCATCGGCTGGTGGGGCACCGCGATCGGAACGGCGGGCATCGTGTGCGTGCTTCTCTCGAAGTCGCCCGACTTCCACCGGGCTCCCGTTGGCGACCTGCTGCAACTGGTGTCGTGCGTGACCTGGGCGATCTGCACGCTCGCCGCCGTCGACGCCGTGAAACGCAGCGGCGCCCTGCGCATCACGACCGCCGGCATGGCCGTCGCCGCTGTCATCACGACGGTGACGAGCCTCGTCACGGGCGTGCGCAGCGGCCCGCTCAAACCCTCGGCCCTCGCCGCCGTGCTGTTCCTCGGTCCGATTTGCAGCGGCGTCGCATACTACCTGTGGTTCGCGGCCCAGCGTGATGTCGGCCCCGCGCGCGCGGGAGCACTGATCTACATCGAACCCTTCGTCGCGCTGGTGACCGGCATGGTGCTCGGCGGCGAGCGGGCCGAATTCGCCGCGCTCGTCGGGGGATTATGCGTCCTGGCCGGCGTCTGGTTGGTCGCCCACGGCGTGCGCCAGCCGGCCGTCCCCGTCGCCCGGCCGCCCCCGGAATGACCGCCACGGGCATATACTGCCCACATATGCCCGACCCGGCGCGCTATCTGCCGCGGCCCGCGCGGATCCTGATCATCAAGCCCAGCTCCCTGGGCGACATCGTTCACGCGCTGCCGGTGCTCGCTGCCCTGCGGGCCCGGCACCCGCGGGCGCGCATCGCCTGGCTGGCGGGGGAGAGCTTCGCGCCGCTGCTCGAAGGTCACCCGCTCCTCGACGACGTGATCCGCTTCGATCGCCGCCGGTTCGGACGCATGCTCCAGAGCCCGCGGATTTTCTGGGAGTTCCTGCGGTTCGTGGCCGACCTGCGCCGGCGGCGTTTCGACCTGGTGATCGATTTGCAGGGCCTGGTGCGCAGCGGTTTCCTGGCGTTTGCCAGCGGGGCGCGCGAACGCATCGGCTTCGCGAAGGCACGCGAGCTGGCCGGTGCGTTCTACTCACGCCGCGTGCGCTGTCCCGCCGACGACGTTCACGCGGTCGACCGCAATCTCTGCGTCGCCGCCGCGCTGGGCTTGCCGGCCGACACGCCGGGTTTCCCCCTGGCGCTGCGCCCGGACGAACACGCGCAGGCCCGCGCGCTGCTGGCCGACGTCGGCACCCGGCCGCTGGAACGCTTTACCGCGGTCCTGCCCGGCGCGCGCTGGCCCAGCAAGCAGTGGCCGGCGCAACACTGGGCCGGACTGCTCGCCCGGCTGGCGCAGGAAGACCTGCCGCCCGCCGTCCTGCTCGGCGGGCCCGGCGATCTGCCGGTGCTCCAGGCCATCCAGGGGGCGTGCCCCGTGCCGTTGCTCAGCCTGGTCGGCCGAACCAGCCTGCGGCAGCTCACTGCGCTGCTGGCGCGTGCCGAACTGGTGATCTGCTGTGACTCGGGTCCGATGCACCTCGCCGCGGCGCTGGGCCGACCGCTGGTGGCCCTCTTCGGCCCGACGAACCCGCAGCGCACGGGCCCGTATGGTCGGGCGGCGCGCGTGGTTTCGCTGTCTGTGCCCTGTGCTCCCTGCTATGCCCGCACGTGCCCGCTTCAGCACCACGACTGCCTGGAGCGCCTCTCGATCGAGCGCGTGATCGCCGAGGTCCGGAAACTCCGCGCCTCGCTGTCGTCAGAGCCGGGTGCGGGACCCGCCCGCGGCCACGCGCCTTCCGCCGCCGCCGCGCGCAGCGTAAACCTCTAAAGAGCCCCCCCGATTCGACCGACCCGATAAGCGAGTCCCTGGCCGCGCGCGAGTGCGCGCCGGCGGGACCAGGAGCATCCCCATGCGCGGTCTGGCCCGGATCTGCCTCGTGGCGCCAGTACTTCTCGGACTCTGCGCCGCTTGCGAGAGCGAATACATTCCTCCCTTCCTCGGCGGCGGGGGCGCCACGCGCACCGCGGGCGGGAGCTTCGCTCAAGGCGCGGCCTTCACCGAAGAGCTCGTCCAGGAGCGCACGTTCACTGACGGAACCTGCGTGACGACTACCACCTGCCGTCTCAACGACGCCGGCGACACGGACGTGATCCCGGACGAGGAAGTGCTGCTGCGCGCGCCCTACGGCATCGATTTCAACGACGACGGACGCATTGACCCCGTCGTGGGCTACGGCGGCGACCAGAACGTGATTCAGATCCTGCTCAGCAACCCGGACAGCGCCGTCGGCGCGGTGGACTACACCAGCCTTACGCTGGACAGCAAGCGCGACATGGCCAAGCTCGCCGACGTCGCGGTCGGCGACGTGGATCGGGACGGCGCACTCGACATCGTCGCCGCCGCCGAGTTCGCGGTCTGGTACTTCCACCATCCGTCGGGCCAGCCCGTCACCGCGTTGTCGGCCTGGGGCAACCAGGATCCGACCGACGAGCTGCGCGAGCGCATCGACTCCAGCTACACCACCCTGACCGATTCGGAGCTCCAGGCGATCATCACGCAGGCCATGGGGCCGGGCGTCAATCTCGACAACTACATCGTCACGATCGAGCAGGTTTACCGGAACGTCGAGCTGGGCGACATGGACAACGACGCGGACAACGATGTCGTCGCCGCCCGCAGCTTCACGCTGACACTCACGCCGCTGCCGGATGTCCCCGTGCCGCCGATCCAGATCGTCGACGGGGACGTCATCGTGTTCCTCAATCCCGGTTACGCCACGACCGGCCACAACTGGTCGATGGTCAGCGTCGGCAGCCACGAACGGCAAACCCGGCTCGACCGCGACGGCGCCCGCGGACTGCTGCTGTACGACCTGGACCACGACGGCGACCTCGACGTGCTTTCCGCCGCCGGCACGGACAACAACGTGCAGGTGGCCTGGTTCGAAAACCCGGTTCAGAACCGGCCCGGCGCGCCCGGCCGGATGCTGTTCCCCGATGACGTCTGGTCGCAGTGGCGCGTCGGCAGCGTGCGCGACGCCTGGGGCGTCGACATCGCGGACGTCACGGGCGACGGCCTGGCGGACGTGATCGCCACCGGCGGCGAGCAGCAGCAACTGCTTCTGTTCGTACAGCCCGCGACCGGTCCGGCCCGCAGCTACGACTGGAATACCTACGTGCTCGTTACGTTTGATTCGTTCCAGCCGCGCGACGTGAAGGCGGTGGATCTCGACAACGACGACGTGCTCGAGCTGGTCAGCAGCGGCACCGAGGGCGCGGTGCGCTACTACGAGAGCACCGACGACCCGACGGCGGCCTGGGACCCCTTCGTGGTGGTCACATACAACCCGCCCGGCGAAGTCGGCTGGCTCGGCTACGGCGACGTCGACGGCGACGGCGACGCGGACCTCGTCACGGTGATCGCCGCCGGCGAGGAGAACGCCTCGCGCGTGACCTGGATCCGGAACGAGACGATCCGCACCGATTAACGCTGCAACCACACCTCCGCGGGCGACTGGTGCCAAACGCCGCGCCGCGGTGCCAAACTGGCACACGGCCCGCCGGCCTGAGTGCGCGCAAATCTCTTTTTAATAAGGCATTTACGGCAGTGTACCGCTGGCATGGCCTATGCTCAGACGAGGCCGCAGAGGTGCGTTATGCAACTGGATCGCTTCACGATTAAAGCCGCTGAAGCCGTCCAGCAGGCGCAGCAGTTGGCGCAAAGCGCCGGCCATCCTGAGATCGGGCCGCTGCATCTGCTGGCGGCGCTGATTGCTCCGGGCGCCACCGAGCCCGGCGTCGCCGTCCCGTTACTGGAGAAGGCGGGCGTGCCGCTCGGCCAGGTGCGCAGCATGGTCGAATCGGAGCTGCGACGCCTGCCGCAGCAGCGCGGCGGCGCGCTGGGGATCAGCCGGGGCCTGAGCGAGGTCCTCACGGCCGCCGAGGGCATCGCGGGGCGCATGAAGGATCAGTACGTCTCGGTCGAGCACCTGCTGCTGGCCCTGACGGATGTCCCCAGCGAGGCCCGGGAGATCCTGCGCGTGAGCGCGGCACGCAAGGACGACCTGCTCCGCGCGCTGAAAGAGGTGCGCGGCAACGCCAGCGTGACGAGCCAGAATCCCGAGGACACCTACGAGCCGTTGAAGCGCTACGGCCGCGACCTCGTCGAGATCGCCCGCCAGGGCAAGCTCGATCCGGTCATCGGCCGCGACGAGGAGATCCGCCGCTGCATGCAGGTGCTGGCCCGGCGGACGAAGAACAACCCCGTCCTGATCGGCGAAGCCGGCGTCGGCAAGACGGCCATCGTGGAGGGCCTGGCGCAGCGGATCCTGGCGGGCGACGTGCCCCAGGCCTTGAAGGACAAGCGCGTCGTGGCGCTTGACATGGGCGCCCTCATCGCGGGCGCGAAGTATCGCGGCGAGTTCGAGGAGCGCCTCAAGGCGGTCGTGAAGGCCGTGGTCGACTCGGCCGGCCAGGTGATCCTGTTCATCGACGAGCTGCACACGGTGATTGGGGCGGGACGGGCCGAGGGCGCGGTCGACGCGGGCAATCTGCTCAAGCCGGCCCTGGCGCGCGGCGAGCTGCGCTGCATCGGCGCCACCACGCTGGACGAGTACCGGCAGCACGTCGAGAAGGACAAGGCGCTCGAGCGCCGCTTTCAGCCGATCTACGTCGGCGAGCCGACGGTCGAGGACACCATCGCGATCATGCGCGGGCTGAAGGCCCGCTACGACGCGCACCACGGCGTGCG
>CAZVRR010000167.1:0-9035 GCA_964629745.1 uncultured Planctomycetales bacterium | reverse complement strand
GCTTGTAGATCTTCATGAACTCGTCGGCTTCGGTCATCGCCGTGCCGGTCATGCCCGCGAGCTGGCGGTACATCTTGAACAGGTTCTGCAGCGTGATGGTGGCGAGGGTCTGCGTCTCCTGCTTGATCGTGACCTTTTCCTTGGCCTCGACCGCCTGGTGCAGCCCGTCGGACCACTGCCGGCCGTGCATCATGCGGCCGGTGAACTCGTCGACGATGATGATCTGGTCGTCGACGACGACGTATTCCTTGTCCTTCTGGTACGCGAGGTGGGCCCGGATCGCGTTGTCGATGTAGTGCGGCCAGTTCATGTTCTTGCTGTCGTAGAACGAGCCGATCCCCAGCTCGGCCTGGGCCGCCTTGGCGCCATGCTCGGTCATGTGGGCGCTCTTGCGGTCCAGTTCGACCACGAAATACTGGAGATGGCCGAGCGCTTCGGCCTCGTCGCTCGACAGCCAGAACGGGTCGGCGCGGAACTTCTTCAGCCCGTCGTTGAACTTCGCGTTGCCCTTCGCGTCCGGCGGCGGATTGCTTTCGAGCTCCGGCAGCCGGGCCCGCGTCTGCCGGTTCGCCTGCTCCTGCCGGGCAATCAGCATGCGCGCGATGTTGTCGGCCACGCGGTAGTTGTTCACGTCGTCGTGCGCCGGGCCGGAAATGATCAGCGGGGTGCGGGCCTCGTCGATCAGGATCGAGTCCACCTCGTCGACGACCACGAAGTCCTGGCGACCCTGAACCTGGTCGCGCACGCTGTACTTCATGTTGTCGCGCAGGTAGTCGAAGCCGAACTCGCTGTTCGTGCCGTACGTGATGTCACAGGCATAGGCCTGCCGCCGGATCTCCGCGCCGGGCCCCCAGGTCTCCATGTCCGAGCTGATGTAGCCGACGCTCACGCCCAGCAGGTCGAAGATCGGCCGGCAGAACTCCGCGTCGCGCTTCACCAGGTAGTCGTTCACGGTGACCATGTGCACCTTGAGACCCTGGAGCACCTTCATGTAGTTCGCCATGTAGCAGACGATCGTCTTGCCCTCGCCCGTCCGCATCTCGGCGACGTTGCAGTCCTCCAGGACCTTGCCCCCGATGAGCTGGCATTCGAACTGGCGGTGATTGCGCGCCCGGCGCGAGGCCTCGCGCACGCAGGCGTACGCCGCGGGCCGGATCTCGTCCAGCGTGGCCCCCTCCGCCAGCCGCCGCTTGAACTGCGCCGTCTGCGTCCGCAGCTCTTCATCGCTGAGCTCGCGGATGCGCGCCTCGAGCGGATCGACACCGTGGCGGACGAGGTTGCGCAGCCGGATGACGATCCGGTCGTTGCGCGACGGCATGAACTTGAAGCCCAGCCAGCCGTTGTATCCGATCCAGGCAATGACCAGCAGCGAGGCCGTCACGGCCAGCCAGTCACGGGCGGAGGGCTCGTCCGACGCGCCCGCCGGCGCCAGCGCCAGCAGTACGAAATTCAGCGCCACGATCAACGTCAGGACCGCGGAAATGAGCCCCCAGACCCACCCGGCGCGCGCCCGGTGCCAGAACACCGTCATCGGGCGCACGGCTTCGCGGAGAATGTCCCGGTCGCCGACGGAAAGGAGCCAGTTCATCGAACCTGCCTGCTGCACAAAAGCGAAATCAGCCCGACCGTCGTCCTGCCCGTCCGGCGTCAGCCCGCCCGCCTTGCCTGCTCACGCGCCCGCCCGGCGGCGCACTACTTGGCCCGCTCCAGGTACTCGCCCGAACGCGTATCGACCCGCACGACCTCGCCGTTCTCGACAAAGGGCGGCACCTTGATCCGCAGGCCGGTCTCCAGAGTCGCATCCTTCGTCTGGTTTGTGACCGTCGCCCCGCGCACCGCCGGCGGCGTATCGGTGACCTTCAGCTCGACGGTGTTCGGCAGCTCGACGCCGACGATCTTGCCATCGATGATCATGCACACAACGGTCTCATTGCCCTTCAGGTACAGCTCCGCCTCGCCCATCACGTCGCTGGACACGTGGATCTGGTCGTAGCTCACCTGGTCCATCAGCACGAAATCCTCGCCGTCCCGGTACAGGAACTCGAACGGCTTGTTCTCGACAAACGGCGTCTCGAGCACATCGTCGACCGCGAACCGGGCGTCAATGACCTGGCCGGTCTTCAACTGCTTCAAGCGGGTCTGGATGTAGCTGCGCCAGTTGCCCTTGGCGACATGCTGTGTCGTATGGACGGTGTACAGGTCGTTGTTGTATGAGATCAGCTTTCCCTTCCGCAGTTCGCTCGCACGAATCATGTTGTACCGGCTCCTTCAGTCAGACGCGGCGGCGGTGCAGGCCCCGCCGGTCGAACGTGCCGGCCGCGGGCGACATGCGGTGCCCATCTGAATTATCCGAACCGCAGAGTATACCACCGGTTGGGTGAAATGGCGACGGGCAGGCGTGCGGGCAGCCTTTGCTGACCCCAGCCGCGCGGTGCCACGATCCGGTCAGGTTTCGACGACGAGCACGCCCGTCCCGTTGATGCGGTCGGCCTTGAGGTCCAGCAGGGCGCGGTTGGCGTCCGCCAGCGGATACGTGCTCACGTGGGGCCGCAGCCGCAGCGCCGCCGCCTCCGCCAGCAGTTCGCGCCCGTCGGCCCGCGTGTTGGCCGTGACCGATCGCACGTCGCGCTCGTAGAACAGCTGCGCCTCGTAGTTCAGCGTCGGGACATCGGACAGGTAGATCCCGGCCAGGGCGAGTGTCCCGCCGCGTTCCAGACGTTCGAGCAGCGGCGGCACCAGTCCGCCGGCGGGGGCAAACAGGATGGTACTGTCGACACGGACGGGGAGCTGCGCCGGTTCGGCTCCGACCCATTTGGCCCCCATCTGGCGGGCCAGCTCGCGGTGCTGGGCGCCGCGGGTCACCACGTAGACCTCGCAGCCGCGGCCGAGCGCGATCTGCATCACCACGTGTGCCGAGGAGCCGAACCCCACCAGCGCCAGCCGGCCGCCCGGCGGAACGCGGCTGCGCTGCAGGGCCCGGTAACCCACGATTCCCGCGCACAGTAGCGGGGCCGCCTCGAGGTCGGAAAACGACTCGGGAATCCGGTACGTGTACGCCTCGGGCGCGCAGGCCAGCTCGGCATAGCCGCCGTCCGCGTGATAGCCGGTGAACCGCTGGGCCGGGCACAGGTTTTCGCGGCCGGACGTACAGAAGGGGCAGGCCCCGCACGTGTGACGCAGCCAGGCCACCCCCACCCGGTCGCCCGGCCGGAGCAGATTGCAGCCCGGTCCTACCCGGTCGACCGTGCCGACGACCTGGTGTCCCGGCACGATCGGCAGGTGCATGCGGGGCAGTTCGCCCTCGATCACGTGCAGGTCCGTGCGACAGATGGCGCAGCAGTGTACGCGCAGGCGCACCTCGCCGGGCCCCGGGAGCGGATCGGGCCGTGAAACCAGGCGTAAGGGAGCCTGTTCGATGCCTGCAAGTTCCCGAAGTTCCATGGCCTTCATGTGTTGCTCCGGAGCCGATGGACCGGCCTCCCGCTTGGCCACGCGGTTCGTTACAGTAGCATATCCGGTTGCGGTTCGGGCCCGCTGTCAACTTGGAGCACAGGCATGCCAGCGCACCACCTGTCGTGCGGCACGGTGATCCTGCTCGCCTTCGCGGCGACGGGGCAAGATGTGGCCCCGCCCGGCGCAAGCCCGCCTGGCTCGGCGCCCGCGGCGGCCGGAGAGGCAACCATGAAACTCACGATCGAAAGTGCGGCGTTCCAGGCCAACGAGAAGATCCCGAAGAAGTACACCGGCGAGGGCGCCGACGTCTCGCCGCCCCTGACGTGGTCCGGCGCGCCGGCGGGTACGCGGGAACTGGCGCTGCTCTGTGATGACCCCGATGCCCCGCGTCCCGAGCCCTGGGTACACTGGGTCCTCTACGGCCTGCCGGCCGGAACTACCGCGCTCCCCGAAAACATCGAAAAGAAGGAGCAGCCGGCCCAGCCGGCGGGCGCGCGGCAGGGAAAGAACTCCTGGAGCAAGATCGGCTACGGCGGGCCGATGCCGCCGCCCGGCCACGGGCTGCACCATTACCATTTCCGTCTCTACGCCCTGGATGCGAACCTGAGCCTTCCGCCCGGAATCACCAAGGAAGAGCTGCTCAAGCGCATGCATGGGCACATCCTGGCGGAAGGTGAGCTGATCGGCACGTACGAACGCAAGTGAGGCCGAATGAGTCAACGCGAAACACAAGTACATGCCGCCGTGCAGCCGGACGAATTTGCACGCTCACCGCTGGCGGTCGGCGCCGGCAGGCTCTGGCAGCTCGGGACGCAGGCGCGCTTCCTCGACGAAATCGCGGCCGGCCGCCTGCCCCGTGCAGCGTTCGACCGCTGGCTCGCGCAGGACTACCTGTTCGTCGGCGGCCTGCTGCGCTTCGCCGCCCTGGCGGTCGCACGGATCCCGCGCCGCCAGCAGGGCCCGGTGCTGGCAGGCCTGGTCGGGCTGGACCAGGAGCTCACGTGGTTTGAACAGCAGGGCCGGGCCCGCGGCGTGGACCTCAACGTCGCGCCGCACCCGGTGTGCCGGGCTTACGTCGACTTCCTGATGCGCGTCGGTCATACCCAGTCGCCGGAGGTTCTGCTGAGCTGCTTCTACGGCGTCGAAGTCTCCTACCTGGTGGCCTGGAGTCGCCTGGCCCCCGAAGGTCCCTACGCGGAGTACATCGCCCGCTGGTCGCACGCGGACTTCCGCGGCTACGTCCGCGACCTGCTGCGCCTGACGCCGCAACAGCCGACCGCTGACTGCCCGGAGCACTTCGACCAGGTCCTCCGCTACGAGGCGGCGTTCTGGAACATGACGGTGGAAGCATGATGCTGCATGAGACCCTCTGGGCCGCGAACCAGGACCTGGCACGCGCGAACCTGGAACATCCGTTCGTGCGCGGACTGGCCGATGGATCGCTCGCCGCCGACGCGTTCAAGCGCTACGTCGCACAGGATGCGTTCTACATCCGCGCGTTCGTGCAGGCCTATGCGCTGGCGGCGGCCCGTTGCGCGCGGATCGAGGATGTGCGCCGGCTGCATCGGCTGATGGGCGCCGCCCTGGACGAGCTGCAACTCCACTCCGGCTACGCCGCGCGCCTCGGCATCGACCTTCACCGCGTGGAGCCGCTGCCGGCCTGTCGCACGTACACCGATTTCCTGCTGGCCACGGCGTGGCAATCGGAGCCCGGACAGACGATCGCCGCCATGACGCCGTGCGTGCGCCTGTACGCCTGGCTGGGCCAGCAGCTTGCGGCGGCCGGTGTGCCCCAGCACGCCTACGCCGAGTGGATCCGGAACTACAGCAGCCCGGAATTCGAAGCCTTTGCACGGGAGATCGAGAGTCTGCTGGACGAGCAGGCGACCGACAGCCCCGCCGTCCGCGACGCGTACCGCTACGCGATGCAGTGCGAGCTTGCTTTCTTCGCGGCCCCGCTGGAGGCAGCAACGTGATCCCCGCCGCGCTGACGATTGCCGGCTCCGATCCCTCGGGCGGCGCCGGCCTGCAAGCCGACTTGAAGACGTTCCACCAGCACGGCGTCTACGGCATGAGTGTCGTCACGCTGCTGACGGTTCAGAACACGCAGGCCGTCAGTGCCGTGGAGGTGCTTTCGGTCGACTTCGTGCTGGCGCAGCTCGAAGCCGTGCTGGCCGACATTCCGCCGCAGGCTGCCAAGACGGGGGCGCTCGGATCGGCAGCGCTCATCTCGGCGCTGGCCGAGCGGGCGGCGGACTTTGCGTTCCCGCTCGTGGTCGACCCGGTCATGATCAGCAAGCATGGCCATGCGCTCATCGCACCCGACGCCGCTGAGGCGCTGCGCACGAAGCTGCTGGCCCGCGCGTTCCTGGTGACGCCGAACATGCCAGAGGCCGCCGCCCTGGCCGAGATGCCGGTCGGCGACGTACCGTCGATGGAACGGGCGGCGGCGGCCATCGCGCGCTGCGGCGCGCGGCACGTGCTGGTCAAGGGTGGCCGGCTGGCGGACCAGGCGGTGGACGTGCTCTGGAGCGCGGGCCGCATTGAGCATCTGACGGCGGCGCGGGTCGACACGCGTCACACACATGGGAGCGGCTGTGCCTACGCCGCCGCCATCACGGCGCAGCTCGCGCGCGGCACGCCGGTGGTGGAGGCGATCCGCGCGGCCAAGTCCTTCGTGCACGAGGCCCTGCGCACGAGTCCCGGGCTGGGCGCGGGGATCGGGCCCTTGAACCTGCATGCGCCGGTGAGTCCGGCGCGGCGGTCCTGAGGGGGTCAGCGCGCGGGTGTGAACGGAAAGACCAGCGGAATCAGCAGCGCGGCGAGTATCCAGCAGAGCAGGTCGAGCGGCACTCCCACGCGCTGGAAGTCACGAAACCGGTAGCCGCCGGCGCCGTAGACCATCATGTGCGTCTGGTAGCCCAGGGGCGTGGCGAAAGCCAGCGAGGCAGCCAGGGCCAGCGCGATCACGAACGGCAGCGGAGCCACGTTCAGGTCGCGCGCCGCCTCGAGCACGATCGGAAATACGAGCACCGCCGCCGCGTTATTGGTGACGAGCTCGGTCAGGAGCAACGTCACCCCGTAGACGACCACCAGTGTCGGCCAAGGCTGCCCCCCCGCCAGGTCGATGAACGAGTGGGCGACCGCCGCGGCGAGCCCGGTGATCTCGACGGCCTTGCCCACCGCCAGGGCCGCGGCGATCGCGATCAGCACCGACCAGTCCACGCTGCGGCGGGCGAGCTGGCTGCGCGTGCAGCCCGTCACGATCATCGCGCCGGCGGCCACCATGCCGGCGACGAGCATGCTCAGCCACTCGAAGCTGACCACGACGATCAGTCCCACCAGGATCGCAATGGCCAGCAGGGCCCGCTCGTGGCGCGGCGGGCTGGAATTCGCGACCTGGCTGACCAGGTGAAAATGCTGCGAGTTGCGCTCGCGCTCGACGAAGTTGGGATGCGCCTCGAGCAGCAGGTTGTCGCCGGCCTGGAGCACGATGTCGCCGATCTTGCGATTGATCCGCGTCCCGCTGCGGGCGACCGCGATCACGACGGCGTTGTACGTCGTGCGGAACCGGCCATCGCGAATCGTCTGTCCGACGTTGGGACAACGATCCGCGACGACGGCCTCGATCAGGCAGCGCTGCGGCCGCGGGGCGCCGAGCTTGTGGACCTGGTCCGTGGCCGGGCGCAGGCCGCGGATCTTCTGCAAGTCGGCGACCGAGTCCACGACCCCCACGAACGTCAGCCGGTCGTGGGCGCGCAGCCGTTCGCTCGGCGACACCGCGGGCAGCAGCTCCCCGTCGCGCTCGATCTCGGCGACGAACATCTGGGGCAGGTGCCGCAGCCCGGCCGCCTCGATGGTCTTTCCGACCAGCGGCCCGCCCGGCTCGATCACCATCTCCACGGCGTATTCGCGCAGGTCACCGCCGGCGGCGAAGGCCGGCCCGTGTTCCGGCAGCAACCATCGTTGCGTCAGCACCAGGAACCCGATGCCGGCCAGCGCGATGGGCACGCCGACCCACGCCAGGTCAAACATGCTCAGTCCCTGCAGGCCGGCGGCCTTCAGCAGCCCGGTCACCACCAGGTTCGTGCTCGTGCCGATCAGCGTGCACACGCCGCCCAGCACGGCGGCGTAGCTGAGGGGAATCATGAGCTTGGAGGCGGGCAGCCGCAGGCGCTTGGCCCAGTCATGGATCACCGGCACGAGCATGGCCACGACCGGGGTGTTGTTCAGCCAGGCGCTGACGAACGCGACGGGCAGCGTCATCTTGGCGATCGCGCCGCCCGCGCTGCGCGGGTGTCCGAGCACGCCCTGCACCACGAGCGCCGTGCCGCCGGTGGCCTGCACGCCTGAAACCACCACGTACAGCACGGCAACCGTGAGCATTCCCTCGTTCGACATACCCGCGAAGGCCTGGGCGGGCGTGAGCACGCCGGCAACCAGCAGCGCCGTGACCGCCGAAACCAGGATCACGTCCGCCGCGAGCTGGGTGAGCGCGAGCATGGCGAGGATGTAACAGACCAGGGCGAGCGTGAACCAGGCCTGCCAATTCAGTGCTGCCCACATGTGCATCGCGCGACTGTTCCGATTGGTCGGTTTCGGCCCTGGCGGTGACGCGGATTGCCGCCGCCTTCAAATCTGCGTCGGCGAAGGCCGGCCCGTGCGGCCCTCCGCCTTGATCTGCCGGTACAGCTTGAACAGTTCGCGGAAAGCGCGCAGGATCACCTTCAGGTTCGCGCCGGTCTGCTGGCCGGCAACGCGGGGGTAGTGATGCACGCCGACCTGGGCAATCGAGCAGCCCAGGTTGCGCGCCTTGGCCAGCATCTCCGTGTCGATCAGCGCTCCGCGGCTCTTCAGCTCGATCTGCCCGATGAACGTGCGCGGATAGATCTTGAACGCGCAATCGATGTCCCGCAGCCGGATCGAGAAGAGCAGGTTGACCAGCGTCGACCAGGCAAAGGCATTCACCTTGCGCAGCAGCGGATCCTGGCGGTCCAGCCGGTAGCACGAGACGATGTCGTGCGTTTCCAGCAGCGGCAGCAGCCCCGGCAATTCCTCGAAATCGAACTGCCCATCGCCGTCGGTGTAGAAAATCCAGTTCTTCCGGGCTTCGCGGAAACCGCGCGCCAGCGCGCCGCCGTAGCCCTGGTTCGGCCGGTTGTGCACGATCCGCACATGCGGATCCTCACCGGCCAGGCGCTCGCCAATCTCTCCCGTGCGATCGCGGCTGCCGTCGTTGACGATCAGCACCTCGTAGTCGTCGGCGATCCGGTGCGCCACCGCCACGGCGGCGCGCGTCACGCGTTCGACGTTGGCCTCCTCGTTGTAGCACGGGAACATGATGGTCAACGACAGGGGCTTCAGCGGCGGTCGGTCCACGGCATACCCATCCAGAAGTCGGAGCGCCCGATTTCCCCACGCACGCGGGATCCTAGTCCGGCCCGCAGCGCCTCACAAGCGGCCAACGCCCCCGCCAGCGCGGGGGAGCCGCCGACCGACGCCGGCGGCCGCGCCTTTTGACACCGTCGCGCCGCGAATCGTAGAATGGATTGTGTCTGCTCGACTGCGCACCAGTCCACGTG